>JAWOIV010000151.1:0-5652 GCA_046484465.1 Gaiellaceae bacterium
CCTACCGGCAGGCGGCCGACCCCCCTGCCGTCAACGGCGGCCTCCCCGAGTCGGTCGACGAGGCGCCGCCCGTCGCGACTGCTGGGCAGCAAGCCGGTGCGCTCGCCGACGTCACGGCACAGCCGAACGGGGCCGTGCAGGAGCCCGAGACCGTCGACCTCGACCCTCGGGCGGCATACCTCGCTCTCTACCCCGAGGAGGAGACGCGCGAGCGTCGTCGCTTCGGCCGCCGCTCAGCGGGCGGCGATCAGAAGCCTGAGACGGAGCAGCTCTCCCGGCGCGAGCGGCGTGAGCAGGACCGGGCCGCCAAGACACGGGCGAAGGAGGCAGAGCAGGCTTCCAAGGAGGCCGCGAAGCTCGCCGCGATCCAGGCGACGGAGGCCGAGAAGCTCGCCGCGATCCAGGCCAAGGAGGCCGAGAAGCTCGCCGCGATCCAGGCGAAGGAGGCCGAGCAGGCAGCCAGGGAAGCGGAGAAGCTCGCCGCCGCCCGAGCGAAGCAGGCGGAGAAGGCTGCCGTGGCCGAGGCGAGGGAAGCGGCGCAGGAGACGAAGGACGCCGAGAAGCGCGCCGCGGCCCGAGCGAAGCAGGCGGAGAAGGAGGTGAAGCAGAAGGCGAAGGACGACGAGCGCGCGGCCAAGGAGGCCGCGAAGCTCGCCGCAGCCCAGGCCAAGGAGGCCGAGCGCGCGGTGAAGGAGGCAGAGAAGCTCACAGCCGGCCAGGCGAAGAAAGCGGAGAAAGCAGCCACAGCGCGGGCCAGGGACGCCGAGACGGCGCCGACCGCCGAACAGAAGGACGTCGGGAAGGCAGAGAAGACGCGTCGGAGCGATAGGCCCAAGCGGGAGCGAAAGCCGAAAGCCGACAGGTCGAGCCACGGCAAGGGCGGGAAGAAGCTCGTTGGCCTGAAGATCGGCGCTTCGCAGATCGCGGCCGCGCGCGTGGTGAACAACGGCGCCCCTGAGCTCGTCGAGGTCGTACGGGATCCGCTCGAGCCCGGCGTTGTCGTGTCCGGTGAGATCCGCGACCCGCTCGCGCTCGCCGATGCGCTCAGGCGCTTCTTCGACCAGCACAAGCTCCCGAAGAAGGGCGTGCGCCTCGGGCTCTCCAACAACCGCATCGGTGTTCGCGTGTTCGAGATCGAGGGGATCGAGGACGAGCAGCAGCTCGACAACGCCATCCGCTTCCGGGCGGAGGAAGTGCTCCCCATCCCTCTCGACGAGGCCGTGCTCGACTACGTGATCCTCGACGAGGAGCTCCGCGAGGACGGCGTACAGCTCAAGCGCATCCTCCTCGTCGTCGCATATCGCGACGTGGTCGACCGGTACCTCCTCGCCTGTCAGACGGCCGGCCTCGAGGTCGTCGGGATCGACCTCGAGGCGTTCGCCCTCCTGCGCTCGCTCTCGGCGCCCACGGACACGCCTCCCGGTGGAGGCGCCCTCGTCGGCGTCTCGGTCGGGCACGACCGGACGACGATCGCCGTCTCCAACGGGCGTCATTGCGTGTTCACCCGCGTGCTCGACTGGGGCGGCTGGTCGCTCAACGTCGCGATCGGTCGCGAGCTCGACCAGGCTCCCAGCGCCGTCGAGGCGATCAAGCGCCAGCTCTCGTTCGCCGACGCCGCGCCTCTGGCTGGCCTCACCCCGGAGCAGGATGCGAAGGTGCGCGAGGCGGCACGTGGTGCGCTCGGCGCCTTCGCCCGCGAGCTCGTGGGCTCGCTCCAGTTCTACCAGGCCCAGCCGGGCGCCCTGGGCATCGGCGAGATCGTGCTCACCGGCGGCACCGCGCACATGGGCGGGCTCCCCGAACAGCTCGGCCGGCTGATGGGTGTGCCCATCCGGATCGGCGACCCGTTCAGACGGATCAAGGTCGGTCGCGACGTCGAGCCCGGTGAGCAGAGCGGATCCCTGGCGATCGCAATCGGGCTGGGGATCGAGGACTGAGAGTCGATGCGCGCCGTCAACCTCCTTCCACGAGACGTCCAGCAGCTGCGCGGAGGCAGTTCGCGTCTCCCCCTGCTCCTCGCCGTCGGCGGGGTCGCCGCCGTCACCGTGGCTTCGGCCTCGGTCTGGCTCTCGGCCTCGAGCACCGCGAGCGAGAAGCAGGACGAGCTCGCGAACGTGGAGGCCGCCATTGCGCGCGTGCCCGTCGGCGCCGGTCAGGGCGTCGCGCATGCCGCGATCACGCAGGAGCGCACGGACCGGATCGCCGCGTTCCAGGTGGCAGTCTCGGGGCGAATCGCGTTCGACAGGCTGCTACGGGACATCTCGCTCGTGCTTCCGGACGACGTGTGGCTGACCGGGATCACGGCGAATGCCCCCGAACCGTCGGCGGTGCCACCGCCGGCAGGCGGCGCGGCCTCGGCCGACTCCGACCAGAGTGTGACGATCCAGGGATCCACGTTCTCGTACGACGCCGTGGCGAAGGCGCTTGTCCGACTCTCCGCGGTGCCGTCCCTCGCGAACGTTCGGCTCACGGCGAGTGACCGCGTCGAGCAGCAGGCGACGCCGGCGCAGGGGAAGGGTGCGAAGCGGGCACCGAAGCAGAAGGCCGTCGTCACCTTCTCGATCGTCGCGTCCGTTCCGACAGGAGTGGGATCGTGAGCGCCCGCCTGAGCTCCCTCTCGCCGCGAGTGATCGTCGGCATCGCCGTCGGCGTCGTGCTCCTGTACGCCGTGGTGGCATGGCTGCTGGTCGTGTCTCCGAAAAGAGCCGAGGCCGTGACCCTCGGCGACGACATCGCAGCGGCCGAGACGAGGCTCGCCGCCGCAGAGGCCGCCGCCGCTCGGCCGCAGACGCCACCGGTCTCGATCGCCGACGTCCTCAAGCTCTCGAAGGCGATGCCCGCGAGCCGTGATCAGGCCGGGCTCGTCCTCGAGCTGTCCTCGCTCGCTGCGAAGAGCGGGATCACCCTGCGCTCCATCACTCCCGAGACCGCGGTGGCCGTGGCTGGGGCCCCGACCGCGATCCCGGTGACGATCACAGTCACCGGCGCGTACTTCAAGATCGCGCGGTTCCTGACGCTCACGCGGGCTCTGGTGACCGTTCGTGGCGACGAGATCACCGCGCGCGGCCGGCTCTTCGCGATTCAGAACGTCGAGCTCCGCGAGTCCCAGGCCCGCGGCTTCCCGCAACTGGACGGCACGATCACGCTGCGCGCGTACGCGTACGACGGTCCCATCACCCCGCCTGCGGCGCCCGTGACGCCCGGCGACGACACGGAGCCGGTCGGAACGGCTGCCGCCGGGAGCACTTCCTGATGTCCAAGGCCACCGACAGAGCGGCGCGCGAGCGCAAGCAGAAGATCTTCGTCGCCGTCGGCGGGCTGGCGCTCCTCGGCGTGCTCGCGATCCAGGTTCCGAAGCTGATGGGCGGCTCCCCCGAGGCGGCTCCCGCTCCGGCAGCGACCGCTGCTGCACCCGGGGCGCCTGTGCCGAGCACGGGGACGCCGGTGGCGACCACCGCAGGGAGCGCGCTCCCGGCGGTCGCTCAGGCGGAGATCCGCTCGTTCTCGTTCTTCGATCGCAAGGACCCGTTCGTCCAGCAGGTCGTCAACCCCGGCGTCGTGGCTGGCCAGACGCCTGCAGCCGTCGCGAAGCCCGCGGGCGCGAAGACGCCCGCTCAGCAGCCGCCCACGACGGGATTCAGGGTCGACGGGAAGCAGGGCGCCGCCGTCACGGTGATCGCCGTCAACGGCTCCCGGCAACCACTCGAGACCGGCTCGATGTTCCCCGCGGACGACCCGGTCTTCGTGCTCATCTCCGAGCAGCCGAAGACGAAGTCCGTGACGATCGGCATCGCGGGCGGTGAGTACGCGAACGGATCGAAGACGATCAAGCTCCAGGTCGGGAAGCCGGTCGTCCTCGAGAACACGGCAACAGGAGCGCGCTACCGGATCGTGCTCGTCTCCGTCGGCAGCGGGTCCTCCTCGGGAAGCGCGCCTGCCGGATCCGAGAAGCAGCCCGGGCCTTCGCCGGAGCCCGGTCCGTAGCCATGCGACCGGCCCGGTCGCATCTCAAGACGACCTGAGCGACTGCCGATAGGCCGAGCACATGTCCGCATACGAATACAGCGCGATCGACGCCCGCGGCGTCGAGTCGATCGGCGAGATCACGGCGCCCGATGCGGGTGCCGCGCGCGAGCAGCTGCGCCAGCGTGGGCTCCGCGCGCTCGCGCTGAAAGAGGTCGGTGCCGCAGAGGGGAGCTCCCGCCGCAAGAAGAAGGTCAAGCCGCGGTCGCTCCAGGTGTTCTCGCGCCAGTTCGCGACGATGATCGACGCCGGCCTCAACATCGTGGCCGCGCTCGTCATCCTCGAGCAGCAGTCCGACGACGACGCGCTCGCCGACGTGATCCGCGAGGTGCGCTCGGACGTCGAGAGCGGGCTGCTCCTCTCCCAGGCGATGGGGAAGCATCCGCACGTCTTCGACCGCCTCTACATCGCGATGGTCGAGGCCGGCGAGGCGGCGGGAATCCTCGACACGGTGCTCGACCGGGCGGCCGTCCAGATCGAGAAGGAGATGAAGATCAAGCGTCGCGTGAAGGGCGCGATGATCTACCCGATGGTCGTGCTCGGCTTCGCGTTCCTCGTGCTGGCCGGGATGCTCCTCTTCCTCGTGCCGGTCTTCCAGAACGTCTTCGCCGATCTCGGCGGCGAGCTGCCGTTCCTCACGAAGGTCGTCGTCGTCGCGTCCGACATCATGCGCGGCTACTGGTTCATCATCTTCCCCGCGATCGGCGCCGGCATCTACGGCTTCCGCCGCTGGAAGAAGACGGAGCCCGGCCGCCAGGCGTGGGATCGCTTCAAGCTCCAGATCCCTGCCGGGATCGGCAAGGTCGTCCTCAAGGTCACGATGGCGCGGTTCTCGCGCACGCTCGCCACGCTCGTCGCGGCCGGTGTCGACATCATCAAGGCGCTCGAGATCTCGGGGCAGACCTCCGGGAACTGGGTGATCGAGTCCGCCCTCGACGACGTCCGCATCAAGGTTCACCAGGGCGTCCCGATCGCCCAGCCGCTGATCGAGAACCCGGTGTTCCCGCCGCTCGTCGCCCAGATGGTGAAGGTGGGCGAGGAGACGGGCGAGCTCGAGGCGATGCTGGACAAGATCGCGGACTTCTACGAGGACGAGGTCGACACCTCGATCAACTCGCTCACGTCGATCATCGAGCCGCTCATGATGGTGGGCGTCGGCGTCATCGTCGGCGTCATCGTCATCGCGATGTACCTGCCGATGTTCAAGCTCCTCCAGCTCGTCCAGTAAGGAGGAGGAGGAGGAGAGGGGGCGCTGCGGCGGGCCGGCGTCGCCGTGTTCTGTCTTCGAGGCATCCGTACTATCGACGTCGTCATCCGCCGAGGCGGGGGGTCGAGCGTGTCCGGGCAACTCCGTAGGTTCGTGTGGACGCACAAGGTCTGGACGGTGGCGGAGCGTTCGATCGACGTGCCGGGCGCCGTCGGTCGGCCGGGACGACCTATGCTGCCGTCGTGGCCGGCATCGAGCACGCGGCGCGTGCGGCGCGCGGGGACGCCGGGAGCCTCGTCTCCGCCGCATGGAACGCTCGCTCGTCGAGCGGAGACGTCTCCGCATGAGCGTCGCCTCGGGCCTCGCTTCGCCCGCGGCCGAGCTCGAGCGGGCGCGGCAACGCACGGAGGGACTGCTCGCGC
>JAWOIV010000060.1:0-29572 GCA_046484465.1 Gaiellaceae bacterium
GGAGCGAGGATCACGTCAGGCGGGAACCTCAGATAGAGCGCGACCAGCTTGCGCAGGACCGCGGACTGGAGCGTGAGCGAGTCCGTGTCGGTGAACGGCAGACCCGCGCTCGTTCCGCTCACGGTGGCGATGTTCGTACGCTTGGCTCCCGCGCCCGGGTCGGCGGGTGCGGTCGCCTGGCACGTGTACTCCCATGCGTCGCCGGCGAGACCGTTGAAGACGCCTTTCGTCCCGTAGAGGTCCCCGACGTTGTAACCGTCGCCGTCCAGCACGGGGGTCACCGGCGAGCACTTGTCGTCGCTGACCACGATGCCGTCGAACTGATCGTTCCCGGTGACGACGTACTTGAACGTGATCGTGTCGCCGGGTTTGTAGTACTTAGCGGTGACGGTCTTGTCGATGTCGATTTCGGTCTCCGGAACCGCGCTCGCGGGGCCGGGCCCAATGAGCGTGATGCCGAAGACGAGCAGCATCGCTAGCGCGACTCTGCTTTTCATGGTTACTCATCTCCTTGGTGCGCGTCTGGCCCGGACCAGGAAAGAGACTTTCCAGTCCCCTGGCCGAACGCGCCTCGATGCCATACACAGTGGGTCTCGTTCAGGTGTCGATCACTCCCCTCCAGGGTCGGTCGGGGAAGGGGGATGCGCCGAACGGGCGACGTCACCGCCGCCTCCTGGCCGGTGCACTCCGCAGAGACATCCCGCGACCTCCACCGCCGTAGAAACTGCTCAGTTCCCTCCCTCTGAGCAAGTCCGACGGTAACCCCCTCTCGGGGCGTGGCCATCGGTGTTTTCTACTTGTGCGTCCCTCGTGACAAACCGAGAGAGCGGTCTCTTGCCCCCGCCGGATCGTCGCGAACGAGAAGGCAGGTGCGCGGGGCGAGACGACGGGCCCGCGACCGCGGGCCCGTCGTCACCGCGTCGCTTCAGACCGCGACGAGCTCGCCCGGCGAGCGGCTCTCGATCGCGACGTAGTCCCGCTCGTCCTCGCCGACGAAGACCTGGCGTGGACGCGCGATCTTCTGCTCCGGGTCGACGACGCCCTCGAGCCACTGCGCGAGCCAGCCGGCCGTCCGCGGGATCGCGAACATCACCGGGAACATCGCGGTCGGCAGCTCGAGCGCCTGGTAGATGAGCCCCGAGTAGAAGTCGACGTTCGGGTAGAGCTTCCGCGAGACGAAGTACTCGTCCTCGAGCGCGATCTTCTCCAGCTCGAGAGCGATGTCGAGAAGCGGGTTGCGGCCCGTGACCTCGAACACGGAGTCGGCGGTCTCCTTGATGATCCTGGCCCGCGGGTCGTAGTTCTTGTAGACGCGGTGACCGAAGCCCATGAGGCGGAAGTCGCCCGTCTTGACCCGCTCGACGTACGCCGGGACGTGCTTCACGTCGCCGATCTCGGCGAGCATCCGGAGCACGGCCTCGTTGGCGCCGCCGTGCAGCGGACCGTAGAGGGCGGCAGCGGCTCCGGCCATGGCGCTGTAGGGATCCACCCTGCTCGAGCCGATGGCGCGCATCGCGTTCGCGGAGCAGTTCTGCTCGTGATCGGCGTGGAGGATGAACAGCACCTCGAGCGCGCGCTCGAGCACCGGGTCGGCCGCGTACCGCGACTCGGCCATGCGGAACATCATCGACAGGAAGTTCCCCGTGAACCCGAGCTCGTTGTCCGGGTACACGTGCGGAAGCCCGCGGGAGTGGCGGTAGGCCCAGGCCGCGAGCGTCGGCACCTTGGCGATCAGGCGCTTCGCCTGGAGCAGCCGGTTCTCGGCGTCGTCGACGTCCACCGCCTCGGGATAGAAGGTCGAGAGGGCGGCCACCGACGAGACGAACATGCCCATGGGGTGGGCGTCGTAGCGGAACGCCTCCATGAGCCGCTTCATGTTCTCGTGGACGAACGTGTGAATCGTGATCTCGTGCACCCAGTCGTCGAGCTCGTCTGCACCGGGGAGCTCGCCGAAGAGGAGAAGGTAGGCCGTCTCGAGATACGTGCTTTCCTCCGCCAGCTGCTCGATCGGATAGCCGCGATAGCGGAGGATGCCGACGTCGCCGTCGATGAACGTGACCGCGCTCCGGCACGAGGCCGTGTTCAGGAACGCCGGGTCGTAGCTCATGAGCCCGAAGTCGTCGTCGTCCACCTTGATCTGGCGGAGCTCCGCCGCCCGGATCGCTCCGTCCTTGATCGGGAGCTCGTACGTGCGGCCGGTGCGGTTGTCGGTCACGAACAGGCTGTCGGCGCCCATGGGGTCTCCTCTCGTCGCCTTGGTCGATTGCCGAATCCTCGGACGGCGGACACGAAGGCGCATCGCGGCGCGCGCGGATCCCGGCTGCCGGGAACTACGTACGCACCCAGGACGTCAGAACGCGGTTAGACCGGGGCGAGGCCGCGCGCCTTCCGCGACGCGGCCGTCTGCCGCCTCTGCGCGGAGAGCTCCACCTTCCGCAGCCGCACGTTCGTCGGCGTCACCTCGACGCACTCGTCGTTCGCGATGAACTCGAGCGCCTGCTCGAGCGAGAGGGAGCGGGGCGGGATGAGCCGCACGAGCTCGTCCGCAGTCGGCGAGCGCATGTTCGAGAGCTTGCGCTCCTTCGTCGGGTTGACGTCGAGGTCGCCGGTCCGTGCGTTCTCGCCGACGACCATCCCCTCGTAGACCTCGATACCCGGGCGCACGAAGAGCTGGCCGCGTTCCTGCAGGTTGAGGAGCGCGAACGACGTCGCCACCCCGCGCCGGTCGGCGACGAGGCTTCCGGTCGGCCGCGTGCGGAGCTCGCCGTGCCAGAGCTCGTAGCCGTGGAAGACGTGGTGGAGGATGCCGGTGCCGCGGGTCTCCGTCAGGAACTCGGTGCGGAAGCCGATCAGCCCCCGTGCAGGCACCAGGTACTCCATCCGCACCCAGCCGGTCTTGTGGTTGACGAGCTGCTCGAGCCGGCCCTTGCGCAGCGCGAGCAGTTGCGTGATCACGCCGACGTACTCCTCGGGCGCGTCGATGGCGAGGCGCTCCATCGGCTCGTGCAGCTTCCCGTCGATCTCGCGGGTGACGACCTGCGGCTTGCCGACGGTCAGCTCGAAGCCCTCGCGCCGCATGAGCTCGACGAGGACGGCGAGCTGCAGCTCACCCCGCCCCTGCACCTCCCACGCGTCGGGCCGCTCGGTCGGGAGCACACGGACGGAGACGTTGCCGACGAGCTCCTGGTCGAGGCGAGCCTTGATCATGGTCGCCGTCAGGCGGCTCCCGTCCAGCCCGGCGAGCGGCGAGGTGTTTATGCCAACCGTCATCGCGAGGCTCGGCTCGTCGACGCCGATGACGGGCAGCGGACGGGGATCGTCCGGATCGGCCAGCGTCTCGCCGATCGTCACCTCGGGGAGCCCGGCGACCGCAACGAGCTCGCCGGGGCCGGCCTCGTCCGCTTCGACGCGATCGAGCGCCTCGGTGACATAGAGCTCGGTCACCTTCGCCCGCTCGATGCTGCCGTCCGCGCGGCACCAGGCGATCTGCTGGCCGTTGCGAATCGTTCCCTCGCGGACGCGGCAGAGCGCGAGCCTGCCGACGTACGGCGAGGCGTCGAGGTTCGTGACGTGCGCCTGCAGCGGATGCCCCTCCTCGAACGCCGGAGCGGGGATGCTCGCAAGGAGCGCGTCGAAGAGCGGGAGGAGGTCGTCGGCGAGCTCGTCAGGCTCGAGGCCCGCGCGGCCCGACCTCGCATTCGCGTAGACGATCGGAAACTCGATCTGGCTCTCGTCGGCATCGAGGTCGAGGAAGAGCTCGTAGACCTCGTTCACCACCTCCTCGATGCGCGCGTCGGGCCGGTCGACCTTGTTCACGACGAGGATCAGCGGCAGCCGCGCCTCGAGCGCCTTGCGCAGCACGAAGCGCGTCTGCGGCAGCGGGCCCTCGCTCGCGTCCACGAGAAGGAGCACGCCGTCGACCATCGTGAGCGCTCGCTCGACCTCACCGCCGAAGTCGGCGTGCCCGGGCGTATCGACGATGTTGATCTTGAACCGACCGTGGCGGACGGCGGTGTTCTTGGCGAGAATCGTGATCCCCTTCTCCCGCTCGAGGTCCATCGAGTCGAGGACGCGGTCGGCGACGTCCTGGTTCGCACGGAAGGAGCCCGACTGCCAGAGCATCGCGTCCACGAGCGTCGTCTTGCCGTGATCGACGTGCGCGACGATCGCGACGTTCCGGATGTCCTCGCGGAGCTGCACCGAGCGAGGGTACCGGGAGCGCTCGGCGGCTACGGAGAGCCGGCCGCGGCATCCACCGCGGCCTTGACCTCGTAGTAGTGGCGCCGTGCCTCGTCGAGCGTGTCGCCGACCGCCGTCAGGCCGATCCGCCCGGCGACCGCGAGCGCGCTCACCATGTGCAGCACCACACCCGTCTCGGTCGCCGTGTCCCAGCCGAGATCGCGCTCGGCGACGACGTCGAGGAGGTCGTCCGGCGTCAGCGACTGGTACGCGGGGCTGTCGAGGTGGTCGGTCGCCGCGTAGTGCTTGATGTCACCCAGGCGTGTCCGCCACTCGCCGGCGAGCGCGTCGTAGGTGCCGTCCGTGAGTGTCGTGAGCGCGAAGAGGGGGTGCGTCGTCCCACCGCAGCGCAGGTTGATCTCGAGCGCGTACGGCACCCACCCCCCGTCGATCTTCACGGCGACGAAGTCGACACCGGCGCGGCCGATCACTCCCTCACGCGCCAGCCGGCGGCCGACCTTGAGCCCCTCGACCGCCAACCGGCTCGCGTACTCCTCGTCGGCCGGGAAGTGGCACCCGAAGTAGGTCTGCCCGTGCGGTCCGCCGAGGATCTGGTCGTGCGTGGACATGACGTCCACCTGGCCGGCCGGGCTGATCCGAAGCTGGACGCTCGGGCTCCGGAAGTCGTCTCCCTCGATGCGCTCCTCGACGATGCCGCCCTGCTCGTCGAGAGCGGCCATGTACTCCTCGAAGGTCGCGTCGGGGTCCTCGAGCTCGAGCGCGCCCCGGATGTCGCTGTCACCAGCGGCGAGATCCACGAGCGCGTTCCCGAGCCCGCTCACGCCCCTGTCGAGCTTCAGCACGGCTCCACGCGCGCCCGGGCGACGAGACCGCAGCTCGCGGAAGGCGCCGGCCAGATCGCGCTCCCCGTCGATCTCGAGACCGACCGGGTGTGGGACGTCCTCGTCGGCGAACACGGCACGGCTTCCGGTCTTCGTCCCGAGCCAGCGCAGGGCGGGATCACAACCGTAGATCGGCACGCCGAGACGAACGGCGAGCTCGACCTCGTGCTCGGTCATCGCGAAGGGGATGATGATCGCGAACTCCGGGTCGCCGATGAGCGACTTGATCCGCCTGACCGCACCGGGCCGCGCGAGCAGCTTCTTCGTGAGCGGCTCGTTGCGACCGTCGACGAGCGACACCGAGGCGAAGCGGCTGCGCGCCTCCGGCGTGTCGAGCTCCGGAACCAGGCCGAAGAAGTAGTCGAGAACCCGTGGATGGATCGGCTGCGAGGTCACATACACCACGCGTGAGCGCGGAGCGCGGAGCAGGCTCAGGACGAGGCAGAGGAAGCGCTCCTCATAGGCCGGGAAGACGGGTGCAAGCGTGTCCGGGATCTCAGGCGGGAGCGAGTGGACGACGACCACCGTTCGCTCGATGTCGCCGATCGAGCGCAGCGTCACCTGGGGCCAGAACGTGCGCAGGGTCTCCTGCAACTCGACGTACGTCTGCTCGGCCACGCGTTCGAAGGTACTGGACGACGCAGCCCGAGTCGAGAGCCTTCGGGACGCTGCTAGCGTGGGAACGGTGAAGGCTCGAGCGCTCGAGGGGCGCGTGGTGGCGGTCACGGGCGCTGGCGGGAGCCTGGGGCCGGTGGTCGCGAGGCGGCTCGCGCCGACGGGATCCCATCTCTGCCTCTGCGGGCGCGACCGAGCGCCACTCGACGCCCTCGTCGACGAGATCGGAGGGACGGCGCGAGCGGACGTCGTCGATCTCCTCGACCAGAGTGCGACGACCGCCTGGGCAGACGAGCTCGTGACGCGCGACGGCGGTGTGGACGCACTGATCCACCTCGTCGGAGGCTGGCGCGGAGGCACGGCGATCGAGGCGTCGCCGCAGGAGGACTGGGAGCTGCTGCACGACCTGCTCGTCAGGACGACGCAGAACGTCACGCGTGCCTTTGCGACGCATCTGCTCTCGAGCGGGCACGGGCGCTTCGTCATCGTCTCGACCGGTCAGGCCCAGGCGCCGACGCACACGAACGCGGCGTACGCCGCGGCCAAGGCTGCGGCGGAGACCTGGACGCTCGCACTCGCCGACCGGTTCAGGGGGACGGGGGCCACCGCGAACATCGTGGTGGTCGGCGCGATCGTGACGCCCGCGATGCGCGCCGAGAGCCCCGACAAGGACTTTTCGACCTTCACGCCTGCCGAGCAGATCGCCGAAGCGATCGCCTACCTCTGCTCGGACGAAGCCGCATCCATGAATGGCCAGCGGCTCACGCTCCGCGGCGCCGCCTGAGCCAGGTCACGGAACCTGTCACCACTGCGGCGGCGGCCCGAGGCATGTCCAGAAAGGCACCCAAGTTACAAGTTGTAACTTGGGTGAATGTGCAACGCGGCCCGACGGAAGTGCGATCGGCAAGCCGTCTTCCAGCGCGCAGGAGCGACCTCGTCACAACTTGTAACTTGGGTGTGGGGGCCGGCCGCATCGGTTCGTCGCGGCCTGACCCGGGCATCCCCCGAGCAGGCACCTCCCCTATTCAGCGACTTCGCGACTCGGCCCACCGCCCGTGCCGAGCGCGCGAGGAGAGGCTGGAGCTGGGGCGGCGACAGCCGTCAGACGTTCCAGCCGCCCGCGACCTCGAGCACCTGGCCGGTGACGTACTCCACGTCGGGCGAGACGAAGTAGCGAACGGCGGCGGCAACCTCGTCGATGTGGCCCTCACGCCGCATCGGAGTCTCCGCGAGCGGCTTGGTCGTAGAGTTCTCGATCCCCCTGGAGCGACCACGTTCGCCGTGATGCCGTTCGCCGCCTCGGCGCGGGCGATCGCCTTGGTCAGGAGCTCGACCCCCGTCTTCGCGATCGCATACGCCACGAGGTTCGGGCGGCCGTCAGGGCTTGGGTGAGCGTCCGCACGAGCGCCTCCGCCGCGTCCCGGTCGGTGAGATCCGCCTGGAGCGCGATCGCCCGAACGCCGAGCCTCTCGATTTCGGCTCTTGTCGACTCCGCCTCCGTCGCAGAGCTCCGGTAGTGGACAGCGACGTCGAATCCCTCGCGGGCGAGTGCGATCGCTATTCGTCGCCCGATGCCGGCGGCAGCCCGGTGACGAGCGCTCCGCCGCTCACGTTGCCAGAGCCCGCCGCGCCATGCGCTCCCTGCGAAGCTGGAGTACGGGCAGGAGGGCGAGCGAGCCGAGGGTGAGCCAGAGGTAGACGGCGGGAGCATCGAGCACGAGGCAGGCTCCCAGGACGACGAGCTGCGTCGAAAGGCCGAGGTTCGCGAGGATCGACACGGTAGCGCGGTCGTGGTACGCGAGCATCGCGTCGCGGATGCGCATCGGGTCGCTCTCGCCTTCGAGAACGCGGTCGAGGCGCCTGGTCACGACCGTGCGCGCAAGCCGGTCCTGGGGAGCGAAGACCGCGTGGTAGACGCCGCCGAGCGCCCGCTCGGCGACGCCTCCGGTCGGAGCCGGCGCCTCGACCGCGCGCGCGTGGGCCTCGGCGTAGAGCTGCGACACATTGAAATCCACGGTCAGGACGAGGGCGAGCGCGACGAAGCCCGCGAGCGCCAGCAACGGCTCCCCGGTCACCCATCCGAGGACAGCGAACAGCGCGGCGTTCACGAGGAAGTCGACGACCGTGTCGAGATAGCGGCCGGTCAGGGTCACGCGGCCGGTCACCCGTGCCAGGCGCCCGTCCACGTTGTCGAGCAGCGTGCGCACCTGCAGGAGAATGGCGGCGAGGACGAGTGCCTCTAGGCCGATGATGATCGCTGCGGTGAGGCCGACGAGACCGTGCGCGACCACGACGGCCGGGGGCGAGACGCGCGTCGGCTGGAGCGCCCGCACGAGGATGTTGGCGACCGGTGCGAAGGCGAGGGTGACCACGACCTCCTGCACCGGGCGGCTCGAGCCCGGTGAGGAGAGGAGTGGTGGAGCGGGATTCTCGGTGGAGACCGACATCAGCCGTGATCGATCGTAGATACTGCGCTCGTGGACGCTACGGATCAGTGGGTCGAGGCCGGCGGCGCTCTCGAGCGCACCTTCTCGCTCTCGGGGTTCCCCGAGGCCCTTGCGTTCGTGAACCGCCTCGGCGAGCTGGCGGAGGCCGAGAACCACCACCCGGACATCGCGATCCACTACGACCGGGTGACCGTTCGCTGGTGGACGCACTCGGCCGGCGGGATCACCGACCGCGACCGGGAGCTGGCCACGAGGACGAGCGAGCTGGCGTAGAGGGATCGCCGGTCGCCTTCGCCCACCGAGGGCGAGGCCAGCCTCGCGCCTACTGGGAAAGCAGCGTGAGTCGAGAGTCGAGCGAACGGCCGGCGCCCGAGGCTACTCCTCCGGCGCCTTGACGACGACCACCGGGCACGCAGCCCGGGCGAGCACGTGCTTGCTGACCGAGCCGAGGAGCGCCGCCTTGAGCCCGGATCGCCCCCTCGAGCCAACCACGACCAGGTCGGCCACTCGCGCCTCCGCATCCAGCGCATCGCCGGCGTCCCCCTCGACGATCCGGCGCTCGATCGCGAGCGGAGGCCCACCGGGGAACGCCTCGTCGAACATCGAGTCGAGCTCCGCCTCGACGGCGTTGCGCTCGGCGTCGAGCGTCCCGGCATAGTCGATGGGCGGCATCGACACCATCCCCGGCTCGGCCATGGGCGCCGGGGGCACGAACACCCACGCGTGGACGGCGACGAGCTGCGCGTCCCGCAGTTGCGCCTCCTCCGCGGCCCACTGCAGCGCGACCCTCGACGCGGGCGATCCGTCGATCCCCACGACGATCCTTCCAGGCACGCTTCCAGCGTACCACCGTCGTCGTGCGTGGAGCCGAGACGCTTCGCGTGGCTTGTAGGGTGGCACCGTGGCGACGCGTCCGAGCGTCAGGGTGTGCGAGGTCGGCCCTCGCGACGGGCTCCAGAACGAGGCGGACGTGCTCACCCCCACTGTCCGCGCCGAGCTCGTCGAGCGCCTCGTCGCAGCCGGCGTTCGTGACGTCGAGGTCGCGAGCTTCGTCGACCCTCGCCGCGTTCCACAGATGGCCGGTGCGGAAGAGGTGGCATCGACGGTTCGCAGGGTCGAGGACGCCACCTACGCAGGTCTTGCGCTCAACGAGCGGGGGTACGAGCGGCTCGTCGCCTGCGGGCTCGACGAGGTCCGGTTCGCGTTCGGCGCGACGGAGTCGTTCAACCGCCGAAACCAGGGCGCCGCGGTGGAGGAGTCGCTTGCCGCGGCCGCTCGGATCGTGGAGCGCGCCCGCGAGGACGGTATTCGCTCGGCGGTCACGATCAGCGTGGCCTTCGGGTGCCCGTTCGAGGGACGGGTCGACGAAGAGCACGTCGTCGACCTCGCCCGAGCCGTGGCCGCGACCGCACCGGACACGCTCCTGCTCGCGGACACGGTCGGCGTCGCGGCTCCGTCAGCCGTCCGCCGCCTAGTCGGGCGCACGCTCGAGCTCGGCGTGCCGGTCGGCGGGCACTTCCACGACACTCGAAGCACCGGGTACGCGAACGCACTCGCCGCCCTGGACGCCGGCGCGACCGTGCTCGACTCATCGGTCGGCGGTCTCGGCGGCTGCCCGTTCGCGCCCCGGGCCACCGGCAACATCGCCACGGAGGACCTCGTGTACCTCCTCGCTGAAGAGGGCGTCGAGACAGGGATCGAGCTCGCCGCACTCATCGAGGTGTCCGCCTGGCTCGAGAGCGTCCTCGGCCGGACGCTCGAAGGACGCGTCTACCGCGCAGGCATGTTCCCACCAGCTTGACGAGGGCCCGTCAGCAGTGGGCCGGCAGCACGGTGCCGCGCACCTCGCCGAGCTGAACGTCGCCCGCACGACCGCGAAGAACCACCTCGTCCCCGTCCTCGAGGAAGGTTCTCGTGCTCCCGTCCCCGAGCCCGATGGGGTGCGCGCCGTTCCAAGTCAGCTCGATGAGCGAGCCCTCGCTCCCCCGGTCCGGACCGGAGATCGTCCCCGATGCGAACAGGTCCCCCGTGCGGAGCGAGGCACCGTTCACGGTGGCGTGGGCAAGCTGCTGCGGCATCGCCCAGTAGAGGCCGCGCGCATTCGTCCGCGAGATCACGTTGCCCGAGAGCTCGACCTCGAGCTCGACGTCGAGAGCCCACTCGCCGTCGGCCCGCAAGTACGGGAGCGGCGCCGGCTCCTGGTGCGGCGCGGGCACGAACCGGTCCTGCAGGAGCGCAAGCGGCGTCACCCAGGCCGAGATCGACGTCGCGAACGACTTCCCGAGGAAGGGGCCGAGCGGTTGGTACTCCCAGGCCTGGATGTCCCGTGCGCTCCAGTCGTTCACGAGGGCGACGCCGAAGACGTGGTCGCGGAAGGCCGAGCACGCGACCGGCGAGCCGTGCTCCGAGCCCACACCGACGACGAAGCCGAGCTCCAGCTCGATGTCGAGCCTCCGCGACGGGCCGAAGCCGGGCGTCTCCTCGCCGAGGGTGCGGGTCTGGCCGCACGGGCGGACGATCGGCGTCCCGCTGACGACGATCGTCCCCGCACGACCGTGGTACCCGACCGGCAGGTGCCGCCAGTTCGGGAGGAGCGGCTCCGCATCGGGCCTGAACAGCCGCCCGAGGTTCGTCGCGTGCTCGATCGACGAATAGAAGTCGACGTAGTCGCCGACGGTGAACGGCAGGTGCGTCCTTGCCTCCTCGAGGAGCACGACGTCCGCGCCCGCCGTGACGAGCACGTCGATCCGCTCCAGCGCGTCCTCCCACGCCGTCCGACCGAGCGCGAGGAACGCATCGAGGCTCGGCGCGGCGAAGACCTCACCGAGCCCGCGGGAGGCCAGGTCGAGGATCCCGTCGCCGACCCGGAACCCGATGCGCGGCGCAGTTCGCTCGGTCGAGAAGACCCCGAAGCCGACAGCGCCCTTCATCGCGGCAGCATCCCCAGGGCCACGAGCTCGTCGACCGGCTCGAAGAAGCTGCAGCTCCCGACCGTGTGGAGCCCGCCGCGCCGGACGCGGAGCAGCTCGCCCGCACCGAGCGAACGATCGCGCCAGGAGAACGACTCGGCGTCGAGCGCGAACGCGGACGCGTCGTCCTCCTCGAGTGCGCGCTCCTCCTCGCCGAAGGCCGTTGCGGCGAGGAGGTTGAGGAGACCGTGCTCGCCGTTCCGGCGGACGGCGTGATGGAGGCCGGCGGTTGCCTTGAACGCAAGCTGTCGCTCCCGACACGCCCGAACGAAGCCCCCGAGCTCGGCGACCGAAGGAACCGACGCTCCCCCGCACCGCACCTTCGCGTGCAGACCGAGCGAGGCGAGCCGGTCGAGTGTCCCTGGGGCAGAATCGCCGAGCGGCACCTCGACGTATGCCTCTTCGGCGAGCTCGCGGAGCCCGTCGAGGTCGTCCCGGAACGGTGTCTCCACGGCTTCCACGCGAGACTCGGGCGAGAACGGCGCGTCCAGGACGACGCTGACGCCGCGCCCGACCTCGGGGAGCTCTGCGAGCCGCGAGGCCGGGCAGACGTACCGCGCCAGAACGAACGCGTGCCGACTCTCCCGGGCGCGCTCGTCCTCGGCGACGGCGGCAGAGAGCTCGAGCGCGGCAGGCGGGAACTGCGGCGCGTGGTCGATCAAGCGCCCGAGCAGCGCGCGACGTGCGTCGGGGGAAGCCTCCATGACCGGGGGATCTTCGCAGAGGAATCCTCGAGCGGCCCGAAGCCGCGTCCGGTGACTCGAGTGAGCGGTCTACTCCAGGTCCGACCCTGCCCACGAACCACCCAGCCGACCCCTGCGGCCCCAGATGAGCGTCGTCTCGGCCGGCGCCGCCGAGCCGTACCGCCGGCTGGCCGAGATCTTCCACGACGTGCTGTCCGAGCAAAGCCTCGACGCGCTCCTCGAGCGCATCGCGGACACGCTCTCGGAGCTGATCCCGTACGAAGACGTCGCGCCCGGAGAGCTCAGCCGCCCGCGGCTTCGGCGCTCCGAAGGCCCGAGAACGCCCACGTCCAGAACAGGACGCCCATGCCGAGCGCAAGCGCGAAAGCACCGACGACGTGCGGCGCGTCGCCGGCGACGAAGCCGCGGCCGGTCTCGAGCAGGTATGTCGTCGGGTTCACGGAGGCGACGGCCTCGAGCCACCCGTCGAGCAGGCTGAGCGGGACGTACACGGGGGCGAAGAAGAGGATCAGGAACACCGGCATCTGCATGAGCGGCGCCGCCTGGATCGTCCGAAAGCGCATCGCGATGCCGCCCGCCCAGAAGAAGCCGCAGAAGTTGACGAGGAGCGCGAGCACGTAGAGGCCGAAGAGGTCGACCACGCCGCCGCCGATGTTCATGCCGACCGCGAAGGCGATGCCGGTCAGCAGCACAGCGACGATCGCCCAGCGCACGAGAGCCGCGAGCGCATATCCGATCACGATCCCGCTCCGATGCGGCGCGGCGAGCAGCAACCGCTTCGCGAAGCCGCCCTCGAAGTCCCGAGCCAACCCGAAGCCGGTGAAGACGCCACCGAACGCGGCCGACTGCAGCAACACGAACACGAACTGGAAGGCCGTGTACCCGGGGGGGAAGTCGAAGCCCGGGACCTTCGCCACCTGGGAGAGGCCGCCCGCGAACGCGACGAAGAAGAAGAGCGGGAAGAGCATCGTGGGGAGCAGGATCTGGGGGTTCGTGAGCGCGTTCTTGAGCGTGCGCCACGCGACCCCCGAGATGACGTTCCAGGTCCTCACGTCCTCGTCAGCCTCTCGCGCTGGGCGCGCGCAGCGAGTGCGAGGAAGAGGAGCCCGAGGACGATCACGAAGCCGAAGCCGAGTCCGAGCGCCTGCCAGTCCCAGCCGGTGATGATCAGGCTGCGAACCGCCTCGATCATGTACGAGACCGGATTCAGCGTCGCGGCGATCCGGAACCAGTCGACCCCGATGAGGTTCCGCGGCGCGTTCATCGAGGAGATGAAGAGGAACACGAAGAGCACGGGGAAGAGCCCCTGGATCGTCTCCCCCGAGCCCGTCCTGTACGCGAGCCACGCGCCGAGCGCGCCGAACGACAGCGCGATGAGCGCCCCGTAGAGAAGGAGGACGACGATCCCTGCGATCCCGGACTCGAACCGAACGCCCGCTGTCAGCCCGACGGCGATGTAGAAGACGACCTGGACCATCCCCAGGACGACGACGCCGCCGAGCTGTCCGAAGAGGAGCGGCCACTCCCGGAGCGCCGTGAGCGAGAGCCGGTTCATGAAGCCGGTCTGGATGTCCCTGGCGAGATCCGTGCCCGCGTTCATCGTCGAGAAGAGCGCCCCCTGGATGAACGGGACGGCGAGCGCGAACGCGAGGAACGACTCCGTGGGAAAGCCCGGGAGGCTCGTCGACGCCCGCAGGCCGCCGGCGTTCACGGCCAGCAGCGCGACGGGGAAGATCAGCGGAGGGATGAAGCTCGCAGGCTGACGCGCCGTGCGCACGATGGCGCGCTGCGCGATCGCCGCGACCTGAGGCCACGTGCTCATCGGTCCACGCGTGGAGGCGAGGCTTGCCTCGCCCTCGTCACCAGCCGCCGCGTCACGGTGCGCCCTCCGGCTCCGACTCTGCCTCCTCGGCCGCGCCCTCGAGCGTGCGGCCGGTCTTGGCGAGGAAGACGTCGTCGAGCGTCGGTGCGCGGAGCTCGAGGTCGAGCACCTCGACTCCCCTCGCGTCGACCGCACGCACGATGTCGGCGAGACCGAGCCCCTCGCGGAGCCGCACTGCCACGTCCCGCGACGACTCGAGTGGTTCGCCGTACTGGGCGAGAACGGCCGCGATCGTGACGCGGTCCTCCTCGCGACACGGGATCGCGTGGACGCTGGGACGCCCGATCTCGGCCTTGAGCGCAGCCGGAGTGCCTTCGGCGACGATCCTCCCCTGGTCGATGATCCCGACCCGGTCCGCGAGCACATCAGCCTCCTCGAGGTACTGCGTAGTGAGGAAGACGGTGACACCCGCCTCGCGTCGCAGGAGCGAGACCTCCTCCCAGAGCGCCGTCCGGCTCTGCGGGTCGAGGCCGGTCGTCGGCTCGTCGAGGAAGAGGATGCGCGGGCTGTGCACGAGCGCGAGCGCCAGGTCGAGCCGGCGCTTCATCCCGCCCGAGTAGCCCTGCACCTTGCGGTCGGCCGCGTCCGCGAGCCCGACCCGGTGCAGGAGCTCCTCCGCCCGTGGCTTCCGCTGATGTTTCGGCACGCTCTGGAGAGTCGCCTGCAGCCGGAGATGGTCGCGCGCCGTGAGCAGCGGGTCGAGCGCGGCTTCCTGCAGCGCAACGCCGATGACCGAGCGCACCTTCGGCCCGTCCTTCACGACGTCGAAGCCCCCGACCCGCGCCGTGCCCGAGGTGGGCGGCAGGAGCGTGGTCAGGACGTGGACGGTCGTGGACTTGCCGGCGCCGTTCGGCCCGAGGAACCCGTAGATCTCGCCGGGCGCAACGGTGATGTCGATCCCGTCCACCGCCCGCGGCCCCTTCTTGTACTCGCGGACGAGGTTCTCGACCTCGATCCCGTTCTCGTCGCTCACCGTCGAACCCTAGCCGTGAGGCCTCGCGCGCTACAGCGGCTCGAGGGGGAGCTTCGCTGCGACGACCGGCTTGCCGTCGCGGCGGTAGGCGACGTCCACCGAGTCGTTCTGACGGTAGGTGCCGGCGACGCCGACGAAGATCGACGTCCACCGCCAGAACCCGAGCTTCCCCTCGGAGCGGAGCTCACGGTCGAAGACGAGTGTCCGGCCCTCGACCTCGTAGTCCCGCCCCTCCTCCTGCCCGACGCCGTTCACGTAGACCTCGAAGGGTCGCGTGACGTCGGCGGGCAGCCGGACGCGGGTTCTCGTAGGCACCTCGTCGGACACCCTCGTAGAATGGCAGCCGGTGCGCGCGCTCCTCGTCCTTGCCGGCCTCTCGACCCTTGCCGTCCTCGCCGCGCCCGCTGCGCTCGCGCAGGGAAGCTTCGCGCCCGTCACACCCGAGTCGCCCAACGCCGAGGGGATCCGCGACAGCTACCTGTTCGTCTCGGCCTTCATCCTCGCGATCTTCGTGCTCGTCGAGGGGCTGCTGGTCGCCTTCGTCGTGAAGTACCGGCGGCAGCGGCGGCAGCGGTTCGACGACGGCGCGCAGATTCACGGGGCGACGCGGCTCGAGATCCTGTGGACGGTGTTGCCCGTCGCCGTGCTGTTCGTCATCGGCGCGTTCGTCTTCATCGAGCTGCCGGGAATCAAGAACGTGCCCGAGGCGGGAGCGAGCGGCGAGCTCGAGATCCGCGTCACCGGACGCCAGTACTACTGGCAGTACGAGTACCCGAACGGCGTCATCGCGATCGACATGATGCGTGCGCCCGCGGGAGTTCCGGTCCGGCTGACGGTGAGCGCTCCCGACGCCGACGTCATCCACTCCTGGTGGATCCCCGCCCTCGGCGGCAAGCTCGACGCGATCCCGGGCCGCGTGAACCAGACGTGGTTCCAGGCCGATCGCCCGGGTACGTACGAGGGCCAGTGCGCCGAGCTTTGCGGCGTCGGCCACGCGAACATGCTCGCCCAGGTCGAAGTGCTCCCCGAGGCGGAGTTCGCCGCCTGGCTGGACGGGCGCCGGAAGGAGCAGACGTCCCGGAGCATCGCCCTCGGCGAAGAGACATGGGCCGGCGCGTGCGCGAAGTGCCACGGCCTCAGCGGTGAGGGCGGCATCTACCGTGCGGTCGCCGGCTCGCAGGTTCTCCGCGATCCCGAGGCGATCGAGAGCCTCGTCCGCAACGGTCGTCGGACCATGCCTGCTGTCGGTGCGGGCTGGACGGCGGAGCAGATCGATGCCCTGAACGCGTACCTGAAGGAGAGCCCACCCGGTGGCGGTTAGGACCGAGACCCACCCCGCCTACCAGGGCAAGGTCGTGAGCTGGCTCACGACGACCGACCACAAGCGGATCGGGATCCTCTACATCCTGACCTCGCTCCTCTTCTTCGTCCTCGCCGGGCTGATGGGGATGGTGATCCGCCTCCAGCTCATGCAGGCCAACGGCGACCTGGTCGATGCGCAGCGCTACAACGAGCTCGTCACGATCCACGGCACGTCGATGGTCTTCCTCGTCGGCGTTCCGATCCTGGCCGGGTTCGGCAACTACCTCGTCCCGCTGATGCTGGGCGCGCAGGACATGGCGTTCCCGCGCCTGAATGCCCTCTCCTACTGGCTCTTCGCCTTCGGCGGTGCCGTGCTCATGCTCTCGTTCTTCGCGCAGGGCGGCGCGGCGCAGGCGGGATGGACGTCGTACCCGCCGCTCTCGACGCAGACGGTCGGGAACGGCCAGGACCTGTGGATCCTCTCCCTCCACATCCTCACCGCGTCGTCGCTCGCGGGGGCGATCAACTTCGTCGTGACGATCCACAACCTGCGCACGCGGGGCATGACCTGGACGCGCATGCCACTTTTCGTCTGGTCGATCTACGTCTACTCGTGGCTCCTCATCGCCGTGCTGCCCGTGCTCTCGGCCGCGATCACGATGATCCTGCTCGACCGCGGCCTGAAGGTCGGTGGCCTGGAGATCCAGACGAGCTTCTTCGACCCCGCGGAAGGTGGATCGCCGGTGCTCTACCAGCACGCGTTCTGGTTCTTCGGGCACCCCGAGGTCTACATCATCGTCCTGCCCGCGTTCGGAATGATCTCGGAGATCCTCCCCGTCTTTGCGCGCAAGCCGATCTTCGGCTACAAGGCGATCGCCTTCTCGACCGTCGCCATCGGGTTCTTCTCGATGCTCGTGTGGGCGCACCACATGTTCACGGTCGGGCTCCCGATCTCGCTCCAGGCCTACTTCATGATCGCGTCGATGGTGATCGCCATCCCGACAGGGATGAAGATCTTCAACTGGCTCGCCACCCTCTGGCGCGGCAACCTCGCCTTCGACGCGCCGATGCTCTTCGCGCTGGGATTTCTCTCGATCTTCGTGGTCGGCGGCCTGACCGGCATCTATCTGGCCGCATTCCCGATCGACTGGCAGCTGCACGACTCGTACTTCGTCGTCGCGCACTTCCACTACACGCTCTTCGGCGGCGTCGTGTTCGCGATCTTCGCCGGCATCCACTACTGGTGGCCGAAGATGTTCGGCCGCATGCTCGACGAGCGCCTCGGGAAGATCTCGTTCTGGCTGCTCTTCATCGGCTTCAACGTCACGTTCTTCCCGCAGCACCTGCTCGGCCTCGAGGGGATGCCGCGGCGCATCTCCAGCTACTCGAACGAGAGCTGGGAGGGCTACAACATGCTCTCGACCGTGGGCTCGTGGATCATGGGGCTCGCGATCCTCTTCTTCGTGGCGAACGTGCTCAAGAGCAGGAACGGGCCGCGGGTGGGCAACGACCCGTGGCAGGCGGACACGCTCGAGTGGTACACGACCTCGCCACCGCCTCCGCACAACTTCGACGAGGTGCCCTACGTGACGAGCGCGCGGCCGCTGTACGACCTGCGGCGGAAGCTGCGCGAGGGGAGCCGCAGTGAGCTCTGAGCGAGTGGCGCCGGGCTGGCTGCTGCGGCTGACCGCCGTGGCAGCCGCCGTCGCGACCGGCATGGTCGTCGTGAGCGCAGTCCTCGAGCTCGGCACGACACACTGGGGGCTCGCGCTCGTCGCGCTCCCGCTCCTCGTCGCGACCGCGCTCGTCGCGCGATACGCGTACCCGCGGCTCTTCCGCAGGGCCGCACTCGCCGTCTTTCTGCTCCTGCTCTCGATCGCGCTCGGAGGCGCCGTCGCCTGGAGCGACAGCGCAGGTTGGAGCGTCGCGCTGCACGTCCTCGCGGCGGGCGGCGCGCTGGGAGCGTCGCTTGCAGTGGTCGCCGGAGCGCTGCGCGGAGCGCCGCCTCGGCTGGCGTCCGCACGCGACTACGTGACGCTGACCAAGCCGCGGATCATGACGCTCCTCCTGCTCACTGGAGCAGCAGGGATGTTCGTCGGCGCACAGGGCGCGCCCGCGCTCGATCTGATCGTCGTGACGATGATCGGCCTCGGTCTCGCCTGCGGCGGCGCCTCTGCGCTGAACCACGTGCTCGACCGCGACATCGACCGGCTCATGGGCGGCCGGACCCGTAACCGCCCGGTCGCGTCCGGCCGAGTGAGCCCGGAGCAGGCCCTCGAGTTCGGACTGCTCCTCTCGGCGCTCTCGTTCGCGCTCCTCGCGTCACGGGTGAACGTGCTGACCGCGCTTCTCGCACTCGTGGGGAACGCCTTCTACGTCATCGTCTACACCCGGTGGCTCAAGCGCTCGACACCGCAGAACATCGTCATCGGAGGCGCCGCCGGCGCGGTTCCGCCGCTCGTCGGGTTCGCCGCCGTGACCGGGAGCCTCGCGCTCCCCGCGCTCTGGCTCTTCCTCATCGTGTTCCTCTGGACGCCGCCGCACTTCTGGGCGCTGGCGCTCATGATCAAGAAGGCGTACGCGGTCGCCGGCGTGCCGATGCTGCCCGTGGTGCGAGGTGACCGTGAGACGGCCCGCCAGATCCTCCTCTACTCCGTGGGGCTGGTGGTGTTCACGGTCGCGGTCGGGTTCTGGTTCGGGCCGGTGTACACCGCCGCTGCGGTCGTCCTCGGGGCGGTCCTGCTCGTGCTCTCCGTGCTCCTCCACCGCGACCTCTCCCGTCACCGGGCGAGCATCCTCTTCCACTACTCTCTCGCCTACCTCGCGCTGCTGTTCGTCGCGGCAGCCATCGACCCGCTGATCCTGTGAACCAGAACGACCTCAGCCGCAAGAACCTCCGCTTCGGGTGGGCGCTCTTCGGGCTCTTCTGGCTCCTCTTCGCCGGCACGTTCATCGTCGCGCTGCTGTACCTCCAGTTCGACTGAGTTTTTTGCGCAGATCGGGAATCCGCCGAGCGGATTCCCGATCGCGAGGATCCCTGAAGGCGTCCGCTTCGCGGCCGCTGTCGCCGTGCACGGCAGGAGGGCCGAGGTACCGCGAACGCAGATTCCTGACCGCGAGGATCCCTGAAGGCGTCCGCTTCGCGGCCGCTGTCGCTGTGCACGGCAGGAGGGCCGGGCATGAGGACTGCTAAAGACTCGCGCGGCGACTGCCGACACAAGGGTCGATGCGTGCGGCCCGCCTCGCCACCCTTGCCCTCGTGCTCCTCGTGACGCCGCTCGTCGCCACTGCGCCTGCGATGCAGTCGAGCGCGCCCGGCGCACCAACGGGCCTCCAGGGATTCCTGCTTCGCCCCGGTGACACGTCGTCCAACACCTTCTCGCGGACTCCAGCCTTCGCCTGGAGCCCTGTCCGGGGCGCGTCCTGCTACGAGCTTCGCATCGGCACAAGCCGGTCGTTCGAGGAGAGCACCATCGTGTCGTCCAACGTCTCGTCCGGGTCATCCTCGGGACGCTCGTGCAAGGGGACGCGTGCCATCACGATCCCCGCAACCTCGCTCAGGCTCACGCTCCCGTGGTTCACCGGCCGGCCGTACGCTCTCTACGCGCAGGTGCGGGCGATTACGACACGCGGAGCGACGGCCTGGAGCAAGCCCTACGGCTTCAACATGCAATGGGAACAGCGTCCCGTCCCGTTGGCAACGAGGGCGGGCCTGGTGCGCTGGACACCCGTCGAAGGCGCAACGTCGTACGAGGTCTGGTACCCGGACATCCGCAAGTCGTTTGCGACGCACACGAACGTCGCCGACATGCGCGAGTTCTACGTCTTCCACGACGACCCCGCCTGGTGGTCGACCGTCCGCTGGCGCGTGCGAGCCGTTCGGCAGGTCCTGGGAACGATCCCGAACGGGCTCCCGGCCGTCTCGTACGGACCGTGGAGTCCCATATACGCGACCAGGAACCCTGATCTCGCGCCCGGCAAGCTGCAGGTTCGCGTCTCGGTCTCCGACGTCGTGAGCTCCAGCTGGAAGAGCGGTGCACATCAGCTCATGCCCGCACTCACGTTCAGCGGTTCGGGCCTCGGCGGCAACCCGTACGGCCTCTTCCGCGTCTACGGCTTCACCGACCGGGAGTGCGTGAACGTCGTGTACAAGGGATCCGTCGTCGGTGGCCCCGCCTTCGCACCGCGCCTGAGCGGCCCGCTGAAGCTCCCCGCGACGCTCCAGGAGCTCGACGATGCTCTCATCGGCATCCTCCCGAGCGCAACGAGCGAAGGAGCGAAGACGTTCATGGCGGACAGCACGCCGGTCTCGTCCAGCGAGGTGCTGGCCGAGGGCCAGGCGAGCGCGCGCGTCGATCTGCCCGACATCGACTCGAAGACGACGCGCTACTTCTGGACCGTCGTCCCCGTCGGCTTCCACATCTCGTCCAGTGGTGGCCTCGAGTACTACGACGTCGAGGTTCCGCAGGACGCATGCGAGGCGGGACGTGTATCCACGTTCGCGAAGCTCTCGAAGCCCGCGATTACCGCGTCCGGCGCGCCGTACGTCGCCGGGCTCACGCCCCAGGGGCGGCTGCTTGCGAGCGCAGGCTCTCGCCCGACCGTGTACTCGTCGCCCCTCGTCGCCTGGAGGCCCGTCATCGGGGCCACGTCGTACGAGATCCAGTGGTCGCGCTCGACGTATCCTTGGCGGGCGTCCGGAACGCTGCGAACGCAGTCCACCTCCGCAGCCCTCAAGCTCGGCTCCGGAGTCTGGCACTACCGTGTACGCGGACTGAACGGCGTCCAGGTCGGCACGCCGGCCATGACGTGGTCGAAGCCCGCCGCGGTGAAGGTCGTCAAGCCGACTTTCAAGATCTCGCGCGGTTAGACGCGTCCGCTCGGCGGGCTCACGGACTTCGGCGATAGGGTCGCCCCATGAACGCCGAGGCCGACCTCGAGCTCGCGCTCCGCCTCGCAGATGCGGCCGACGCGATCTCGCTGCCGGCGTTCCACGCCGGGCTCCCCGTCGAGACGAAGCCCGACCTGACGCCCGTCACCGAGGCCGATCGAGCGGTGGAGACCGAGCTCAGAGGCATCCTCGCAGTCGAGCGGCCAGGTGACGCGATCCTGGGCGAGGAGCACGGCGAAAGCGGTGCGGGATACCGGCGCTGGATCGTCGACCCGATCGACGGCACGAGGAACTTCACGCGGCGAGTCCCCGTCTGGGCGACGTTGATCGCTCTCGAGGATGCGGGCACCGTCGTGCTCGGCGTCGTGTCGGCCCCTGCGCTGGGCAGGCGCTGGTGGGCGTCTCGCGGCGACGGGGCGTTCGTGAACGGCACGCCGATCCGCGTCTCGGCCGTCGGTCGCATCGAAGATGCGGTTCTCTCCTTCGCCCTCGAGAGCGAGCTGCCCGACATCGCTCGGCGGGCCTGGCACGCGCGGGGGTTCGGGGACTTCTGGGCACACGTGCTCGTCGCGGAGGGCGCGGTCGACGGCGCCGTCGAGGCGGTCGGGGTGGACGAGTGGGATCTCGCCGCCGTCCAGGTGATCGTGGAGGAGGCCGGCGGGCGGTTCTCCGACTTCGGCGGAGCGCCACGTATCGACGCGGGCACCGCCGTCAGCTCCAACGGCCTCCTGCACGACGAGCTTCTCGAAGCAGTCACGCGCTAGTTGTCAGTTCAACTAGAGGACGTTCGCGGCGCGCTTCGTCTCGATGCCGGCAAGCAGGTGCCGGAACGAGGCGGAGAACTTGTCGACACCCTCGCGCTCGAGCGTCTCGACGACGTCGTCGTAGTCCACGCCCGCTTCGGCGAGCTGGGCAAGCAACGCCCGCGCGGCGTCGACCCCTTCCGTGATCGTGCTCGCGACGATGCCGTGCTCCCGGAAGGCCGCGATCGTCTCGAGCGGCATCGTGTTCACGATGTCGGCGCCGACCAGCTCCTCGACGTACATGACATCTCGATACGCGGGGTTCTTGGTCGACGTCGATGCCCACAGGCAGCGCTGCGGCTGCGCGCCGGCCGCCGCGAGGGGCGCCCAGCGCTCCGAGTCGAAGACCTCGAGGTAGTGGTCGTACGCAAGCTTCGCGTTCGCGACGGCGAGCCTCCCCTGGAGATCCTCGCGGCCGAGCTCTGCGAGGCGGCGATCGGTCTCGGTGTCCACGCGCGACACGAAGAAGCTCGCGACCGAGGCGACGCGCGACGGAGCGCCGCCCGCCTCGACGAGGCGCTCGAGGCCGCGGACGTACGCCTCGACGACGGCCGCGTAGCGCTCGAGCGAGAAGATGAGGGTGACGTTGATCGACCGGCCCTGGCCGATGCAGTCCTCGATCGCCCCGAGGCCCGGAATCGTGGCGGGGATCTTCACGAGGAGGTTCGACCGGAGGACGAGCTCGTGCAACCGGATCGCCTCCGCGAACGTGGCATCGCGGTCGTACGCGAGCTCGGGGTCGACCTCGAGCGAGACATACCCGTCGCCGCCCCCCGTCCGATCGAAGACGGGCCGGAGGAGGTCACACGCTCGACGGACGTCCTCGACGGCGAGCTCGAGGAAGATCTCCTTCACATCGTCGTGACGCTCGAGCACGTCGCGAAGCTGCTCGTCGTACCAGTCGCCGGTCGAGAGCGCCTGCTCGAAGATGGTCGGGTTGGACGTGACGCCGACGGCTGCGTCCTCGGCCACGAGGCGGGCGAGCTCGCCGGTCTCGAGCATCTCGCGAGAGAGCGAGTCGACCCAGATGCTCACGCCGCGCGCTGACAGCTCGTGCAGGGGGCTCGCCACCATGGCCGTACGTTACCGCTCGTGCCCGGCGATCCCTGGGTCGTAGAATGCGCGCGATGACGGACGCGGAGCGCAGGCGCGAGCTGGCCCAGCAGTTCCGCGTCGACTCGGTACGTATGAGCGCGACGGCCGGCTCCGGGCACCCCACGTCGTCCATGTCCGCGGCGGAGCTCATGGCCGTGCTCGTCGACGGCTATCTCCGCTACGACTTCGACGACCCCAAGAGCCCGGCGAACGACCGGCTCGTCTTCTCCAAGGGCCACGCGTCGGTGCTCCTGTACGCGATCTACCGTGCGGTCGGCGTCGTCTCCGAGGCGGAGCTCGACACGTACCGCAAGCACGGAAGCCCGCTCGAGGGACACCCGACCCCCGTCCTGCCCTGGGTGGACGTCGCCACGGGCTCGCTCGGGCAGGGGCTCCCGATTGGAGTCGGCATGGCGATCGCCGGCAAGTACCTCGATCGATCCGCGAGCCGCGTGTGGGTGCTCTGCGGCGACAGCGAGACCGCCGAGGGCTCGGTGTGGGAGGCGTTCGAGCACGCGGCGCACTACGAGCTCGACAACCTCACGGCGATCCTGGACGTGAACCGCCTCGGGCAGCGGGGCGAGACGATGACCGGTTGGGATCTCGATGTCTACGTGGAGCGCGCCAAGGCGTTCGGCTGGCACGCGATCGCGATCGACGGCCACGACGTCGAACAGGTCGATCGCGCGTATGCCGAGGCGCTCGAGACGAGCGGCAGGCCAACCGTCGTCGTCGCGCGAACGATGAAGGGGCGCGGCGTCGAGGCCGTCGAGAACCGAAACGGATTCCATGGCAAGCCGCTCGACGACCCCGAGGCCGCGATCGCCGAGCTCGGAGGCTCTCGCTCGATCCGGATCGACGTCGCGAAGCCAGGACCGCGCACGCCGAGGAGGTTCGCGGACGGGCCGCTCGAGCTACCGCGTTACGAGGTCGGAAGCGAGGTCGCGACCCGGAAGGCCTACGGCGATGCGCTCAGCGCCCTCGGCACGGCGCGCGGTGACGTCGTCGTCCTCGACGGCGAGGTGTCGAACTCCACCTTCGCCGAGGAGTTCAAGACGGAGCACCCCGAGCGGTTCTTCGAGATGTACATCGCAGAGCAGCAGATGGTCGCTGCGGGGGTCGGCCTGCAGACCGTCGGCTGGCGACCCTTCTGCTCGACGTTCGCCGCGTTCATGAGCCGCGCGTACGACTTCGTCCGCATGGCCGCCGTGAGCAGGGCGAGCCTAGCGCTGTGCGGCTCCCACGCGGGGATCTCGATCGGCGAGGACGGGCCGTCGCAGATGGGCCTCGAGGACATCGCGCTGTTCCGGGCGATCCACGGGAGCGTCGTCCTCCATCCGTGCGATGCGAACCAGACGGCGAAGCTCGTCGCCGCGATGGCGGACCACGACGGCATCTCGTACCTGCGGACGCTTCGCCCCGCGACGCCAGTCCTGTACGGACCGGACGAGGACTTCTCGATCGGCGGCAGCCGCATGCTCCGGTCCTCGGATGCCGACGACGTGACGGTAGTCGCCGCCGGGATCACGGTTCACGAGGCGCTCGCCGCAGCCGAGACGCTCGCCGGCGAGGGCATCGCAGCCCGCGTGATCGATCTCTACTCGATCAAGCCTCTGGACACAGAGACGCTCGAGGCCGCAGCCGCTGCGACGGGAGGCCGCGTGGTGACCGTCGAGGATCACTGGCCGGAGGGCGGCCTCGGCGACGCGGTGGCGGCCGCGCTCTCGGCCAGCGACTCACCCGCGCGCGTCGTCAAGCTCGCCGTGTCCGGAATGCCGACTTCGGGGAAGCCAGCGGAGCTGCTCGCCTGGGCAGGCATCGACGCCGCAGGCATCGCGACTGCCGCCAGAGAGCTGATCGCGGCACCAGCTGCGCGGTAGCCCTGCAGCGAGCAGAGCGCGCAGATGGCGACGGTCGCCGTAGACCCCATCGTCACGCCCTCGTGACTCGTGCGCCCGCCGCCAAGCGACAGCTTTGCGAGGATTCACGACGAACATGACCGAGATCGACACCGACGCCAACATGCCACGCGGCTCCGGCTCGTCGCGAAAGCGGGCGTTGGGCATTGGTGCCGGGGTCGTCGTGGTGATCGCCGTCGCGGCGGGCTTGCTGGTCTGGCTCCTCCTCGTCCGCGGCGACGGCGCGGCCACGGTGGCGACGCCGGGGACGGCCACGGTGGCGACGTCGGTCGACGATCTCCGCGAGCTCTTGGCGACGGTCGCTCATCCCGTCTACTGGGCAGGACCGAGCGAGACGGACGCGTACGAGGTGACCAAGACCCCGAGCGGCAACGTCTTCATCCGCTACCTGCCGGAAGACGCCGAGGCCGGGGACCCGCGCCCCAGGTTCACGACAATCGCGACGTACCCGTCCTCCGAGGCCTTCGCAACGCTCGAGACGGGGGCGCGCCGTAAGGACGCGACGGTCTTCCGCTTCGAGAGCGGCGCGCTCGCGGTGACCTACGCGAAGACGCCTTCGAGTGTCTTCTTCGCCTTCCCGACCTCGCCGTACATCGTCGAGGTCTTCGACCCTTCGCCGGCGCGTGCCGTGGAGCTCGTGAGGTCCGGCCAGGTCGAGCCCATCGGCTGAGCGGCGAGCGACATCCGCGCCTCGCGCCTGCGCAAGGGCCTGTATCGCTAGTTGGTCGCGATCGCAATCCAGCCGAGCTTCGTGAGGCCGACGACGGGCACGGGGGCGCCGGTGTCGCACCGCCTCCACGTGATGCTGAACTGCGTGGCATCGATGATGGCGGCGTCGAACACGTTGCACTGCACGGAGCTACCGCCGGGGCCAGGCCCCCAACCGACGGCGCCCTGCCCGTTGAGGCTCACGGCCACGACGTAGTTCGTGCCCGGCATGGCCGACGACATCGTGACGGTGACCGCGCTGCTTCCGGAAGCGATCTGGGCCGTGCCTGCGCGGTAGCTGGCCCCGACGCCTGCCGGCCCCTGCGGGCCTTCCGGGCCTGGAGCACCATCGGCACCGTCGGCTCCGGCCGGGCCCTGCGCGCCTTGAGGACCTGCCGGGCCCTGCGCACCAGCTGGCCCTGTCGGGCCCTGGGCGCCGTCAGCACCGTCCGCACCATCAGCGCCAGCCGCTCCAGCCGGGCCCTGCGGACCAGCCGGGCCTTGCGGACCAGCAGCGCCGTCGGCTCCGGCCGGGCCCTGCGCACCAGCTGGCCCTGCCGGGCCCTGGGCGCCGTCGGCTCCGTCAGCGCCATCAGCGCCATCCGCTCCAGCCGGGCCTTGCGGGCCTGGAGCACCATCGGCACCGTCGGCTCCGGCCGGGCCCGCCGCACCAGCTGGCCCTGCCGGGCCCTGGGCGCCGTCAGCGCCGTCGGCACCGTCAGCACCGTCCGCGCCATCCGCTCCAGCCGGGCCTTGCGGGCCTGGAGCACCATCGGCACCGTCGGCTCCGGCCGGGCCCTGCGCGCCCGGCGGCCCCGCGGCACCCTGCGGGCCTGTCGCACCGGGTGAGCCGGTCGCGCCGTGTGCACCAGCCGGTCCAGCCGGTCCAGCGAGCCCTTGCGCTCCCTGCGGCCCCTGTGCGCCCTGCGGCCCCTGTGCGCCCTGCGGCCCCGGGACACCCCGTTGGCCGCGCAGGTTCCACCTCACCCGCACCTCGCCGCGCCGGCAGCGCTGGCTAGTCCGCACGAGCCGGAGCTCACCAGTGCCCTTGGTGTAGCACCCTGTGAACACTCCTCGCGCGTTCGGGATCCCGTTGCGGGCCGACGCCATCGATCCTGCGGCTGCGACCTGCGTGACGAGCAAGGCGGAGACGACCAGGAGGCCCAGGCCGGAAAGTTGCCGCAGGTTTGGTCGAAGGTCTCTCATGCGCGCCGCATCGCTGAGATTCGTGGTGCCGTCTCGGTCTTCCTCCCCCGTTCGGGGGGTATGTAGTGAGTACCAGCCGGTGCGGACGACTCCTTCTCCGTTCGCGGAGCTCTCCCCGCCACGCACTACTCTCATCGCCATGGCCGTGCTCATCGCCTCGAACCTGCGCAAGGAGTTCTCCGGAGATCCGCTCTTCGACGGCGTGTCGTTCACCGTCGGTCGTCGCGACCGGCTGTCGCTCGCCGGGCCCAATGGGGCCGGGAAGACGACGCTGCTGCGCGCGATCGCCGGCGAGACGTCGCTGCAGGGCGGGAAGCTCGCGTTCGCGAAGGGAACTCGCGTCGCGCTTCACGACCAGCGCCCCCCGCTCGACTTCGACGTGACGCTGCAGGAGTACGCGCTGTCCGGCGCGCGGGACCTGCTCGACGCGGAGCACGAGCTCCAGCGCCTCGAGGCGGCGATGGCCGAGGGCGCGCACGACGAGACGACCCTCCGCCGGTACGCGGAGGCCCAGGCTCGCCTCGAGCACGCAGGCGGCTGGGCCTGGCGGGACCGCGCCGGCGCGACCGTCCGGGGCCTCGGCTTCACGGAGGACGACCTGGAGCGACCGCTGGGGACGTTCTCGGGCGGGGAGCTGACGCGCGCGTCGCTCGCTCGGGCGCTCGCGGGCGACCCCGACCTGCTGCTCCTCGACGAGCCCACCAATCACCTCGACGTCGAGAACCTCGAGTGGCTGGAGCGCGAGCTCGAGACCCTCGATGCGGCGGTCATCCTCGTCGCGCACGACCGCTGGTTCCTCGAGGCGGTCACGACCTCGGTGCTCGAGATCACGCCGGGTGGCGTTCACTACTTTGCCGGGCCGTGGCACGAGTGGCGACGCGAGAAGGCGGCGCGTGCGGCGGCGGCGGGGAGGACCGCCGATCGCGTGTCGGAGGACATCGCACGACTCGAGCGTTTCGTGGAGCGCTTCCGCTACAAGAAGTCGAAGGCGAAGCAGGCGCAGGCCAAGCTCACGCAGATCGGGCGGCTCGAGAAGGAGCGCGCGTCCGCCCGGCAGCAGCTCGAGTCACTGTCGACGAAGCGCCGGTCGCTCGGCTTCGACTTCTTGCAGCCGCCACGCAGCGGGCGCGTCGTGCTCGAGGCGGAGGACCTGGCGGTGTCGGCCGGCGACAAGCCGCTCCTCGACGGCGCCGAGCTCGTCATCGAGCGCGGCGAGAAGGTGGGGCTGGTCGGGCCGAACGGCAGCGGGAAGACGACGCTGCTGATCACGATCGTGGGCGGCCTTCCCCTCGACCGCGGCTCGATCCGGCTCGGCCACGGGGTGGTGCTCGGGTACTTCTCGCAGCACACGCACGAGCTTCCGGACCGCGGCTCCGTGCTCGACGCCGCGACGGCGGGCACGGGCCTGCCGCGCCCGCAGGCGCAGAGGCTCCTCGGGCGGTTCCTCTTCTCCGGCTGGGAGATGCACGAGCGCCCCGTGACGGCCCTCTCCGGCGGAGAGCTGCGTCGGCTCGCACTCGCGCTGCTCGTCGCCTCCGGCGTCAACTTCCTCGTGCTGGACGAGCCGACGAACCACCTCGACGTCGAGAGCCGCGAGGCGCTGGAGGCCGCGCTCGAGGCGTTCCCCGGGACGGTGCTCATCGTCTCGCACGACCGCGCGCTGCTCGATGCGGTGCCGAGCCGGATCGTGGCCATCGAGCAACACGGCCTTCGCTCCTACGACGGCGGCTGGGCCGACCTCGTGCGCGAGCGCGAGGCTGCAGCCGCGCCCCGAGCCAAGGAGCCCGAGCCTCCACGAGAACGGAAGACGGCGCAGCGCCGCGCCAAGCCCGAGCGACGACGCCCGTCGGAGCTCGACCGTATCGAAGGACGCATCGCCGACGTCGAGGCACGCGTGTCCGAGCTCGAGAAGAAGCTGGCCGACGACTGGACGAACATGGACGTCCTGGCGGCGCACCGGGCGGCGCGCGACGAGCTGAAGAGCCTGCTCGAGCAGTGGGAGGAGCTCTTCGACTCGGCACAGCCCTCGGTTTGACCGTTCGCTCGGAGCGAGGCGTGTGACGTGGCCGCTGCACGGCGGCGTAGGAAGGGCGTGCACGCCGTGACGATCGATGCGCCCCGACAGGCCGCGCGGCCAACCTTCGCGGCCGTCGCGGAGGAGCTTCTCGACGACGTGTACGGGTACCTCGTCTACCTGACCAAGGACTGGGCGCTCGCCGAAGACTTGACGAGCGAGACGTTCGAGACGGCTCTGCGGAAGTGGGGCCGGTTCGACCCGCGACGCGGGACGTCCAGGGCGTGGCTGCTCGCCATTGCTCGCTCGACTGCGCTCGACTGGTTCCGCGCCGAGAAGCGACGGCGTGGACGCGAGGAGCGCGCCGAGGCGCGCGAGCTCAGGCCACAGGCCGAACCGGGCTTCGGAGAGGCGCTCTCGCCCGAGCTCGAGGCAGCCCTTCGCCAGCTCACGGCCGGTGAGCGCGAGGTAATCGCGCTTCGCGTCGTGCTCGAGCTCGACGGCGAGGAGACGGCCCGTTTGCTGGGCCTCACACCCACCGCCGTCTCGACCCGGCTCCACCGCGCCCTTTCGAAGCTCGAAGAGAGGATGAGACACGATGACGTCGCCTGACCTGATCCACGAGCTCCGGGAGTCGCGCCCCACCGCTCCGGCTGCGCTCCGGATGCGCGTCCGCGAGACGGTTGCCGCCGAGCGCGGGCCATTGTCTCTCTTCGACCGGTTCCGCTTCCCCGCACGTCGGATCTCGCTCGTAGCCGTTCCGGCGACGCTGATGCTCGCGGTGGTGACGGCAGGGGCGATCGGCCTCAGTCGCTCGACACCGACCGAGGCACTCCGTGACCGGGCCGCCGTGGACTCGACCGCAGTGGAGGCGGCACCCGAGGGGATGCTCGGATCGACTCCCGGTGCGCCGACCACCTCGACGGACCGCGCACAGCGCATCAGCGCGACGCTGACGCTCGA
>JAWOIV010000074.1:0-17039 GCA_046484465.1 Gaiellaceae bacterium
CGTCTTCGCAGCGGGTGACGTCCAAGACCACACGTACCGGCAGGCGGTCACCGCTGCCGGCTCGGGGACGATGGCGGCTCTCGACGCGCAGCGCTGGCTCGAAAACCGGCAGCACGCGCCCGAGACGGCGACGACGGCCTCGGCGTAGTCGCCCCAGTCGCAAGCCGGCTCGCCGGGCAGAGATCCTCGAGGACGCACTCCTCGCAGCGCGGCCGCCGCGCGTCGCAGACGCGCCTTCCGTGCCAGATGAGGAGGTGCGGAAACCGTGCCCAGTCGCTGCGCGGCACGATCTTCTGCAGGTCGCGCTCGATCTTCACCGGGTCGTCGTTTCGGGTGAGCCCGAGGCGTTGCGAGAGCCTCCGCACGTGCGTGTCCACCACGACGCCCTGCGCGTGCCCGAGCTCCGCAGCCACGACGTTCGCCGTCTTGCGGGCGACGCCGGGAAGCCGGACGAGGTCCTCGAGCTGCCGCGGGACCTCGCCCTCGAACTCCTCCAGGAGCACGCGCATCGTCCCGCGGATCGCCTTCGCCTTCTGGCGGAAGAAGCCGGTTGCATAGATGTCTCGCTCGAGCTCCTCCTGCGACACCGCGAGGTAGTCCTCCGGCGTCCGGTACTTGCGAAAGAGCGCAGGCGTGACGCTGTTGACGTTCGTGTCGGTCGTCTGGGCCGAGAGCATGACCGACACGAGGAGCTCGAGGTCGGAGCGGAAGCGGAGCGCGATCTCTGCGTCGGCGTGCTCGGCGGCGAGGCGCTCGACGACCGGCCCGATCCGCTCGCGCCGCCGGCCGAGGCCACGCCGCCGCGCCTCCCGGACGTAGCTACGCGCCACGAAGCCGTTCGTGGTGCGCGGTCGCCTCGTCAGACGTCGGAGGATCTTCGAGCAGCCTCAACAGTTGCGCCTCCACCGGCACGCCTTCCTCACGGATGGCCGCCAGCGTGCCGTCAACGTCGTATTCGGACCTCCTGAACTCGAAGTCTTGCCCGAGGACAGCCCAGAAGGCGCCGCGGCGCCCTTCGTACGGAAGCCCGACGCTTCCTGGATTCACGACCCGGAGGCCGTTCGAGAGCGTGCGATCGGACTGGATGTGGGTGTGACCCACCACGACGACCTCCGCGGTCACGTCACCGAAGCGCGCGACGACGTCCTCGTCAGGCGTCACCCGCGTGTAGATGACCTCGTCGTCCGTCGGCGTCGAGTGGCAGACGAGCACGCGCCCGAGGCCGTCGACGTCGAGCTCGACGGTGAGCGGCCACTCGGCCGCACGGGAGAGCCGCTCGCCGAGCCGCTCCGCGCTCCACGTCCCGAGACCTCCCTCACCGCCCCCGAGCACGAGACGGTCTGCGTTGCCCCGGACGACGAGGGCACCCGCCGCAGTGACGAGGTCGAAGCACTCGGCCGCCCACGGCCCGGAGATCGTGTCGCCGGCGACCACGATCCCGTCCACGCTCTCGCGCTCGATGTCGGCGAGCACGGCCTCGAGCGCAGGCAGGTTCCCATGGATGTCGCTGAGCGCTGCGATGCGCACGGTGCGAGGCTACCCCGATAGGGGAAGGCGCGGGCCGGCGCAGACGAGGTCGAGGGCCGGGCAGTCGGCGCACGCGAACTCGCTCGGCGTCGGTCTGAACTCGCCGGACCGGATACGTGCGATCGCCGCGGACAGCTCCGCTTCGAGTGCCGGGACGTCGTCGCGCATGAACGTCGTCGAGACGACGTCCTCGGGGCGTTCGAGGAACTGGTACACGACCTCCACCTCCGTCGCGCTGTCCCGCAGGCACGCGAGTGCGTACACGAGGCGCTGGAGGCGGTACTCGGCCTCGACGACCTCGCTGGGCCCGGCGCCGTCGAGGACGTTCGACTTGTAGTCGAGGACGAGCGCCCGCTCGCCTCCGCGCCAGAGGACATCGAGGCGTCCGTGCAGGAGGACGCCGTCGTGCTCGAAGGCGAACGGCCGCTCCGGGCGCGCTCCGTCGAGCGCGGCGATGCGGTGGGCGAGCGAGGAGGAGCAGTACGCGGTCACGAGTACCTCGATCCGCTCGAGATTCTCTGTAGTCGCCTGTGGGTACCACGCCAAGACCTGCGCCTCGAGACCGGCCCGAGCGAGCGGAGCGGGATCCCGGAGCGGCACCTCCTCGAGGAGGCGATGGACGGCGTCGCCGATCTCGTGCCCCGCGAGTCCCCTTTCGCGACCAGTGTCTCCCGTGTCGGTCGGCCGAGGCCGCAAGCCAAGGACCCGCTCGGCGAAGTACCGATACGAGCAGCGCTCGAAGAGTGCGAGCGCGCTGTACGAGAGTCGTCGCACGTCGTGGCCGGGAGGCTCGGGAAGCTCCGCGAGCGCAGGAAGCTCGATGCCCGGCGTCACGCCTCCCACCGGGAGGTCGCCGAAGAGCGTGAGCTGGCCGCCGCCGTCGTCGCTCGGCTCACCCCGGGCAGCGCTCGGGGCATCCTCGGGCCGGTGACGGTGGACGCGCAACACGAAGCGCGCGTCTCCACGCTCGAGCTCGATGGGCTCGAGACCGGCCTCGGCGACCTCCGCGTCGGCCTCGAGCCGCCCGAGCACCCACCCGATCGGCGTCTCGCGATCGGCAGCGCGCTCGGGGTCGATCGCGCCGGAGACGACCAGTCGATCGATCGCGCGAGTCATGGCGACGTAGTAGAGACGGAGCCGCTCTGCACGCTCCTGGGCGCGAGCAGCCTCACGGACGTCGTCGTACCCGAACACGGGGCGGCGATCGCCTCTCGTCGGGTGGACGGTCCGGAACCCGAAGCGGCCGTCGGAGAGAGCGACGATCTCGTCGCCGCCACGCGGCCCGCCGGTGTCCCTCCCGGCGTCGGCGACGATCACGACCTTGAACTCGAGACCCTTCGCACCGTGGATGGTCAGCAGCCGGACCGCATCGGCGCCCTCCTCCTCCGCAACCGCCTCGAGCTCTCGTGCGCCGAGTGCGTCCTGATCCCTCACGAACCGGACGAACCCGGGGAGGTCGGCCCCTCGGATCGCCTCGTACTCACGGGCGAGCCGGGCGAGCTTGCGCAGGTTGGCGAACCTGCGCGACCCGTCCCAGCGCGCGAGCACCGCCAGGTCGTAGTCGTGCTCGGAAAGGACGTGTTCGCAGAGCCGCTCGAGCCCCACGCGGGTCGAGAGACGCGCGAGCCGCTCGTAGCGCTGGTGGAACGCGCGGAAGAGCCTGGCGTCCATCGAGGGGACCCCGTCGGGCACGCCACCGCGCTCGAGCGGCGTGAAGAGCGGCCGGCGAGGGGCCGCGCGCCGGAGCAGCACGAGCGCGTCGTTGGAGATCCCGACGAACGGCGAAGCGAGCACGGTCGCCAGTGCGACATCGTCGTAGCGGTTGTGGATGAGACGCAGGTAGGCGAGGAGGTCGGCGACCTGCTGCTGGCCGAAGTAGCCTCGGCCGGTCGCCCGGTACGTCGGAAGCCCCTCGCGACGCAGGGCCTCCTCGTAGCGCTCGGCGTCGGTGCCCGCGGCGAAGAGCACGACGATCTCGCCCGGAAGCGCCTCGCCCGAGTCCACGAGCTCGCGGACGCGTGCCGCGATCGAGCGCGCCTCGCCCTCCCGCCAGTGCTCCCCCGTGTCGCGAAAGCTCGCCTTGTCCGTGACGAGGAGCTCGACGGGGTGCCCGAAAACAGGGTCTGCGAACTCCGCGGAGGCCGCGAGGGGCTGGTACTCGTCGCCGAACGCATCGGCGAAGAGGTGGTTCACGGCGGCCAGCACCTGCGGGCGCGAGCGGTAGTTGCTCGTCAGGGTCAGCAGGTTCGAGGCCCGCGAGCGCCGCTCGCGGAACACCTCCACGTCCGCATGCCGGAAGCCGTAGATCGACTGGAACTCGTCACCGACGGTGAACACCTCGGTCACCCCGGGCTCCGCGACGAGATCCACGAGCTCGCACTGGAGCCGGTTCGTGTCCTGGAACTCGTCCACCATCACAAGCCGGAAGCGCGATCGAACGGCCTCGCGCACGTCGGTGTGATCGCGCAGGAGATCCCGTGCCGCGAGCTGCAGATCTTCGAAGTCGACGACCGACTCGGCCCGCTTGGCGGACGCGTACGCGGTCGCGTAGGCCTCGAGGAGCTCCTGGAGCAGGTCACGGTCGTCCGCGGCCAGCTCCTCGAGCGCCGCCCGCTCGAGCGCCTTGCGAGCCTGCTCGTAGGTCGTCGCGCGCGCCCCGCGACAGTGGACGCCCGCGAGGTCGATCAGCCGTTCGGGGGTCGCGCTCTCCGTCGCGATGCGAAGCGCCTCCTCTGCTGCCTCGCGCTGGTTGTCCGTCGCGGCCGGATCCGCGGCGAGCGCGCCGGCCTCCGTGCGGAAACGCGCGATTGCGTCGGCGAGATCCGGTCTCTCCCCGAGCTCGAGCACGAGCTCGCGACCTGCGGAGCGCAGCGTGTCGTACACGCTCGTGAGCATCCGGCGGAGCCCGCCGGCACGGTAGGTCGCGAGGAGCCGCAGGCGCTCGGGGTCGCCCTCGGCGCAGAACGCCTCGAGCGCACGCTCGAACGCCTCGCTGCGAAGGACGGCCGCGCCCGCCTCCTCGATCTCCCGGAACCGCGGGTCGAGCCCGAGCGCGAACGGATGCGCGCGCAGGATCCGGCTGCAGAAGCCGTGGATGGTCGAGATCCACGCGCCGTCGAGCTCGCGCGCGAGGTCGGTCCGCTCCCGAGCGACGAGTGCCGCGCGGATCCGGCTCCGAAGCTCTCCCGCGGCCTTGCGGGTGTAGGTGATGACGAGAATCGAGTCGACGTCGAGGCCCAGCTCGCACACTGCGCGCACGTAGCGCTCGACGAGTACGGACGTCTTTCCGGTGCCGGCACCCGCCGAGACGAAGGTGTCCCCGTCCGCCTCCACCGCGGCAACCTGCTCGTCGTTGAGCGTCGCTTCGCGCTCGGCCAAAGCGCTCACGACCGCTCCACGCGGCAGATCGTCCAGAGGTCGCACCAGGCCGGGCACTCGCCGCCCTTGGGATCGTGGCGGACGTCTCCCGCACGAATGCGCTGCGCGTACGTGGACGCCCGCTCCCGGGCGACCTCGACCTGGGCCCAGAAAGTCTCCTCGTCGAGGTAGTCGTCCTTCGCGAAGCCCGGGAGGTCGTCCTTGGCCGACTCGCGCAGCATCCCGCGCGTGGTGCGGCGGCCGGCAAGCGCGCGGTAGACACCGCCGAGCGGCTCCACACCGACGAGATCGCGGAGCGCAAGCACGTAGAGCGGGATCTGCAGCCGGAGCTCCCGCTCGATCTCACGAGCCGAGTGGGCGCCCTTGCCGGACTTGTAGTCCTGGACGATCCCGCGGGCGCTGAACGGATCGACGTCGATTCGGTCGATCTTTCCGGAGAGGAAGAGCCCGTCCCCGAGCGAGAGGCCCCGCTGGAGCTCAGGCGCCGACCGCTCGGAGCCGAACCCGACTTCCAACCGCCGGGGGACGAACGAGACCCCGGAGGCGGCCTCGTCGCGTACGAACGCCTCGAGGTCGGAGACCAGCGTCTGCCGGAGCTCGGCAGCCTGCAGGTCCGTGAGATCGAACCGCACGCCCGACTCGAGGGCGTCGTCCACGCAGCGGCGAACGAGCTCGATCGCGGCTTCGACGTTCTCCGGCGTGACACGCTCGTCGTGGAGCTCGCGTGGGAGCGCTGCGTAGAAGCGATGGAGCGCCGTGTGCATGACGGATCCGCGGAGCATCGGGTCGGGCTCGGCGTCGATCTTCTTCGGGTCGATCACGCGCTCCACGAGCCAGGCAGCCGAGCAGTCGGCGAAGCGCTCGAGCTCCGTAGCCGGGAACATCGTCCGGGTCGCGAGCGGCTCGAGCGTGGCGGGTCCCTGCAACCTCGTCGTGCGCGTGAATGCGTCGCGCGCGCGCTCGAAGCGCCGGCTCCAGCCGTTCGCGGCCGCGATCGCCTCTGCGTCGGCGACGCTCTCCGACGCGATGCGCGCGAGCGACCGCAGGCGATCGCGCTCCGACGGAGCCTCCTCCAGCGGCCACGTCAGCGCCGCGAGCGACCGGCGACGCGTGTGGCGCGCGACCGAGGCGGAGTCGAAGAGCGAGGTGACCTCGTCCCAGAACGGGCTCGGCTCGCGAGGAACGCCGTCCTCCGTCGTCGCCTGCCGAACGAGCACGAGCTGTCGAGCGGCGCGTGTGCACGCCGTGTAGAAGAGGTAGCGGTCGCGCGAGACAGGGTTCGGGAGCTCCAGACGCCCCCCGAGTGCGCTCCGAGCATCCTCGTCGAGGAGCGCGGACGGACGGTCACGACGAGGGAGGCCCCCCTCTTCGAGCCCGAGCAGGAAGACGACGTCGAAGGCGCGGGTTCGCACTCGCGTGTAGTCGAGCACGGCCACGTGCCCGCGCTCACCGGCCGCGATGGTGGGGCGAGCTCGGACGCGCTCGAGCGCCGCGATCACCTCCTCACGCGACACGGCCTGCGCCCTCTCGGCCAGCGCGTCGAGCTCGTCGAGAGCCTGCGTCGCTGCCTGCGCCGCACGCGCGTCCTCCCGGGCGTCGTGACCCGTCGGCGGCGCCTCGAGACCCCACGCGTTCCGCACCATCATCTGCACGAGCGCACGGACGCCGTCGGTCGGCCCCGCTGCAGCGCGAAGCTCGCCGAGAGCCGGAATCGACGCACCGCGATGCCTCTCTGCCTCCTGCTCGACGCGCACCGGATCGACCACGGCACGCCCACGGAGCCGACCCTCGACGTAGTCGACCGATCGCCGTTCGAGCCCCGAGTACGGCGACCGCAGGAACGCGAAGAGCTCGGGGCGACCGCCCCCGAGCCAGTCGAAGCGCAGAAGGGCCAGCAGCGCGCGCCCCAGCGCCGTCTCACCGAGCCGTCGCCCGTGCTCGATCTCGTACGGGATCCCGAGCGGCTCGAGCACGGTGCCGAGCACCGCACGCCAGCGCTCGGGCGTGTCACAGACGAGCGCGATGCGCTCCGCCGGGACGCCGCGAACGAGGAGATCGCGAAGCTCCTTGCCCACGAGCTCCGCCGATCCGCGCAACCCAGCCCCTTCGAGAAACGTAATCGAGCCGTCGAGCTCTGGGGTCGCGGACTCCGCGTCCGTGAAGAGCCTACGCTCGACCAGCCGCAGCGATGCCGGCGCGAGCCGTGCGTCGTCCGGCGGCAGCTCGACGACGTCTCCCTGCGCGAGGCCAGCGAGGTCGGCGACCGTCCGCTCGAGCGCGACGAATGCAGCGCGGCCAGGTTCGTACGGAATCGAGAGAGTGACGTCGGTTCGGGCGGCGAGCGCCTCGACGAGCGCCCACTCGATCCCGGTCAGGTCCTCGAAGCCGTAGGCGAGGAAGGGCTCGTCGCGCCACGCGTCCAGATCCCTCGAGAGCCGGTCGACCGCCGCCCTGCGCAGCCCGGCGCGGTCCTGGAGCCCGAGTCGCTCGAGCTCGGCTCGATAGGCGGTGGCGAGGACCCGGAGGTCACCCTCGAGCTGGTCCGGCTCGAGCAGCGCAGAGCCGAGCTCGCCGAGCGTCGCGTGCACCGCGTCCGCGAATCCGGAGGATCCGGCCGATGCCGCGAATGCGCCGAGATCGGCGCCTGAGATCGCTCGCCTGAGCGCGAGCAGGGCCTGCGCCTCGGACGCGACCGGGCTGGCGTCCGTCCCTTGCGCGAGGTGCTCGAAGACGTCGTCGAACGTCCCGATGCGCCCGGCGAGCAGCGCTCCCTGTCGCCGAAGCAGGTCGCGTTCGACCCTCTCGACGTCCACCCGGTTCGGGACGACGAGCCAGGGGTCGCGCTCGAGGCTCTCCAGGAAGCGGTCGAGTAGAAGCGCAACCTTGCCGGTGTGCGCCGGCCCCAGGACGAGCGAGAGACCCATCGATCCATCGTAGTCCCGGTTTCGGGCGAGATTTCGTACGCCGCCGCGCGGTCTGTGGAAAGAGCGAGAAAAGCGGGTGACTGTCACCTACAGGTGACAGTCACCGCTCATGCGGGTACTGACCGCTTCGAGTTCCTATGCGGCGGCGGACTTCGGGCGGCGCCCGCGCCGGGCGACGGCGATGCCCGGCATCTTCCCCGCGCACTCGTCGCAGAGGTCGGCCTGCTTCGAGCGGCTCCGCGCGTCGACGAAATTGATGCGCATAACCGCGCCTCTTCCTTCCGCGACCTCGGTGCCGCAGTTGTCGCAAACGAGAATAGTCTTTCGGGCCATAATTTCTTCTCCGTTTCGAGGTTGATGTGCCACTTAATGCTAAAGACCCGTGAGCGACAATGCAAATCGGAATGTCCGCACGATGATTTCGAGTGCGCATCCCGCGCAGTAGGATCACCGGCGCATGAACACGATCGTCGTGCTCGAAGGGGATCAGACCGGGCAGGAGCTCCTCGAGGAAGGGCTGCGCCTGCTGGCGCCCCAGGTAATCGGGGTGGAGCTCGCGTTTCCCCGCTTCGACCTGTCGCTCGAGTCGCGGCGGGCGTCGGCGAACGCGATCGTCCACGAGGCGGCAGCCGCGATCCGCGCGCACGGATACGGCCTCAAGGCGGCGACGATCACCCCCGAGGCGCCGGGTGATGTCGGCTCGCCGAACAGGATCCTGCGTGAGGAGATCGGAGGGAAGGTGATCGTCCGCACCGGGCGGCGCATCCCGGGGATCGTCCCGCTCGGCGGAGTTCACGCGCCCATCTCGGTCGTCCGCATGGCGGTCGGGGACGCATACGGGGCGAACGAGTGGCGCGAGGGCGAAGGCGAGGACGAGGTCGCATTCCGGACCGAGCGCATCGAGCGGCGCATCTGCCACGCCGTCGCCGAGTTCGCCTTCAGGCAGGCCGAGCGGATGGACGCGAAGGTCTTCGGCGGGCCCAAGTACACCGTGAGCCCCCTGTACGAGGGGATGCTGAAGGAGGAGATGGACGCAGCGGCCACGCGCCATCCGGAGATCCCGTACGAGCCGCAGCTCATCGACGCCACGTTCGCCCTGTTGATCTCTTCGAGTGGCGCCCCGATGGTCATTCCCGCGCTCAACCGCGACGGTGACATCCTCGCCGACCTGGTTCTTCCGCTCTTCGGGTCGATCGCAGGCTCGGAGTCGCTGCTCGTTGCGTTCGGCGACGACCACGTCCCTAATGCACTGATGGCCGAGGCCGCCCACGGGACGGCGCCGTCGCTCGAAGGCAAGGACGTCGCAAACCCGATGGCGATGATCCTCGCCGGTGCGGCGCTCCTCTCCCACGCCAAGGACGCCGCTTTTCAGACAGCAGGACGTGCGATTCGCGAGGCCTGCCTGGAGGCCGTCGCGGAGGGCCAGCGCACCGCCGACCTCGGCGGGCATCTTGGCACGCACTCCTTCACGGACGAGGTGATCCGACGCACCCGGACGAAGCTCGATGTCTGGTCGACGCTCTGACGGGAGCGGTTCCGGGGGCGGCTCGTCCACCATCGGAATAGAGTTCCCTTCCGGCATGCGAGTCGCAGTTGCAAGGGAGACCGCCTCCGGTGAGCGCCGCGTGGCGCTCGTGCCCGAGACCGTTGCGAAGCTCGTGCACAGCGGGTTCGACGTGCGAGTCGAACGCGACGCCGGGGTCGCGGCCGGCTTCGCCGACGACGCGTATGCGGAGGCCGGCGCAGCGCTCGTCGACGGCGGAGCGCTCTATGCCGACGCCGCCGCGATCGCCCGCGTTGCCCCCCCGAGCGTCGAGGAGGCGACGGCGCTCGCCCACGGAACCGTGCTGATCGGCTTTCTCCAGCCCCTGACGGACGCCGACGGCATCGCCCGGCTTCGTGACCGGGGCGTGATCGCATTCGCGATGGAGTCGATCCCGCGCATCACGCGAGCACAGTCGATGGACGCGCTGTCGTCGCAGGCGACCGTTGCCGGCTACAAGGCCGTCGTGCTCGCCGCAGACCGCGTCCAGAAGCTCTTTCCAATGCTGATGACCGCCGCAGGAACGATCGCGCCCGTGCGCGCACTCGTGATCGGCGCGGGCGTGGCCGGCCTGCAGGCGATCGCCACCGCGCGACGGCTCGGAGCCGTCGTCTCGTCCTTCGACGTGCGACCGGCGGTGAAGGAGCAGGTCGAGAGCCTCGGAGCGAGCTTCCTCGACCTCGGCGTCCGCGGCGAGGAGACGGAGGGGGGCTACGCGACGGAGCTCACCCCCGAGCAGCAGGCCCAGCAGCAGGCCGCCCTCGAAGAACGGATTCCCGACTTCGACGTCGTGATCACGACCGCTGCGATCCCCGGCCGCCCCGCTCCCAGGCTCATCCCGGCGAGCGCCGTCGAGCACATGCACCCCGGCTCCGTGATCGTCGACGTCGCCGCCGAGACCGGAGGGAACTGCGAGCTGACCGTCCCCGGAGAGGTGGTCGAGCACGGCGGTGTGACGATCGTGGGCACGACCAACCTACCGTCACTCATGGCCTTCCACGCGAGCCAGCTCTACTCGCGCAACGTCGCCGCCCTCCTCCAGCACCTGGCGCCCGAGGGCGAGCTCGCTCTCGACTGGGAAGACGAGATCACGAGCGGCGCATGCGTCACCCGACCCGAGGGAGCCGGCGCATGACCGACCTCCCGCTCGTCATCGAGCTGACCATCCTCTTCCTCGCGGCCTTCCTCGGCTTCGAGGTGATCTCGAAGGTGCCGACGATGCTCCACACCCCGCTCATGTCGGGGGCGAACTTCATCCACGGCATCGTCATCGTCGGAGCGATCATCGTCCTCGGCACCGCGGACGACACGTTCACGGAGATCGTCGGCTTCACGGCCATGGTGCTCGCGACCGCGAACGTCGTCGGTGGCTGGTTCGTCACCGACCGGATGCTCGGGATGTTCAAGCGGCGGCCGGAACCAAAGAGGCGGGACGAGTGATCACGCGTCGGCATGCAGACGCGAAGCGGCTGCGCGTCCGGAATGTTCGCGCGATCGTGACTCACGCGAGCGAGTCGCGATTCCCGCGCAAGGGGGAGCAGTGATCTCCGACCCGAACGTCGTCGGGCTCCTCTACCTCTTCACGATCGCGTGCTTCGTGATCGCGCTGCGCTTCCTCTCCTCCCCGCGGCACGCGCGCCAGGGGAACTGGATCGGTGGCGTCGGGATGCTCGTCGCGATCGGGACGACGCTCGCGCTCGACGGGATCGGCAACTGGGCTCTCATCGTCGTCGGCGGCCTGATCGGAACGGTTGCCGGAGTGGTCGGCGCGCGGACGGTGAAGATGACCGCGATGCCGCAGATGGTCGCCATCTTCAACGGCGTCGGAGGCGGTGCGGCAGCGCTCGTCGCGCTCGCCGAGTGGCACCACCTCGTCGGCCCCGGCGCCGAGGAGAGCGTCTCCATCGTCCTCTCGGCTCTCATCGGCTCGATCTCCTTCGCCGGCTCGGTCATCGCCTTCGCGAAGCTGCAGGAGCTGATCCACGGCCGCCCGATCACGTTCCCGGGCCAGAACATCGTGAACCTGCTCGTCCTCGGCGGCGGTGTCGCGTTCGGGGTCGCCGCCATCGCCGGCGCGGAGGACGACTGGGTGCTGTACGCGGTCATCGCGCTCGCGCTCACGTTCGGCGTCCTGTTCGTCCTTCCCATCGGCGGCGCGGACATGCCCGTCGTCATCTCGCTCCTGAACGCCCTCACCGGCATCGCGGCCTCGGCGACCGGTTTCGTGCTCGGCTCGACAGTGCTCATCGCCTCCGGGATGCTCGTCGGCGCGGCGGGAACGCTGCTGACGCTGCTGATGGCGAAGGCGATGAACCGCTCCGTCGCCAACGTGCTCTTCGGCGCGTTCGGAAAGGTCCAGACCGCAGGCCCCGGCGTCCGCGCGGATGACGGGCGCACCGTGCGGGCAACCTCGCCCGAGGACGTCGCGGTGCAGCTCTCGTTCGCACGCAAGGTGATCGTCGCGCCCGGCTACGGGATGGCCGTCGCACAGGCCCAGCACGACGTCCGCCAGCTCGCCGACCTCCTCGAGGAGAGGGGCGTGGACGTGGAGTACGCGATCCACCCCGTGGCAGGGCGCATGCCGGGCCACATGAACGTCCTCCTCGCGGAGGCGAATGTGCCGTACACGCAGCTCAAGGAGATGGACGAGATCAACCCGGAGTTCCCGCAGACCGACGTCGTCCTCGTCATCGGCGCGAACGACGTCACGAACCCCGCGGCGCGAAGCGATCAGTCGAGCCCGATCTACGGGATGCCGATCCTCGATGTCGACAAGGCCGCAAGCGTGATCGTCATGAAGCGCTCGATGAACCCGGGCTTCGCAGGCATCGACAACGAGCTCTACCTCGACCCGAAGACGACGATGCTCTTCGGGGACGCGAAGGACTCCGTCCTCAAGCTCATCTCCGCCGTCAAGACCGTCTGACACGCCGTGGGCGTCCCGGTCTTCCGCGCTGCAGACGTGCGGGACGCGGTCTCGCCGGCGGAGGCGTACGACGCCGTTCGTGACGCGCTCGTCGCGTACGCGCGCGGCGAGTGGTCGATGCCGCCGAAGGTGTACGTCGCGAACTACCCGGCCGGGGACTTCCGCGCGATGCCCGCACTCGGTGACGGACACGCGCTTCTCAAGTGGGTCACGTCGTTCCCCGGCAACCCGGCCCGTGGGTTGCCGACCGTGACCGGGCTCGTGCTGCTCTCGGACGCCGAGGACGGACGGCTGCTCGCCGTGCTCGACGCGGCGACCGTCACCGCGCTTCGAACGGCCGCCGCGGGGGTGCTGGCCGGCGAGACGCTCCGCCGTGAGAGTGCAAGCTCGTACGCGGTCGTCGGCTGCGGAGCGAACGGCGCGGAGACGGCGCGCATGCTCGCCGCGCGGGGCCAGACACCGCTCGTCTGGGATGTCGACGAGGCCCGCCGCCGCTCGGTCGCGGAGGAGCACGGTGCACGGGCCGCCGCGAGTGCAAACGAGGCTCTGTCCTGCGACGTCGTCGTCACGGTGACCCCCGGCCGCGAGCCGCTCTACGCGCGCGGCTCTCTCCTACGGGGCCAGCACGTCTCTCTCATGGGCGCCGACGGTCCCGGCAAGGCGGAGGTAGCCGTCGAGGAGCTGCCTCGTGCGCGGCTCTTCTGCGACGAATGGGAGCAGGCAAGCCACGGCGGCGAGCTCGCCGGCGCCGTCGCGGCCGGCGTCGTCTCCCACGCGGACGTGACCGACCTCGGCGCCGTCCTGACAGGCGCGGTCGAGGGACGTCGGAGCGACGACGAGATCACGCTCTTCGATTCGACGGGCCTCGCGATCCAGGATCTGGCGATCGCGAAGGTGGCATACGCGAAGAAGGACGAGCTCGAGCTGCCTCAGCTCGTGCTCTGACCAAGGGCGGGTACAGGCCAAGCCGGTAGTAGGATCGCGACGGAAGTCAGTCGAACAGGTCGAAGGATCAGGTGAGCGAGCAAACGGGAATCCCCGGAGAGCTGATATGCGAGTACGCGCTGAACTTCACGGAGGTGGTGGAGTACGGCGCCTCGGCGGAAGAGGTGTTCTCAGGCCAGACGCCGCCACCAGCCGAGGGTGCGCGGTTCGACGTCTATTTCTAAGGGCCCGTCACCGGGAAGCTGAATGGGACAGTCAAGGGCGTCGATTACCTTCACATCCGCGCCGACGGCCGCTGCCAGCTCAACATTCACGCGCAGATCACGACGGAAGACGGAAAGAAGATCTCGCTAGCTGCCGACGGCGTGGCGATTCCGGAGGAAGGATCGCCGGTCTTTCAGCTCAAGGAGAACGTGACGCTAACGAGCAATCACCCGGAGTATTCGTGGCTGAACCCGATCCAGGTGTGGGCTCCGGGGACGGTCGACGTGTCGAAGGGAGAGATCCGGATCAGGGCATACGCCGTGTGACACGAGCTCCAGCTCCGACGCGGGAATGACGAGCGAGCTTCCTGCCGCGAGCACGAAAGACGAGTCGCACGGGTATCGAGTCTCGCCGGGTCTGCGACGACTTGGAGCAGGTGAGCCACGGTGGCGAGCTCGCCGGCGCCGTCGCAGCCAGCGTCGTCTCCCACGCGGACGTGACCGACCTCGGCGCCGTCCTGACAGGCGCGGCCGAGGGACGTCGCAGCGACGACGAGATCACGCTGTTCGACTCAACCGGGCTTGCGATCCAGGATCTCGCGATCGCGCGGGCCGCCTACGTGAAGGCCTCGGAGCTCGACCTGTCGTTCATCACGCTGTAGGGGCGATCCTTGTGTCGCTCTCGGCGCTCGTATCGCCCGATCCCAGCAGCCGCGCGGGGTCGAAGAGGTCGAGCAGCGGGTCGCGATCTCCGAGAATCGCGCGCGCGACGAGCCGGCCACAGGCGAAGCCGAGGACGTTCCCGTGTCCCGAGTACCCGCCCGCGATCCAGACGCCCTCGCCTCCAGGCGACAGCCCCACGACCGGGAGGAAGTCGAACACCATCCCGAAGATGCCGGCCCAGCGATAGTCCACGCGAAGCTCACGGCCCATGAGCGACTCGACGAAAGCCTCGAGCGCCCCCTGCACGACCGCCGTCGTCACCTCGTCGTCCGTGAACTCGGACTCGAGGGAGACGTCACGGAAGCCGCCGGCGACGACGCGGCCGTCGTGTCGCTGGTGCCAGTAGTCGAACCCGTGCCGGCCGTAGTGCGGTACCTCGAAGTACCGCTCGGGAACCTGCTCGGTCGCGATCACCTGCCCGCGAGTCGGCACGATCAGCCCTTCGACCTCACCCAGGAGACCACTCGGATAGCCGTCCGTCGCCACGACGACGACGTCGGCGCCTGTCTCTCCGGCCGAGCCGACGCGCGTGCGCTCGTGGATCTCGACCCCGGCCTCCGCAGCGCGCTGCGCGAGCCGACGGACGAGACGCGCGGGCTGGAGGACGCCGTCGGGCGGATGGAAGAGCGCACCCGGATACCGGTCGCGCAGAGGCTCGGGGAGGTCGTCGTGCCACTCGGCCCCGAAGCCGTCGGCATGGAGGGCGTCGTGCTCCTCGCGCAGCTCGACGAGCTCCTCCTCGTCGACGGCGAGCCGCAGGCTCCCCGTGTGCCGGAACGCGTCCCCCGCCAGACCGGTCAACGCCGCGAGCTCGCGCTCCGTCCAGCGCCAGAGCTCCTGGGCGCGCTCGCGTCCGATGGACTCGACCATGACCGGATAGGCAGCAGCGCCACCGCGAAGGGCGAACCCGCCGTTGCGACCGCTTGCTCCGCCGGCGATCTCTCGCGCCTCGAAGAGCCGAACGCGGAGCCCGGCCTCCGCGAGCGCGAGCGCGCACGAGCAGCCGGTGATCCCGCCGCCGACGACCGCGACGTCGGGCGGAGCGTCGAGCACCACTCTCGGAAGCGGCTCGTACGGCTCGGCGAGCCAGAAGGAGAGCGTCCCCACGACGAACGATCCTAGAGGCTCGATGCGCGGTACACGCCGTCCTCGTGCGTGACGAGGCGTGCGAGCTCGAGCTCGAGGAGGGCGGCAGACGCCTGCGCTGCATCCACGCTGGATGCCCTGACGAGCTCGTCACCCGTGAGCGCCCCGTCCCGCAACCGTGCGAGCAGCGAACGAGCATGCTCACCAACCTCCGGTGCGACCCGGGCCACCGGTTCGATGCAGAGCGCCTCGAGCACGTCCTCCACTCGAGTCACTGGCGTCGCGCCGAGACGGAGGAGCGCATTCGTCCCGGCAGAGAGCGCACTCGTGATCTCCCCGGGCACGGCGAGCACCTCGCGCCCTTCCTCGAGCGCGAAGTCAGCTGTGATCAGCGCGCCGCTGCGCTCCCGCGCCTCCACGACCACGGTCGCGCGAGAGAGGCCGGCGATGATCCGGTTCCGAGCCGGGAAGCGCCAAGGTGCCGGCTCGACGCCCGGCTCGTACTCGGACACGACGAGCCCTCGCTCGCCGATCCTCCGCGCGAGCTCGGCGTGGGCCGCGGGGTAGTCGCGGTCGATCCCGCAGCCGAGCACGGCCACGGTGAGCCCTCCCGCGTCGAGCGCCCCGCGGTGCGCCTCGCCGTCGATCCCTCTCGCCATCCCGCTCACGACGACGAGCCCTGCGGCCGCAAGGTCACGGCCGAGCGATCGGGCCACGGATCTCCCGTAGGAGGAGCACGAGCGCGCACCGACGACCGCGACACAGGGACTCTCGAGGATGACTGGATCCCCGCTCTCACGGAGGTACAGCTGCGGCGGAGGATCGTGGATCGCTGCAAGCAAGGCCGGAAACGCCGTGTCGCGTCGACCGATGCGTGACGCACCGGTCACGAGGGGATCTCCGCAGGCATGCGGTAGGAGAGCGCCTCGGCGACGTGCGCCGGCTCGACGAGCTGCGCCCCGGCGAGCGCCGCGATCGTCCGGGCCACGCGCGCGACGCGCAGTCGGCCCCGCCCGGAGAGCGGCAGCCGGTCGACGGCGCTGGTCAGCAGCTCGGAGGCACCGTCGGTTCTTCGCGGCGGCTCGCGGCCAAGCCGCTCGCGCGCTGCGACGACGCGCTCTCGCACAGGTGGCGACCGCTCTCCCGGCGCCGCCGCGAGCTCCGTCCCACGCGGCCTCGGCATGGCCACGGAGAGGTCGAAGCGGTCCAGGAGCGCCCGCGACAGCCGCTCGCGATAGGCGGCCAGCCGCTGCGGCGCGCACCCGCACTCGACCGCGGGATCGCCTCGCCCTCCGCAGGGGCACAGGTTCATCGTCCCGACGAGCTGGAAGCGAGCCGGGAAGAGCACGTGCCCTCCGACCCGCACCACCGCGACGACGCCGTCTTCGACTGGCGCCCGGAGCGACTCGAGCACGGAGCGCGAGAACTCCGGCAGCTCGTCCAGCAGGAGAACGCCTCGGTGAGCGAGCGACACCTCCCCGGGTCGAGGGCTCGAGCCGCCGCCGACGATCGCGGGCGCCGACGCGCCGTGGTGCGGTGCACGGAACGGAGGCACGGTCACGAGCGGCCGCTCGGGCGGGAGCAGGCCCGCGACGGAGTGGATCCGCGTCACCTCGAGTGACTCCTCCCGCGTGAGTGGCGGGAGGATTCCAGGGAGTCGCCGCGCGAGCATCGTCTTCCCGGTGCCCGGTGGCCCGCCGAGCAGAAGGTTGTGCCCGCCCGCAGCCGCGATCTCGAGCGCTCTCCGGCCTCGCTCCTGCCCCCGCACGTCCGCGAGGTCGGGC
>JAWOIV010000012.1:0-6524 GCA_046484465.1 Gaiellaceae bacterium
GCACAGGTGATGGAGCTCTCGGTCTTCATCGTGAACATGCTCGTCGCGATGGGGCTCGCCCTCGGGATCGACTACGCGCTGTTCGTCATCTCGCGCTATCGGGAAGAGCGTGGGCTCGGTCGGTCGCAGGACGACGCCATCGCGGTCTCCGGGATGACGGCGAGCCGTGCGGTCGTGTTCAGCGGCACGGCCTTCGTGGTCGCGATGTTCGGGATGTTCATCGTGCCGAACTCGGTGATGCGCAGCCTTGCCGTCGGCGCGATCACCGTGGGCGTGGTGTCGGTCGCGGCCGCGGCGACGCTGCTCCCGGCGCTGCTCGGCCTGCTGGGCGACCGCGTCGACTCGCTGCGCATCCCGTTCTTCGGACGTAGGTCGTTCGAGGAGACGAACCCCGAGGGACGTTTCTGGGGCGCAATCATGAGGCGGGTGCTGCGGCGTCCCGCGCTGAGCTTTGCGGTCTCGACCGCGGGGCTGCTCCTGCTCGCGGCCCCCGTCCTCGGTATGAGCGTCGGCAGCAGGGGAGTCACGACACTCCCGGACCGGTTCGAGTCGAAGCAGGGGTTCGAGGCGCTCGCCGGCTCGCTTCCCGAGACGACGACCGATCCGGTGGAGGTCGTTCTCGCCGGCGGCGCATCGCTGCCGGAGGCCGCGGGAGCGCTCGAGGCTCTCCAGACCGCCCTCGCACGCGATGGGCGCTTCGGCGAGGGTACGACGCGCGTCTCGGGCGACGGCGAGATCACCGTTCTCTCGGTCGCCGTGCAGTCGGACCCGAGAGGAGACGACGCGATGGCAGCGGTTCGCGATCTTCGTGAGGACATCATCCCGCCGCTCATCGAGGACGTGAACACCGAGGTGCTCGTCGGGGGCACGACCTCCGAGACCCTCGACTACGTCGACTCCGTCGTCGACCCGGTGCCGCTTGTGATCGTGTTCGTGCTCGGACTGACCTTCATCCTGTTGACGGTCGTGTTCCGCTCCATCGTCGTCGCGGGGACAGCGGTCTTCCTCAACCTGCTCTCGGTGGGCGCGGCGTACGGGCTCCTCGTCGTCGTGTTCCAGTGGGGAGTCGGCGCCGAGCTCCTCGGCTTCCAGCAGTCCGACTCGATCGAGGCGTGGGTTCCGCTCTTCCTGTTCGCCGTGCTCTTCGGCCTGTCGATGGACTACCAGGTGTTCCTGCTGTCCCGGATCCGGGAGCGCTACGACCTGACAGGGGACACCTCCGACGCCGTGTACGTCGGTGTCGCCTCGACGGCGCGAATCATCACCGGCGCCGCCCTGATCATCGTGGCGGTCTTCGCAGGCTTTGCCCGCGGAGACCTGATCGAGTTCCAGCAGATGGGGTTCGGCGTCGGCGTGGCGCTGCTGCTCGACGCGACCGTCATCCGCTCCGTCGTGCTCCCGAGCGCCATGAGCCTGCTCGGGGAGTGGAACTGGTATCTGCCGCGCTGGCTCGAGTGGCTTCCCGAGGTTCGCGTCGAGGGCGCCTCCGCCGCACCCATGCCGGCACTGGAGACGAGCGAGCGCTGACCGCCGGGCGGCGCGGGCGACCGCGTCCCTCCACGCTGGTACCGTCGGCGCGTGTCACGTGAGCACGTCCCCCGCTGCGGGCTCCGGTCCGCGCACGGAGCGTCCGCGTGAGGCGGAAGACGCGTGTCGTCGGGACGCTCGCCCTGACGGTCGCCGCGGTCGCCTACATCGTCTGGAAGATCGAGCTCGGCGCGACCCTCGAGATCCTCGGAGACACAAACCTCGCCTGGTTCGCGCTCGCGGTCGCGATCATGGTTCTCACCGTCCCGGTGCTCGCGGCGCGATGGGGCTGGCTTCTCCGGGCCCAGGGCATGGAGGAGCGCCTGCGCTGGCTCGCGCGGACGTACTTCGCCGCGTACACGGCCGGGCAGGTCCTGCCGACCTCCCTCGGAGGCGATGCGCTGCGCGTGGTCGAGACGGCACGGAGGCACTCGGGCCGCACCGCGGTAGCGACGGGGATCGTGATTCTCGAGCGCGGCCTCGGTGGCGCCGCGACGGTGCTCCTCGGCGCGATCGGGTTCCTGCTCTCCATCGGCCACTTCGACGTCAGCGCGTACCTCTGGATCGAGGGGGTCTTCGTCTTCGGGACGATCGTGCTCTCGTTCCTCTTCTTCGCGCGGTCCGCACGGCCGCTGCTCCGTCTCGGCCGGCCGCTGCTCGAGCGCCTGCGCATCGCCCGGCCGCTGCAAGCCTTCTACGAGGGGATCCACCACTACCGCGGCCGGCCGCGCCTGCTCGGCAAGGTGCTCGTGGTCACTTTCGTGGTGCAGGCCGTGCGGATACTCGCCATCTGGGCGTCCGCGAAGGCAGTAGGGATCGACCTCGACGTGCGCGTCTACTACGTGATGGGGCCGCTGCTCTTCCTCGTCATGCTCGTGCCCTTCACCCTGAACGGGATCGCGGTGCGCGAGGCGTTCTTCGTGAGCTTCCTCGGCTCGCTGGGCGTCGGCGCGAACGAGGCGTTCGCGGCCGGGTTCGTCTACTTCCTCGTCGTCGTCTGCCTCGCCCTCCCGGGTGTGATCTTCCTCGTGTCGAGCGGCCTCCGCGGTGGCGCTCGACCGCGGGTCGAGCATGGCTGACAGCGCCCCTTCGGATGTGGCCGTCGTGGTCGTCACCTACGACGCCCTGCCGTGGATCGAGCAGTGCCTGGAGAGCGTCGCGGGCACGCAGACCGTGGTCGTCGACCACGGCTCGAGCGATGGCACCGTCGCGCTCGTCCGCGACCGCTTCCCCGACGTGCGCCTGGTCGAGCAGGAGAACCTCGGCCTCGGCGCCGGCTGGAACCGAGGCATCCGCGAGACCGAGAGCCGCTACGTCCTCATCCTCAACGCCGACGCCTGGCTCGTCGGCGACGCGCTCGAGCGGCTCGTCGCGTTCGCGGACTCGCGTCCGCGCGCCGCGGTCGTCGGGCCCCGGCTGCGCTACCCGGACGGGAGGCTGCAGCGCTCGGTGCGGGGGTTCCCGACCCTCTGGCGACTCGCGACCGAGTACCTGTTCCTGCGCAAGCTCGCGCCGCGCACGCGGGTCCTGAACGCCTTCTACGCGGGCGGCTTCGACCACGACGAGGTCTACGAAGCCGACGTCGTCATGGGCGCGTGCATGCTGGTGCGCCGCGACGCGATCGGCGAGGTGGGCGGCCTGGACGAGTGCTTCTTCCTCTTCAGCGAGGAGACGGACTGGTGCTACCGCTTCCGGCAGGCCGGGTGGGAGGTCGTCTTCTATCCCGGCGCCGAGTGCGTGCACGTGGGGGGAGCGTCGCACGGCGGCCGCCTCTACCGGGAGATCCTGCGCGGGCACCTCCGCTTCCTGTCGAAGCACCAGGGGCTGCGGGAGGCCGAGCGCGCCCGGCTTCTCCTGCTCTTCTCGATGCGCGTCCGGGCACGGGTCTTCCGGGGCGAGCGGGCGCAGCTGTCGCGGGAGACGGGCGCCTGGCTCGCGTCCGGCTCGGTCTCCGAGCTGCTCGTGCGGTGAGCGGGATCGTGCTCTACCTGCGGCTCGCCGGCGCCCTCGCGCTCGTGCTCGCGCCCGGGTGGCTCCTCGCCCGAGCCCTCGGCGTGCGCGGAGTGGCGGCGACGCTCGGCTGGTCACTGACCCTGCTCTTCGCAGCGCTCGCGGCGATGTTCGCGGTCGGCGGCTCGATCGACGTCGCGCTCGTGCTCCTGGCCGGGAGCGCCGTGGTGACGATGGTGCTCTCGCGCCGGTGGCGTCCGACGCGGAGCGGCACGCGCGCACCGGAGACCCGTTGGGCGGCCGCTGCCGGAGTCGTCGTCGGCCTGCTGCTCTGGCGGGTGGCGGGAACGGTGCAGGGGGACGGGCTGTTCCACCTGGCACGGACCCGAAAGCTGCTCGAGCTCGACGACCTCTCGCTGCGGGGGATCGGTGAGTTCGCCGACGCGAGCCTGCATCCCGGATACGCGTTCCCGCTCTGGCACGGCTTCCTCGCGCTCGTCGCCCGGATCTCGGGGGCGGATCCCGAGCAGGTCGTTCTCCACCTTCCCTCCCTTCTTGCGCCGCTCGCGGTGGTCGTCGCCTACGAGGTGGGGTGGGCGCTCTTCCGGCGTACCTGGGCGGCGGGAGCGGTCGCGGGGGCCGGGCTCGCGCTCGTCTGCTTCGCGCCGCCGAGTGGAGGTGCGTTCCGCGTCCTCTCGCTTCCGGCGACGTCGTCGGCGGAGCTGCTCGTGCCGGCGGCGCTCGCGCTCGCGCTCGCCTCGATCCGGGCCCCCTCGGCCGCGCTGCTCGCGTCCACGGCGGCAGCGGGCTTCGCGCTCGCGGTGATCCACCCGACGTACGCGATCTTCCTGTGGATCCCGTTCGTCGGCTTCATCGGCGTTCGTGCGCTCTGGGCCCGGCGCGACATGCGAGCAGGCGCGCTCGCGCTCGCTGCGCTGGTCGCGCCGGCCGCTCTCTTCATGCTGTGGCTGCTTCCCGTGATCCGGGAGACGGCGTCCGTCTCGCCCGACGCCGACGAGGTGCGGCGGGCGCTCCGCCAGTACGCGAGCCAGCTCGATGTTCGCTCGGAGACGAGCTACAGCCTCGCCGCCGAGGTCTTCACCCGGCGCGGAGCGGTCGCGATCGCGGCGCTCCTGCTGATCCCGTTCGCGGGACTCGCGGCGAGGCGGCGGTGGGCGGCGTTCGTGGTCGGAGGCTCGCTCGCGGTGTTCGCGATCACGCTCGTCCCGTTCCTGTTCACGAGCTTCTCCGATCTCGTGTCCGTCTCGCAGTCGAGGAGACTGGCGAGCTTCCTGCCGCTCGCATTCGCCTTCGCCGGCGGGCTGGGAGTGTTGGCGCGGCTCATGGGTCCGCTGCTCCTCCCGCTCGCACTCGTCGCCGGGATCGTGCTGCAGTGGGCCTACCCTGGCGACTTCGGCTACGTGCTGCGCGACCCGGGGCCTGCTCTCGTCACGTGGATCGCCGTCGTCGGTGCCGTCCTCGCGCTCGCGGTCGGAGTGCGGCGTCGTGGCCCGGCGCTCGAGGCGCCGGCCTCGCTCGCGGCTGCGCTCTTCCTCGCACCGGTGATCGCGGCCGGGCTCTGGAGCTGGTCTGCGCTGCCGACCGACTCCACCCGTGAGCTCTCACCCGGTCTCGTCGAGTCGATACGCGACGAGGTGCCCGAGCGGTCGATCGTCTACGCGGATCCCCAGACGAGCTTCCGCGTCGCCGCCTTCGCGCCCGTCTTCGTGGCCGTGGCGCCGCCCGGGAACGTCGCCGACACGGAGCTGAATCGTCCCTACGAGCGCGCTCGCGACGCGCGGCGCTTCCTACGGACGGGCGACCTCTCGATCCCGCGAGGCTACGGCGCCGAGTACCTCGTCGTCGCCCATCGGCTCACCGATCGAGTGTTCGAGCTCGAGGTGCTCTACCGCGACGACCGCTTCACGCTCTACCGGCTGCCACCCGCCTGATCCGGCTCGCCCCAGCCGCCGCCGCCCGGGGTCTCGATGTGGAGAACGTCCCCCGGCTCGAGGTCAACGGTGGCGAACGCGGGCAGCTCCTCGCCGTTCAGGAGGTTCCGGCCGGGGAGCCCGTCACCGCCGCCACGCTCCCCCCGTGGGGCGAGAGCACGTCGCTGCGTCAAGAGCGAGAGGCGGCAGGTCTCGAGCGCGCGCAGCTCGCGGACGACGCCGTCGCCACCGCGGAAGAGGCCTTCGCCGCCCGAGCCGAGCCGGAGGGCGTAGCGCTCCACGCGGATCGGATAGGAGAGCTCGAGCGCCTCGATCGGCGTCGAGAGCGTGTTCGACATCGCGACGTGGATGGCGGACGGCCCGTCGGCGTCGGGGCACGCGCCCTGCCCGCCGGCGATCGTCTCGTAGTAGGTGAAGCGCTCGTTGCCGAGGACGACGTTGTTCATCGTCCCCTGTCCCTGTGCGGGAACGAGCAGCCCTCCGCCGAGTGCCCGGAAGACGACGTCGACGATGCGACTCGACGTCTCGGTGTTGCCAGCGACCACCGCGGCGGGTGGGCGTGCGTTCACGAGAGAGCCCTCGGGCGCGCGCACCGTCACGGGGGCGAACGCCCCGCCCGAGCCGGGAACGTCTGGAGCCGTGAGGCAGCGGGCGACGTAGAAGCACGCCGACCGCGTGACGGCGAGCGGGCAGTTGAGGTTCCCCGAGTGCTGCGGCGAGGTGCCCCCGCCACCACCGCGAAGTCCCGGTAGCCCGGATTGCCCGAGGAGCCGATATAGGCCTGGTGCAGCGGTTCGCCGGCCACCTCGCTCACCGGCACCACCCGGTCGGGGCTCGAGGGCAGCGCGATCAGCGGCTCGAGGCTCGAGAGGTCGAGGGTCTCCTCCCGGTCATAGGTGCAGTCCGGCTCGGCGGCCAGCGGCTGCCAGTCCCCCTCGCGGCCGCGGGCCGCCAGGAAGCGGCGGGTCTCCTCGTCGCTGGCCAGCTTGATCCGCGGTGCGACCGCATTACCGCACCCTTATGGGCGGCTGCAATTTGGGATGGACTTAGACCTGACGTTTGACACCTTAATTGGCACTGGCAGGAACCCCAATG
>JAWOIV010000022.1:0-5135 GCA_046484465.1 Gaiellaceae bacterium
GACCGGGGCCGGCTGGCGCGAGGGCGACCGCCTGGTGCAGCGGGACCTCGCTCGCACCCTGGAGCGGATCCGCGACCGCGGCGCCGCCGGCTTCTACGAGGGGCGCACCGCCGACCTGATCGTCGCCGAGATGCGGCGCGGCGGCGGCCTGATCACCCACGCCGACCTCGCCGCCTACCGCGCGGTGGAGCCGGGAGGATTCGAACCTCCGACCCGCGGATTAGAAGTCCGCCGCTCTGTCCACTGAGCTACGGGCGCGATGCGGCAAGGGTAATGCTCGGCCGCGACGCGCCTCCTCCCCGGGAGCCTCAGGCGTCGCGCGGAGCCGTGGGAATGCGCGGGTCGGAGCGAGGCAGGCGCGGGTTCTCGACGTCCCAGCTGAGATTCGACGTCACGGTGACGACACCCGGAACGCGTGTCGCGAAGTGCGCCAGCAGCTCCGCGTCGGTCTTGCTCTCGACGCGGCCGCCGAACGTCACCTCGCCGCCCTCGACGCGGATCTCGAGATCCGAGGCGTCGATCCAGAGCGTGTTGAGCGCGACGTCCTCGCGCAGCTCGTGCTCGATCTCCTCGTCCGAGCGGACGAACGCTCGCACGAGATCCGCGCGCGTCACGATTCCGAGGAGCTTCCCCTCGCCGTCGACGACCGGGAGGCGGTTGACCCCCGCTTCGGTCATCGTCCGAGCGGCTTCCGCGACCTCCGTGTGCGGCGAGACCGTGAGCGCCGGTGCGCTCATCGCTTCCTCGGCCGTGCGCGCTTCGAGTCGCTCCGGCGGAGCCGCCCACAGCAGGCGTCCGAGTAGCCCCCCGCGCTCCTCGTGCGCCTCACCGGCCTCGATGCCGACGATGTCGCCCTCGGAGACGACGCCGAGCACGACTCCCTCGGCATCGACCACCGGCACGCCAGAGATCCGCTTGGTCGCGAGGACCTCGGCGACCTCCTTGAGCGATGCCTCCGGCTGCACCGCGGCAACGTCCGTCGTCATCAGCTTCTCGACCTTCATGGCGCGCCTCCCTCACTTGCTCGCCTCACACGTCTGCCAGGTGCACCGTACCGCGGCTCGAGGCTCGAGGCATCCGTATCTCCCACCACCGCGGGTCAGGCGGCGCCGACCGGGCTGTCCGCGTCCGCGCGGCGCTCCTCGTCCGCGAGGAAGCGCAGGAACCAGTACGCGAAGACTGCGAAGAAGACCGCCGCCTGCTCGACCGCCATGAACATCCCGGCGAGCTGCTGGTCGGCGAGCGCCGACAGCCCCCACAGCCGCTCCGGAGCGTCCACGTAGAACTGGTACATCGCGCTCGGTACGAGCGCGATCACGAGCCCGATCGGGCTCCCGAGGACGAAGGCGGCGAAGACGTACCCTGCGCGTGCTCCCGATCCGAGCCGATGCGGCTCATCCTGGATCACGCTCCACCACATCGCGATCCCCGTGAGGAAGTAGAGGGCGTGCTCGAGGTGCAGGAGCGAGTGCGGGTGCCGGAGCGCCGCGTCGTAGACCCACGGGAGGTGCCAGATCATGTAGTTGGCGAGCCAGGCCGGGAGCGCCACGAGCGGGTGCGTGACCGCGCGGAACCAACCCGGTCGAGAGACGCGAGCGGCGAGAGCCGGGGGTACGCCGAGCACGAGGAGCAGCGGCGCCCACTCCGCGAGGACGACGTTCTGGAGCAGGTGGACGATGAGCAGGTATCCGACCGCGAGCGTCTCGAGCGGCGTGATCGTCACGACGAGTACCAGGAGCATCGCCCCGAGGAAGCAGGCGATCCGCCAACGCGGGGCCGGGTGCCGGCCGATGGCGACGACGTAGGCGAGCGTCATGAGGGGGACGAGGGCGAGCGCCTCGGGATTCCACGACCACGCGTACGGATCCACGGCGCTACGCTAACCGCGCGCGGGCGTAGCTCAGTTGGTAGAGCGCCAGCCTTCCAAGCTGGATGTCACCGGTTCGAGCCCGGTCGCCCGCTCTCTCTCGCGCGCTTGGAACTCGCTTCGGAATGACGCTTCGTCGGCGGGGCGTGCCGAGCGCGTTCCGACGACTCGAGGGGTTCATTCGAAACGAGTTCTTAGCCTGGATCCACCGAGATGCGTGACCGCGTGGCGTCCGGCTGGGCCGTCAGGACGCGGCGCAGTGGGGACGTGCGGGCCGAGGCCCGCACGTCGTCGCTGTGGCGCGGAGCGCACCGCCCGGGTGCAGGCCCCCCGCAGGGGTTGGAAGCCGGACGGGAGCGGCCTGGCGAGCTCAGACGGGCGCACCCGCCCGCGCAGATCGGTGGATTCAGGCTCAGGCTTCCTTGACGACCGCGTACCAGACGCGCTCGGCGACGTCGACGACGACCTCGCCGATGCGCGCGACACGTCGGTACAGCTCGCGGCGCGCCATGACCTCGCGCAGGTCGTCGACGGTCACGAGCTGCGCCATCGCGTCGCGATACACCTTCTCGATCTGCCGTTGCGCCTTGAGAGCCGCGTTCGCCTTCTCGGTCGTCTGGTCGGATCTCGCCTGGAGCCCGTCGATTGCCTCGGCGAGGAGATGGACGGACTCCGCGAGCCGCTCGCACATCTGCGCAACTGCGCCATCGGGTGGAGCCTCCATGACCTCGCTCTCGCGGACGAGATCCTTGGAGAGGTTGAGGATCCAGTCGATCCCGCGCGAGAGCGTGTAGAGGTCCTCCGGCTCGAGGGGCGTCGTGAAGGCGGTCGTGAGCGCCGCCTCGAGCTCGCGCTTGTGAGCATCTCCCTTGTGCTCGAGCGATCTGACGACGTCCGCCTTCGACTCGTCTCCCCGCGCCCACTCCGCGAGCGCGTCGACGCCGTCACGCGTGACCCCGATCTGCCGCTGCAGAAGTCCGAGCACGTCCGGCTGCTCGGGGAGGAACCAGTGACTCGGCTTCATGCGATCCACCTCCAGGTCGAGAGCGCGGCCGCGCCCAGAAGAGCGGTCGCGGGGAGCGTCGTCACCCACGCTATCCCGATCTCGCGAACGACCGCCCAGCGCACGCGCCCCCACCGTCGGCGAGCGCCGCCGACTCCGACGACCGACGACGACACGATGTGGGTCGCCGACACGGGAGCGCCAGCGCTCGACGCGCCGAGGAGCACCGCTGCGGAGCCCGCCTGGCTCGCGAGCGCATCGAGTGAGCGGAGCTCGTAGATCCGCTGCCCGATCGTGCGGACGATCCTCCACCCGCCGAGGGCCGTTCCCGCCGCCATCGCCGCCGCAGCCCCAGCGACGGCCAACGTCGGCGCGCCCGTCGAGGGTGACGCCCCGTCTGCGACGAGCACCGCCGAGATCACGCCAACCGCCTTCTGGGCGTCGTTCGCCCCCTGGCCGGCCGTGAGGAGCGCGGAGGTAACCCATTGCGAGCGGCGTACCGCGCCTGCGAATCGCTTCGTGCCGCGTCGCAGGGCGCGCCGAAGGCCGCGGAGGACGAGGAAGGACGCTCCCGCGCCGAGAATCGGCGACACCGCGAGGGCGACGAGGATCGCCGCGACGCCCACGGGCTTCCAGCCCTCGAAGCCGCCCCAGGTGACCGCGTCGAGCCCGGCCGCGGCGACCGCCGCGCCCGCGAGGCCGCCCACGAGCGCGTGGCTCGAGCTGGAGGGGATCCCCCGAAGCCACGCGCCGATGTTCCACACGAGCGCTGCGAGGAGCCCGGACGCGAGAACCTCTGCCGTGTCGTCGGCCGGCACCTCGACGAGGCCGGCGATCGTCTGCGCCACCGCGGAACCGACGAGGAAGGGCGCGACCAGGATCACGACCGTCGCCATGGCAAGAGCCGACAGCGGTCGCGCACCACGCGTCGCCACGAGGGTGGCGATCGAGTTCGCCGCATCCTGGATCCCGTTCGTGAACGCGAACGCGAGCGCGAGCACGACGACGAGAACGACCCCCGGGTCCATGCGAGGAGACTAGGAGAACCACTCCGAGCGGCGAACCGACGACGGGAAACCCACCTCGGAGGTCAGGTCATGGATCAACCCCTCGGCACACGGCTTGCCGCGGAGGCGGTCGGCACGTTCTTGTTCTTCTTCCTCGGCTTTGCCGGCATCGCCGCCGTCGTCGAGATCGGGCTCGAGGCCATCACGCCGCTCGGGGTTGCCCTGGGCTTCGGCTTCGGCCTCGCGCTCGCGATCACGGCGTTCGGCCACATCTCGGGCGGCCACTTCAACCCCGCGGTGAGCGCTGGGCTCGCGGTCGCCGGCCGGTTCCCCGGGAAGGACGTCGTCCCATACTGGATCGCACAGCTCGTCGGCGGCTTCGTCGCCGTGCTGGCCATGGCGATCGTCTACTCGAAGGACGTCACCGAAGCGCTCTCGACCCAGCCCGGCTCGGGGATCGACAACTGGGCGGCGCTCGTGCTCGAGATCATCGCGACAGGGCTCTTCGTGATGGTGATCCTCACCGTGGCGACCGACGACCGTGCGCCCTGGAAGGGCGTCATGGCGCCGTGGCTCATCGGCCTCTTCATCTTCACGGCGGCCGTGACCGTCGGCCCCACCTCGGGCGGGTCGTTCAACCCGGCACGCTCGCTCGACCCGGTGCTCTGGAACCAGGAGTGGGGTGATGTCTGGATCTACATCGTCGGGCCGCTCGCCGGAGCCGTGCTCGGCGGCGCGATCTGGGGGTACGTCGTGGCCCGTCGGGAGCCTGCGGAGGCCTGAGCCTCGCTCGATCGCTCGTCACGAGGGCCCCTTGCGAGGGGCCCTCGTCATTCAGCGGCCGCTCGCCGAGAAGTGCTGGTAGTCCTTCACGCTGACCCAGCGCCCGCCCCACCCCCAACCGATCGCGTCGAACGCGCGCACGAGGACGCCTCGCTCGTACGCCATTCCGGGTCGGCGTCGCGAACGGTCGACGTACGGCTCGCTCGCCCGGTGCGCGGTGCGACCACCCGACACGTACGGGTTCTCGATCGGGTTCACGTCGATGGCCCGGCCGTACGCGTGCTCCGACCAGCGCGTGGTCGTGCTCGGCGGCGGCGATACCGCCATGGACTGTGTGCGCACCGGTCGCCTGATCGTTCACCGCGACGTCGCGCGCGACCTCGTGTCGGTCTTCCGGAGGCTGTACGCGGCGAGGTTCCCGATCCGCCGGATGCTCCCCGTCGACCGGTACGGAGCCAGCGACTATCGCTCGATC
>JAWOIV010000030.1:0-59091 GCA_046484465.1 Gaiellaceae bacterium
GCGAGCGCAGGCTTCTACCTGTTTGGACGGGTTCCGGGGATGGCGGCTCCGGTGGCCTTGGCACAGGTGCCCGGTGGCACGCTGGCGCCTGGAGACATCGAGAAGTTCGTCACACCCATGCTCATCCCGCCCGTGATGCCGCGCACGGGGACGGTCACGCTCCGAGGCGGCACGAACGCCGACTACTACGAGATCTCGGTGCGACAGTTCGAGCAGCAGATCCTCCCGGCCGGGCTCGGCAAGACGACGGTCTGGGGATACGGCGGAATCGCCGCACAGAGCAACCGCGGCCTGCTCGTCCACAACGCGCCGTCCCTCACGATCGAGGCCAAGTGGAACCGGCCCGTACGCGTCAAGTGGGTCAACGAGCTCGTGGACGGCAGCGGGGACTACCTTCCACACCTCCTGCCGGTGGACCCGACCCTCCACTGGGCCAACCCGCCCGGCGGCGTCGTCGGGCGTGACACGCGACCCGTATTCACCTCCACACCGGACCGCTACGACGGACCGGTGCCGATGGTCACCCACGTCCACGGCGCCGTCGGTGTAGGAGACGAGAGCGACGGCTACGCCGAGGCCTGGTACCTGCCGAGCGCCGGCGACATCCCCGAGGATTTCGCGACCGAGGGCACGTGGTACGAGTTCTTCGCCGGGAAGGCCGCCGACGCGTACGGGGTGGAGTGGGGCCCGGGATACGCCACGTTCCAGTACCCGAACGAGAACCGCGCCTCGACGATCTGGTACCACGACCACACGCTCGGGATGACTCGCCTGAACGTCTACGCAGGCCCTGCCGGCTTCTACCTCGTCCGGGGCGGGCCCGACGACAAGGTGCTCGACTCGCGGACCGGCCGTCCCGCAAGCCTGCCCGGCCCTGCGCCACGGCAGAACGACAAGTTCCCGCCGAACAAGCCCTATCGCGAGATCCCGATCGCGATCCAGGACCGGTCGTTCGACGACGACGGCTCGCTCTTCTACCCGGACGCACGGGCGTTCTTCGACGGGATCGTGGACGACTTCATCCCGGACGGGGAGTTCTCACCGATCTGGAACCCCGAGTTCTTCGGGAACACGCTCATCGTCAACGGCAACACCTGGCCGTACCTCGCGGTGGAGCAGCGGCGCTATCGCTTCCGCTTCCTCAACGGTTGCCAATCGCGGTTCCTCATCCTCCACTTCGGCGACGTTCCGGGTGCCCAGGTCTGGCAGATCGGGAACGAAGGCGGCTTCCTCGACGCTCCGGTGAACGTCGGCGCACTCGACGGAAAGCTACTGCTGGGGCCCGCGGAGCGGGCAGACGTCATCGTGGACTTCACCCACGTCCCACTCGGCAGCCACGTGCTCACGAACCTCGGCCCTGACGAGCCGTTCGGCGGCGGAGAGCCCGGAGTGGACTTCGAGCCGGCCGACTCGGCGACAACCGGCCAGGTGCTGCAGTTCCGCGTCGTGCCGAGGGTCGGGATCGACGACTCGACTCCCCCGCAGTTCCTGGGGCTCCCGCCGATCGCGCCGTTGCCGGCGGCGACGGTCACGCGACAGCTCGCGCTCATCGAGAAGATGGGCGAGGGCGTCGACGAGAACGGCGATCCCGTCGAGGGCCCGGTGGAGGCGCTCCTGGGCGTCGTGGAGTCCGGCGAAGCCGTGGCGAAGCTCTGGATGGAGCCGGTGACCGAGAATCCGGCCCTGGGCGCCACCGAGGTCTGGGAGATGTACAACACGACCGGCGACGCGCACCCGATGCACGTCCACGAGGTCGTGTTCGAGGTGGTGAACCGCGAGGGCCTCGTCCTCGACGAGGACGAGGAGGTCGCGGAGCCGATCGAGCTCGACGGCGTCGTGACGCCGCCCGAGCCGTGGGAGACGGGCTTCAAGGACACCGTCATCGCGTACCCGGCCCAGGTGACGCGCGTGAAGGCGCAGTTCGCAAAGCCCGGCCAGTACGTCTGGCACTGCCACATCGTCGAGCACGAGGACAACGAGATGATGCGGCCGTACCGAATCGGGCCGATGCAGCCCGGCCAGCCGGGCGAGTCGTAGTCAAGCCTGGGACGAGCTCTTCGCGGCAGCGAGAAGCTCGCCCCAGGTGCAGAGCTTCACACGTGGTCGGCCCTGCTCCTCGCCGTGCGCGCGCTCGACGGCGTCGATCCGCTCCCAGCCCCCGTAGGTGACGACCTCGACGCCCCTCTCCTCGAGCAGCGCGTCGAGCGACGCCTCGACCGACCGGCCCGGGAGCCTGCCCGACCGCGCGTCCTCCAGGAGCAGGTCGACGGTCTCGGTCGCGTCCTTCTTGTTCGTGCCGATGACCCCGGTCGGACCGCGCTTGATCCAGCCCGCGCAGTAGAGGCCCGGGACGGGAGCGCCCGACTCGTCGCGGACCCGCCCGCCCTCGTTCGGGATCGTCCCGGAGCGCTCCTCGTAGGGGACGCCGGGAAGCCCGACTCCGTAGTAGCCGACGCTTCGGAACACGATCCCGCACGGGATCGCCTCGCGCTCCTCGGTCGGCACCGCGCGCACGCGACCCGAGTCGTCCGCCTCCAGGCTGTTGTGCACGAGCTCGACCGCCTCCACGCGCTCGTCACCGAGGATCGCGACCGGCGACAAGCGAAAGCGAAGCCGAACGGCGCGAGGCTTCCCGGAAGGCTCGCGCGACGCGAGGTCGCGCAGGATCTCGACGTTCCGCCGGACCACGTTCGAAGCGCTCTCGAGCTCGGCCTCGCTCGCGGGATCCAGCTCGAGCTCGGACGGGTCGAGGAGAACGTCCGCTCCCTCGAGGTCGCCGAGCTCCCCGAGCTCGGTCGACGTCCATGCCGCCTGCACCGGGCCGCGGCGCCCTACCACGAGGATTTCGCTGATCCCCGACGCCACGATCGCCTCGATGGCAGCGTGCGTCGTGTCGGTGGGCGCGAGCTCGTCGCGGGTCAGCGCGAGCATCCGGGCGACGTCGAGCGCGACGTTGCCGTTGCCGATCACGACGGCGCGCTCGTGCGAGAGATCGAACTCGAGACCCTGGAAGTCGGGATGGCCGTTGTACCAGGCAACGAGCTCCGTGGCCGCCCAAGACCCCGGGAGATCCTCGCCCGGGATCCCGAGGCGCCGGTCGGTCTGTGAACCGACCGCATACAGAACGGCGTCGTAGCGCTCGGCCAGCTCGTCGTGCGTCACGTCCCGCCCCACCTCGACGTTGCCGAGGAAGCGAAACCCGGGGCGCGCGGCGATCTTCTCGAAGGCCCTGGAGACCGTCTTGAGCTGGGGATGATCCGGTGCGACGCCGAGCCTGACGAGACCCCATGGCGTGGGCAGTCGTTCGATCAGGTCGACCTCGACTGCCGGATCCTCGCTCGCCAGGAGGTGCCCGGCGGCGTAGAAGGCCGCCGGCCCGGAGCCGGCGACGGCGACGCGAAGCGAGGTCATGACGCCGATCGTATTCGCCGGGCGAGGCAAGCCTCGCCCCTACGGGCGTCGTACTAGTGCGAGCAGCCGGAGCCGCAGCCGCCGATCTCGGTGCCCTCGGGCAGCTCCTCGTCCTCGGCCACCTGGAACGAGTGCCCGCAGCCGCACGACGAGACGGCGTTCGGGTTGTCGATCTTGAAGCCGGACTCCTGAATCGTGTTCAGGAAGTCGATGGTCGTGCCGGCCAGGTAGGGCGCGCTGAACGGATCGACGACGACGGGCACGCCTTCGAGCTCCAGCTCGAGGTCACCCTCGGCCGCGCCCGAGTCGAAGCCCAGCCCGTACTGGAAGCCCGAGCACCCGCCTCCCTGGATCGCGACGCGGAGAACGAGGGTCCCGGCGTCCGGCTCCTCGGCGAGGAGCTCCCGGATCTTCTCCGCCGCGACAGGCGTGAGCGTGATCAGGAGGTCGGTTGGCTGTTCGACGGTTGCCACGGGCTCATCGTAGCGGACGCGGGCGCGGGCTCCGGTGGCGGAGATTGTGACACCCGCATCGCGCATTCCACGCGGTCTCTCGGATCCCTTCGTGCCACGGAAAGGGGAGTGCTAGGTTTCGCCGCAAGACAGACGTCCGAGGTCTCCGCGGGGGGACGACCCGTGCTTTCGAACTGGCTGCCTTTTCTCTTCTACGCGCTCTTCGCAGCAGCGATCCCCGCGACCATGATCGTCGCGTCGTTCGTGCTCCCGAAGGCACCTGCTGCACGGACGCGCCAGAAGATGCTCCCCTTCGAGTCGGGTGTCTCCGAGGGCCCGCCTGACCAGGAGAGACGCTTCACCGTGAGCTTCTACCTCACGGCGATCCTGTTCATCCTGTTCGACATCGAGGTCGTCTTCCTGTACCCGCTCGCCGTGCAGCTCGACGCGCTCGGCTGGTTCGGCGTTGCCGAGCTCAGCGTGTTCGTCGGGATCCTCGGAGTGGCGTTCGTCTACGTCTGGCGCAAGGGCGCGTTGCGGTGGAACTGAAGCGCCAGCTGCCGGTGATCTCGGATCGCCCGCTGGCGCAGGCGGGGCTCCAGTCCGAGCGCGTGCTGTGGCCCGACAAGGGACCCGGCGTCTTCGAGCGCGAGATCGAGGAGATCGAGGACGCGCTCCTGCTCACGACCGTCGACAAGGCGGTCGCCTGGGCCCAGTCGAGCTCCATGTGGCCCGACACCTTCGGGCTCGCGTGCTGCGCGATCGAGATGATGTCGATCGTCTCGTCCCGCTACGACATCGCGCGCTTCGGGATGGAGCGGTTCAGCTCGTCGCCGCGCCAGGCCGACCTGCTCATCGTCTCGGGCCGAGTGGCGCACAAGATGGCGCCCGCGATCCGCCAGGTGTACGACCAGATGCTGGAGCCCAAGTGGGTGATCGCGATGGGAGCGTGCGCGAGCTCCGGCGGGATGTTCAACAACTACACGACCCTGCAGGGGGTCGACAAGATCATCCCCGTCGACATCCACGTGCCCGGCTGCCCTCCGCGCCCCGAGGCGCTCATGGAGGGCATCGTCCGCCTGCACGAGAAGATCCGCGCGGGGGTCCCGCCGGCGTACGAGATCCGCGGGGTCGCGGAGTGACTCGCCCGCCCGTAGGGGCGAGCCTGGCCGCGCCCCTCGAGGAGGCACTCGTTGGCTGAGTACGCAGGGGTTCCGGGCATCGTGGAGACACGCGACGCCCTCGGGGAGACGACGCTCGTCGTCGACCCGGCGAGGCTCGTCGAGGCGTGCACCTGCCTCCGCAACGAGCACGGCTTCAACGTCCTGAGCGACATCGCGGCCGCCGACTACCTCGGCTGGGGCGAGCCCGGCGTGGCCGGCTACATCGGGACCGCCGACGGGCGCGACCTCCACGAGCCCGGGTCACAGGGCCACGCGCGCGTTCCCGACCCCAAGCCGAAGCGGTTCTCGGTCTCCTACCACCTCCTGCGCGTGAGCGACGACCCCGAGCGAGTGCGCGTCCAGGTCTGGCTCGACGACGGCGAGCCGGTCGAGACCGTTACCCCCGTCTGGCCCGCGGCCGACTGGTTCGAGCGCGAAGCGTGGGACATGATGGGGATCCGCTTCGAGGGCCACCCGAACCTCGTGCGGCTGCTCATGCCCGAGGACTGGGATGGCCATCCGCTCCGCAAGGACTACCCGGTCGGCGGCGAGCCGGTGCGCTTCTCGAGCGAGGAATCGTGACGAGCGTCCTTCCGTCCGCCTCGATCTACGAGGGCACCCGGATCCCGAGCCGCGTGCCGACGATCCTCGACGTCGACACGACGAAGCACGACCTCGCGGACATCCTCACCGTCAACTTCGGGCCGAACCACCCCTCCACGCATGGCGTCCTGCGGCTCGTCGTGGAGCTCGACGGCGAGGAGGTCGCCGGGATCCGCGCGATCATCGGATACCTCCACACCGGCTTCGAGAAGACGATGGAGCAGAAGACCTGGTGGAAGTCGATCACGTACCCCGCGAGGATCGACTATCTCTCCTTCCACTCGAACGAGCTCGAGTACGTGCTCGCGATCGAGAAGCTGCTCGGGATCGAGGTGCCGAGGCGAGCGACGTGGGCGCGGATGGCACTCGCCGAGCTGAACCGGGTTCACTCGCACCTCGTCTGGCTCGGCACGTCCGCGCTCGAGATCGGCGCGATCTCGCTCTTCTGGTACGCGTTCGACGACCGCGACCAGATCCTCGACCTCTTCGAGCTCGTCGGCGGGACGCGCTTCCACACACGCTACGTCCAGGCCGGCGGCCTCGCCGAGGATCTCCCGCCCGGCTTCACCGACGAGGCGCGGAAGTTCTGCGACGCGATGCCGAAGTCGGTGGACGAATACGAGGCGCTCCTCGACCGGCAGAAGATCTGGCTCGAGCGGACGAAGGGCGTCGGCCTGCTCTCGGCGGCGGACGCGCTCGCGCTCGGCCAGTCGGGCCCGATCCTCCGTGCGTCGGGCGTGAGCTGGGATCTGCGGAAGCAGATGCCTTACCTCGCATACGACGAGGTCGAGTTCGACGTGCCGGTGTACGAGAACGGCGACGTGTACGACCGGTACAAGGTGCACATGGACGAGATGCGCGAGTCGGTGCGCATCGTCCGCCAGTGCCTCGACCGCCTCGACGAGATGGACGGCGAGCCCTGGATCGCGGACGACCGCAAGGTCGTCCTCCCACCGCGGCACGAGCTTCACACCTCGATGGAGTCGCTCATCCACCACTTCAAGATCGTCACCGAGGGCTACACGGTGCCCGAGGGCGAGGTGTACGTCGTGATCGAGTCTCCGCGGGGGGAGGCGGGCTGCTACGTCGTCTCCGACGGCGGGCCGAAGCCGTGGCGCGTGAAGTTCCGCGCACCGAGTCTCGCAGCCCTGCAAGCGACCGCGACCACCGTGCAGAACTGCCTCGTCGCCGACCTCGTCGCGGTCGCCGCCTCGCTCGACCCCGTCATGGGAGACGTCGACCGGTGAGCACCGCGCTCTACGAGCGGATCCGCGAGATCCGCACGCAGTACCCCGACCCGAAGTCGGCGGTGCTGCCTGCCCTACGCCTCGCGCAGGAGGAGCACGGCGGCTGGCTTCCTCCGGACGCAATCCGCGAGGTCGCCGACTCGCTCGAGGTGACACCCGCGTACTGCGTCTCGATCGCGTCGTTCTACGACCAGTTCGAGCTCGAGCCGACCGGGAAGCGCGTGATCGAGGTGTGCACGAACGTGTCCTGCGCGCTGGCCGGGGCGCAGCAGGTGGTCGAGGCGTTCGAGCGCGAGCTCGGTGTCGCCGCGGGAGCGACGTCGGCGGACGGCGAGTTCACGCTCGGCGCCGTCGAGTGCCTCGGCGGCTGCGGGTGGGCGACCGTCGTGGCGATCGACAACCGGCACCGCCTCCGCGTCGAGGCGGACGACGTCGCGGGAATCGTCGAGGAGCTGCGTGGTACCTGAGCGTCTCGAGCTCGTCTTCGCGCGAACGGACGGTGGCGCCGTCACGTCCCTCGACGACTACGTCGCCCGCGGGGGCTTCACGGCGCTCGTGAAGGCACGCGCGTTGGCGCCGGACGACGTGATCGCGCAGATGGAGACGTCGGGGCTCCGCGGCCGAGGCGGGGCGTTCTTCCCGACCGGGCGCAAGTGGGCGTTCGTGCCGAAGCCCGACCAGCTCGACAAGCCGCACTACCTCGTCGTCAATGCGGACGAGTCCGAGCCGGGCACGTTCAAGGACCGCGAGATCATGCTCCGCGTCCCGTTCCGGTTCCTCGAGGGCTGCCTGATCGGCGCGCACGCGATCTCCTCGCAGCACGTGTTCGTGTACATCCGCGGCGAGTACGAGCGCGAGTTCGAGATCCTGCGCTCGGCGCTCGAGCAGATGCACGGGCACGGCGGCCTCCTGGGCGACGTCACCGTCGTCCTCCATCGCGGCGCGGGCGCGTATATCTGCGGCGAGGAGACGGCGCTCCTCGAATCCCTCGAGGGCAAGCGCGGCCAGCCGCGCACGAAGCCGCCGTTCCCGGCGATCGCCGGTCTCTACGCCGCGCCGACGGCGGTCAACAACGTCGAGTCGATCACGACGGTCACCGCCGTGTTCGAGCTCGGCGCGGAGGAGTACGCGAAGCTCGGCGTCGAGAACTCGTCTGGGACGCGCGTCTTCTCGCTCTCGGGAGACGTCGCGAATCCCGGGAACTACGAGCTCCCGCACGGGATCACGCTGCGCGAGCTGATCTACGACGTCGGCGGAGGCGTTCCCAACGGGCGGAGCCTGAAGGCGATCGTCCCGGGAGGATCCTCGACGCCGATCCTCACGGCCGACGACATCGACACCGCGCTCGACTTCGACTCGCTGGTGCAGGCGGGCTCGTCGATCGGCTCCGCGGGGGTCATCGTCATCGACGACCGCTGCTGCATGGTGCAGCTCGGGATCCGCGTCTCACAGTTCTACGAGCACGAGTCCTGCGGAAAGTGCACGCCCTGTCGCGTCGGCACGCGCTGGCTCACGCAGATCCTCCAGAAGATCGAGGACGGGCGCGCGAGCCAGGCCGACCTCGACCTCCTGCTCTCCGTCTGCGACCGGATCCTCGGCAAGTGCCTCTGTCCGCTCGGCGACTCCGACGCGATCGCGGTCGCGAGCTACGTCGCGCGGTTCCGGGACGAGTTCCAGGCGCACGTCGACCTCGGCCGGTGCCCACTCGACGGCGCGTCGTCGCTCGAGGGAATCCTGGCTCCGTCCGCGATGCACGAGCACCACGCCCCCGAGGCCACTCATGCCTGAGCTCGCCACCGTCACCGTCGACGATCGCACAGTCGAAGTGCCGAAGGGCACCGGCCTCGTGGAGACCGCGCAGGCCGCAGGGATCGAGATCCCGGTGTTCTGCTACGAGCCGCGTCTGGGGCCGCCGGTGGGAGCGTGCCGCATGTGCCTCGTGGAGATCGAGGGGATGCCGAAGCTGCAGGCCGGCTGCACGCTGACCGCGCAGGACGGCATGGTCATCCGCACGTCGGCGACCTCCGAGAAGGCAGCGGAGGGGCAGGAGGCGACGCTCGAGTTCATCCTCGTCAACCATCCGCTCGACTGCCCCGTCTGCGACAAGGGCGGCGAGTGCCCGCTCCAGGACCTCACCTTCCGCCACGGGCCGGGCAACACACGCATGAGCTTCTCCAAGCTCACCGTGGAGAAGCCGATCCCCGTCTCGCCGCTGATCGCCCTCGACCGCGAGCGCTGCATCCTCTGCTACCGGTGCACCCGCTTCTCCGAGGACGTCGCCGAGGATGGCCTGCTCATCGCGCGCAACCGGGGCTCGCACACCGAGATCGCGACCTTCGAGGACGAGCCGTACCGCTCCCCGTTCTCGGGCAACGTCATCGAGCTCTGCCCCGTCGGCGCGCTGACCTCCACGCTCTACCGCTTCGACGCCCGGCCGTGGGAGATCCAGAACGTGCCCACCATCTGCACGGGCTGCGCGGTCGGCTGCAACGTCTCCGCGACCATCCGTGAGAACAAGGTGAAGCGCATCCTGTCGCGGAATCACCCGGAGGTCGACCGCGGCTGGCTCTGCGACAAGGGTCGCTTCACGTACCCGCATCTTCGCGCGCCGGACCGCATCTCGGCTCCGCTCCGCCGGGGCTCGAAGGGCCTCGAGGAGATCTCCTGGGACGAGGCGCTGGATGGCGCGGAGGCGATCCTGCGCGAGTGCGAGGGCGCGATCGTCACGGCGCTCTCCGGGTCGGAGACGACCGAGATCGCATACGGGCTCGGGAAGCTCATGCGCGAGGGGCTCGACGCGCACTCCGCGGTCCTCCCGGAGGCGACCTCGGACGCGCTCGACGCGTTCAGGCTCCCGCTCTCCGCGATCGCGGACGCGGAGCTCGTGGTCGTCGTGGGCGACGACCCGGTGGTCGAGCGCGCGCCGATTGCCGACCTCTGGGTCAAGGAGGCGCGAAGGCGCAGCGCAGAGGTCGTCGTCTGCTCACCGGTCGGTGACGTGCAGGTTGCCCCTGGTGGCGCAACCGAGCTCTGCCGCATGCTCGCCGCGTCGGGCCACGCCTTGGGCGAGCGTCTGAGGTCGGCCGAACGCGCAGTCCTCGTCTGGTCCGGCCCCGGCGGCGGCGGCGGCGCGCGGATCGCGGAGCTCGCGCACGCGCTGGGGCTGGACGAGCGCCCCGGATCGGGCGCCTTCCACCTCCCGGCCACGCCGAACGCGCAGGGCGTCGCGGCGGCCTGGGCCGCAGCCGCGGACGCCGACGAGTCCGACCCCGAGCCGATCCGCCTGCTCCTCGTCTCCGGCGACGTCGCAGCCGCAGATCCAGCCGTCCGCGCCCTTGCCGAGCAGGCCGAGCGGGTGATCGTCCTGACGATGTTCCAGGGGCTCGCGAGCGGCTGGGCCGACCTGATCCTGCCGGCGACCGGCGCCCTCGAGCGCGACGGCACCACGATGAACCTCGAGGGACGCGTCCAGCGACTCCGGCGGGCGGTGATGGCCCCTTGCCCCGACGAGCTGGCATGGATCTCGAAGCTCGCGGATCGTTTCGGCGTCGAGCTCTCGCCCCACGCCTCTGTCGTCTACGTGGAGGTCGCCGAGCATCTCTATCGCGACCTCGGGCTCGGCGACGTGGGGCTCTACGCGGGCCTCCCGGCCCGGCGCCCGTTCGAGGCGCCGGCGGCGGCAACCACTCCAGCGCCTGACGCGCCGCTCGCGCCGGCGGACGACCACTTCGTCGGCGAGCTTCGGCTCCACCGCGTGCACGGGCTCTTCTCGGGCCCAGCCGTCGACCGCGTGCCCGAGCTCCGCTTCCTGCGGCCCGCTCCCGAGGTGGAGCTGTCCCCGGGCGACGCCCACCGGCGCGGGATCGAGGCCGGCGACGTCGTGCACGTGCGCTCGAACGGCACGTCGGTAGAGCTCCGCGCGACCGTCAACCGGAGGCTGATCGACGGCGTGGCACGCGTCGCGGACGAGCACGGCAGAGACCTGCACCCGAACGTCGAAGTGGTGAAAGCCTGATGCAGCAGGTGGAGTGGTGGGTGAGCCTGATCCAGGCCTTCGTGGTCATCAACATCGTGATGGGGACGTTCGCGTACCTCACGCTCGCGGAGCGCAAGGTGATGGGGCGCATGCAGCTTCGCTACGGCCCGAACCGGGTCGGCCCGTACGGGCTCCTCCAGCCGATCGCCGACCTCATGAAGCTGCTCCACAAGGAGACCTTCCAGCCCGCGGCCGCGATCGGCTGGCTCTACATCCTCGGGCCGTTCATCGCCGCGTTCACGGCGCTCGCGACGTTCTCGGTGATCCCGTTCGGCCCGGGCTGGGAGATCGGCGGCGTCTACGTCCCCGGGCAGGTCGCCGACGTCGACATCGCGCTCGTCCTCATCTTCGCCATCGGCTCGATCGGGGCGTACGGCTTCATCATCGGTGGCTGGGCGTCCGACTCGAAGTACGCGCTCCTCGGGTCGATGCGCACCTGCGCGCAGCTCGTGTCGTACGAGGTCGCCCTCGCGCTATCCGTGCTCGGGGTCGTGATCATGGCCGGGACGCTCTCGCTCACCGAGATCGTGGCTGCCCAGTCGGGCTCGATCTGGTACGTCGTCCCCCAGTTCGTCGGCTTCGTCGTCTTCCTGCTCGCCGGCACTGCCGAGACCTCGCGCGCACCGTTCGACCTCCCCGAGGCGGAGCAGGAGCTCGTCGCCGGGTACCACACCGAGTACGGCGGGATGCGCTTCGGCCTCTACTCGATGTCCGAGTACATCAACCTCATCACGCTGTCGGGGCTCTGCGTGACCCTCTTCCTCGGCGGCTGGCACGGCATCGTCTGGGACGGCCCCTCCTGGGTCGCACCCCTCTGGTTCATCGCCAAGCTGGTCGTGCTGCTGTACGTCTTCATCTGGATGCGCACGACGCTGCCGCGGCTTCGCTATGACCAGCTGATGCGCTTCGGCTGGAAGGTTCTGCTCCCCGTCGCGACGGTCAACGCCGTCGTGACCGCGATCCTCGTGGTGGCGATCTAGATGCCGCAGCCGTTCGACTCGCTCAAGGGCTTCGGCGTCACGTTCCGGCAGATCTTCCGCAAGCCGATCACCCAGCAGTACCCGGAGTACAAGCGCCCCGTCTACCCGCGCTTCCGCGGACGTCACCGACTGCACGTGCACGAAAACGGGCTCGAGAAGTGCGTCGGGTGCTCGCTCTGCGCCGCCGCGTGCCCGGCCGACTGCATCCGCGTCGTCGCCGAGGAGAACACCGCCGAGGACCGTGTCTCTGCCGGAGAGAGGTACGCACGGATCTACGAGATCAACATGAGCCGCTGCATCTTCTGCGGCTACTGCGAGCTCGCGTGCCCGTTCGACGCGATCACCCTCGGCAACGAGTTCGAGCTCGCCGAGTACTCGCGCGACGACCTCATCTACACGAAGGACATGCTCCTCGCCGAGCCGATCAAGCGCGTCCCGGTCGCCGACGCCGACCGCTTCGACACGCCGGTGCCCGCATACAGGGCCCGGTCATGAGATGAGCGCCGTTATCGACACTGCACACACGCCGGCCGCGGAGCGGCCGCCTTCGCGGATCTCGAGCGATAACGCCTGATGGGCAACGTCCTCGTCTGGATCGTGTGGTTCCTGGCCGCCGGCGGGCTCCTCGCGAGCGCAGCCGCCGTGGTCAGCCTGACGAACCCCTTCTACTCGGCGCTGGCCCTCATCGCGAACCTCGCCTCGCTCGCTGTCCTCTACCTGCTGCTGGCCGCCGAGTTCCTCGCAGCGGCGCAGGTGCTCGTGTACGCCGGCTCCGTGATGGTCATGTTCCTCTTCGTCGTGGCCTACCTCGGTGGGCGGGCCGACGCGCCGTGGGCAGGTGGGCCTCCGCTCGTCCGAACCGCAGCGGTCGTCGCAGCCGCCGCCCTCCTCGTGGAGATCGTGGTCGTCCTCGGGCTCGCCTGGGGCGACAACCTCGGCGAGCCCGCAAACATCACGGCGGCGTTCGGGAGCCCCGCGTCGATCGGCGAGCTCTTCCTCACGGATCACCTGCTCGCCTTCGAGATCACCTCCATCGTCCTGCTCGTCGCCGCCGTCGGCGGCGTCATCCTGGGGACGACGCCGCAGCGCAAGGACTCGGACGACGAGACCCGTGCGTCCGAGCAGCTGCGGGCGTCCGAGGAGCTGGGAACCTGATGGACGGGCCGGGCATCGGCTGGTACCTGATTCTCGCGGCGATCATGTTCGGCACCGGGGCACTGGGTGTGATGATGCGCCGCAGTCCGCTGATCGTCCTCCTCTCGCTCGAGCTCATGCTCAACTCGGCGAACCTGACGCTGATCGCCTTCGCTCGCCAGCACGGAGACCTCGACGGTCAGGTGTTCGCGCTCACGGTGATGGCGGTGGCGGCGGCGGAGGTCGCGATCGGGCTCGGCCTGATCGTGGCCATGGCTCGCCGTGACCTCCCGCTCGACGTCGACCAGGCGAGCGCGCTCAGGGGATGACCAACGCTCGCCTTCGGCTCGCGTTCGTGGGGGAGACCATGTTTCCCCCACGTGACCCCTTCTTCCTGAGAGCGTGGGGAGTCGCCCGGTTCCCCACGCCCCTCCACGCTCACTGGACAACAGAGGTTGCCCTGTGAGCTCGCTGACCGGAGCCTGGGTCTGCCTCCTCGCCCCGCTCGTGGGGGCGCTCGCGATCACGCTCGCGGGGCAGCGCATCTCGCGACGCACCGCAGGCTGGATCTCGACGCTGACGACGTTCGCCGCATTCGGCGGCGCACTCGTCGCGTTCGTCGGGCTGTGGGCTACGGATCACGGCGACCGCGAGCAGCTCTCCACCGCGTACACGTGGCTCGCGGCGGGCGACTTCGAGATCGAGCTGCAGATCCTGCTCGACACGCTCTCGAGCACGATGATGCTGATCGTCTCCGGCGTCGGCGGGCTGATCGTCTGGTACTCGATGGGCTACATGGCCGGCGACGACGAGGAGCGTCGGTACTTCGCGTACATGTCGCTCTTCGTCTTCGCGATGCTCATGCTCGTCCAGGCGGGGAACTTCCTGCTGCTCCTCGTCGGCTGGGGCCTCGTCGGCCTCGCGTCCTACCTGCTGATCGGATTCTGGCACCAGCGGCCGGAAGCGATCGCCGCGGCGAAGAAGGCGTTCATCGTGAACGCGTTCGGCGACGCAACGTTCATGCTCGCGCTCGTGCTGCTCGTGTGGCAGACGGGGACGCTGGAGTTCCTCGGCGTCTTCGAGCAGGTGGACGGGCTCTCGACGACCCTGGTGAACCTCGTCGCTCTCGGCCTTCTCGGCGGCGCGGTCGCGAAGTCGGCGCAGATTCCGCTGCATACGTGGCTCCCGGATGCGATGGAGGGCCCGACCCCCGTCTCCGCGCTCATTCACGCCGCGACGATGGTGACCGCAGGTGTGTATCTGCTCGTCCGCGCAAGCCCCGTCTTCGAGGCCGCGCCCGACATCCAGCACCTCGCAGCCATCCTCGGCGCGGTCACGCTCCTGGCCGCCGGAGTGATCGCCCTCGTCCAGTGGGACATCAAGCGTGTCATCGCGTACTCGACGATGTCGCAGATCGGCTACATGTTCCTGGCGGCGGGGATCGGTGCCTACGGCTACGCGATCTTCCACCTCATGACGCACGCCTTCTTCAAGGCGCTGCTCTTCATGTCCGCGGGCCTCGTCATCCACCATCTCGGAGGCGAGCAGGACATCCGGCGCATGGGCGGCCTCAAGAACGTCATGCCGAAGACGCACATCGCGTTCCTCGTCGGCACGCTGGCTCTCGTCGGGATCCCGATCTTCGCGGGGTTCTGGTCGAAGGACGGGATCATCTCGTCCGCTCTCGCCACGGGGGGCGCGCTGGGCTGGACGCTCTACGTCGCGGCGCTCGTCGGCGCGCTCCTCACCGGCGCGTACGCGTTCCGCCTCTACTTCACGGTCTTCCGCGGCCCCGAGAGCGAGCTCGTTGCGGAGCACGCACACGGTGACCACGGCGAGGGCCCGGCCTCGATGCTCGCACCCGTCGGCATCCTCACCGTGCTCGCGACGATCGGTGGCCTCGTCGTCATCCCGGGCGTCTGGGAGCCCTTCCTCCACTGGATCGACGAGACGGCCGAGTCCCTCGTGCATCCCACGGTCGCGCAGGACTACGGGACGAGCGCGCTTGCGGTCACACTCGGGCTCGCCGGCTTCTACCTCGCCAGGCGCGCGTTCGGGGGTGGCCGCCAGCTCGTGAGCGACCCGACTGCCTGGCGCGTCCTCGAGCACAAGCTCTACTTCGACGAGCTCTACGACGCGCTCTTCTACCGACCCGCCGTCGCGCTGTCGGTGACGCTCCGGACGAACGTCGAGGAGCCGATCATCGAGCGCTCCCTCGACGAGATCGGCTCCGGGACGATCCAGGCCGGCGGAGAGCTCGCGCGAGCCCAGTCGGGCCTCCTGCGGACGTACGCGATCACGGTGGCGTTCGCGGTGGTCGTCCTCGTCGTCGTCTTCGTGGCGGTGAGGTAGCGGAATGCTGACCACGGCCCTCATCGTCCTCCCTGTCGTCGGCGCGCTCGTCGTCGCACTGCTGCCGCTGCCGCGATCGGCCACGGCCGGGCTCGCCTTCCTCGTCGCGCTGCTCGAGGTCGGGCTCTGGGTGGTCGCGGCGACGAGTTTCGACTGGGACGAGGGCGGGCTCCAGCTCGGAACGTCCCGCGAGTGGGTGGAGAGCCTCGGCATCTCCTACTCCGTCGGCCTCTACGGCTTCAGCGTCTGGCTGGTCGGCGTCAGCGTGATCGTCTGTGCGGCCGCAATCGGCTACGCGACGTGGGTCGGGCGCGACCGGCCCCGCGCCTACCACGCGCTGATGCTCCTCCTGACCGGCGCGGTCGTTGCGACGTTCGCCTCCCAGGACCTGATCATGTTCTACGTCGCCTTCGAGGCGATGCTCATCCCGCTCTACGTGCTCGTCGGCGTCTGGGGCGGGGCGCGTCGCCAGGCGGCGACGATGACGTTCGTCGTCTACACGATGGTCGGCTCTCTCCTGATGCTCGCCTCGGTCGTCGCCTTCGGCGTCACCCAGGGAACGTTCAGCCTGCTCGACTCGGGGACGAGCGACAACGTCTGGATCTTCCTCGGCTTCGCGATCGCGTTCGCAGTAAAGGCGCCGCTCTTCCCCTTCCACGGCTGGCTCCCGCTCGCATACCGCGAGGCGCCGATCGAGGTTGCCGCCGTGCTGTCTGCAGTCGTCTCGAAGACGGCGATCTACGGGTTCCTGCGGATCGGCCTGCCGAAGTTCCCCGAGCCGGTGGCCGACCTGACGGTGCTCGTGCTCGTGCTCGCCGCGGTGGGACTCCTGTACGGGTCGGTGCTGGCGTTCCGGGCCCCCGACCTGCGCGGGATCGTCGCCTACTCGTCGATGGCCCAGATGGGGCTCATCACGCTCGGCGTGTTCGCGGTGAACGACCTCGGCCTCGACGGGGCCGTTCTGCAGTCGGTCAACCATGCGCTCATCTCCGCGAGCCTCTTCCTGCTCGTCGGCATGGTCGAGCGCCGCTGCGGGACGGGCGAGCTCGACGCACTCGGCGGGATGGCGCGCGGGCGTCCGATCCTCGCCACCGTCCTGCTCGTGGCCGGGATGATGGCCCTGGCCGTGCCTGGATCGACGACGTTCGCCGGCGAGTTCCTGATCATGACCGGTGTCTACGCGGAGGGCTGGGGCTACGCGGCCGTCGTGGCGCTCGCCATCGTCCTCGCCGCGATGTACACACTGCGGCTGATCTCCGCAGTGCTGCACGTTCGCCCCGGCCGCGCTGCCCGAGACGAAGCGCTCGACCTTCGTCCCGTGGAGCTCGGTCTCGTCCTGCCGCTGCTCGCCTGCCTGCTCGTGCTCTCGGCGTGGCCCGCACTCGTGAGCGCGAGCTCGTTCCCGCGCGACAGAGCGTCGAGCTTCATCGCGGAGGGCTTCCGATGATCGACACGCCGAAGGTCGACTGGTTCGCGCTCGCGCCGACCCTCGCGCTCCTCGGGGCATCGGGCGTCGCCCTGCTCGCCTCGGTCCTGGTCCCGGCCTGGATGCGGAAGACCGCCGCCGCGGGGATCGTGCTCGCCGGCTTCGTCGTCGCTGCGATCCTCGCCGGCGCCGTCTTCGCCGATACGACGGCGCCGGAGGTGACGATCTCGGGCTCGATGGTGCAGGACCAGCTCGCGGCCTTCGCGCAGGTCGTGCTCGGGCTGATCGGAGCCGTGGTCGTCCTCGTCTCGTGGACGGAGCCGAGGCGCGACCACCGCGGGGAGTTCTACGCGCTTCTCGCTGCCGCCGGCGCCGGGATGATCTTCTTCGTCGGCGCTTCGAACCTGATGACCCTCTTCCTCGGGCTCGAGTGGTTCTCGCTCTGCCTCTACGTCCTCGTCGCGTTCGACACCGACCGCGCGCGATCGCTCGAAGCCGGGCTGAAGTACCTGATCGTCGGCGGCTTCGGCTCCGCGATCCTGCTGTTCGGCTCGGCGCTCGTGTACGGCGCGACGGGCGAGATCGGGCTCGCGGAGATCGCCGCTGCGGAGGCGGGCACGGACGCGTTCCTCGTAGCCGGCCTCGCGATGATCCTCGCCGGTCTGGCGTTCAAGGTCTCCGCGGCGCCGTTCCACATGTGGACGCCGGACGTCTACCAGGGGTCGCCGACGTCGATCACGGGCTTCATGTCGGCGGCCACGAAGGCCGCAGCGATGGTCGTGACGCTCCGCGTGCTCTACACGGCATTTCCGGAGGAGCGCGAGATCTGGACGATCGCGGTAGCGGTGCTCGCGGTCGTCTCGCTCGTGTGGGGGAACCTCGCAGCGTTCGCGCAGCGCGACGCCAAGCGCCTCCTCGCGTACTCGTCGATCTCGCACGCGGGTTTCATGTTCATCGCCGTGGCCGCAGGGACCGAGGCAGGCGCCTCGGCCCTTCTCTACTACCTCGTCCCGTACGCCGCGATGTCCGTCGGGGCGTTCGCGGTCCTCGCCGCGCGCGAGCGCGAGCTCGGTCGTGACGTCGCGCTCGAGGACCTCGCGGGCCTCGGCTGGGAGCGCCCGCTCCTCGGCGCCTCGATGTGGGTGTTCATGCTCGGCTTCGCCGGCTTCCCGCTCACGGGCGGCATGTTCGGGAAGCTCTTCGTCTTCACGGCCGCGTACGACGCGGGCGACTGGTGGCTCGTGGTCGTCGGCGTCCTCGCCACCGCCGTGTCCATCGGCTATTACCTCAACGTCGTGCGCTGGATGTACATGCGCACGAGCACGGACGACCTGCGCATGGCGGTCGCCGGTGGCTCGCCGCCGCGCGATCCGGCTCTCGGTGTCGCCGTGGCCCTGTCCGTGGTCGTCACGGTCGGCTCGTTCTTCGCCGTGCAGCCGATCCTCGACTACGCGGCCGACGCCGCGCGGTCGCTGCCCCTGTGATCAGCGGGCCGGTCCCGCGGGACGCTCGCGGGCGTCCCGATGACCGCCGACGGCGAAGCCGATCCCCGCGACCAGGAAGGGCACCGCAGCAACCGATGCTGCGATCGCGAGCCACGTGAGCCCTGCGACCGCCGTTCCTGCGGCGACCGCTCCAAGACCCAGCCCGGCGACCAGCTGATCACGCATCGTGCCCGGCGGGTTCGCCGTCGCTCACGCTCCTCCTCTAGATTGCGGTCGTGCGCGAGCGCTGGTTCGGAGCTACGGGCCGAAAGGTTCCCGAGATCGTCCTCGAGGGAGCCGTCGACCTCGAAGGAGCTGCGGTGTTCGACGACCTCTCCGATCGTGTGGCGATCCGCGCGGCCCACGAGCGGGGGACGCCAGTCGTCGTGCGAGCCAGGACCACGTCCGAGGTGCAGGAGGCACTGTCGCTCGGCGAGGTCGCGTGCGCGCTCGTCCCGGACGAGGAGCTCCTGTCGCTCGACCTGCCCGAGCTCACGTACGGGTAGTGCTCGTCTCCACGTACTCCATCTGCGCCTGCGACCTCGGCGCGAGCCAGTGGGGCGTCGCCACGCAGTCGAAGTTCCTCGCGGTCGGCTCGGTCGTCCCCTGCGCGGAGGCGGGAGTCGGAGCGATCGCGACCCAGGCACACGCGAATCCCCGCTACGGACCGGAGGGACTGAGGCTCCTCCACCAGGGTCTTCGCGCCGAGCAGGTCGTCCGGGGGCTGACGGATGCAGACGAGGGACGGGCGGAGCGACAGCTCGGCATCGTCGACGGCAAGGGGGGAAGCGCGTCGTTCACCGGCGACGCGTGTCACGCGTGGGCGGGCGGACGCACCGGTGAGGGCTTTGCAGCCCAGGGCAACATCCTGGTCTCGGGCGAGACCGTCGACGCGCTCGCCGAGAGCTTCGAGGCCAGCGCCGGAAGACCACTCGCCGAGCGGCTGCTCGACTGCCTCGACGCGGCCCAGGCCGCCGGAGGCGACCGCCGCGGGCAGCAGTCGGCGGCGCTGCTCGTCGTCGGGCCGAACCAGGGCTACGCGGGCCTGTCGGATGTCGCCGTCGACCTGCGAGTCGACGACCACGCGTGGCCTCTCGAGGAGCTCCGGCGACTGTTCGTGCTCCACCAGGAGCTCTTCGGGCGTACTCCCCGCTCGGAGTGGATCGAGGTCGACGCGACGCTGCGATCCGAGATCACCGAGCGACTCGCGCGCCTCGGCTTCGAGCGCCTCGAGGACTGGGCCGGCGTCGCCAACCTCGAGGAGCGCGTTGACGGCGACGAGGCGATCGACCCACTCGTCCTCGCCGCCTTGCGGCGCGCGGGCTCGTAGGCCTACTCGTGAGAGTCCTCTCGACCCGGCGCTACCCGGGATCCGCCTTCGACGAGCTCGACGATGTGGTCGTCCTCGACCTCGCCGAGCTCGGTGCGCCCCGAGACGACGTCGAGGGGCTGATCGTCGCCAACGAGCACGTTCCGCTCGACCTGTTGCCGAACCTCCGAATCGTCGCGAACTTCGGCGTCGGCTACGACCGGATCGACGTCCGCGCGTGCCACGAGCGAGGGGTGGTCGTCACGAACACCCCGGGAGTCCTCGACGCGGCGACGGCGGACCTCGCGTTCGCGCTGATCCTGGCGGCGCGCCGGCGCGTCGTCGAGGGAGATCGCCTCGTGCGGTCGGGGGATTGGGGCGCCTCCTGGGCGGACAGCTGGCTCGCCGAGGAGCTGACGGGCTCGACGCTCGGCATCGTCGGCTTCGGGCGCATCGGCCAGGCGGTCGCCCGCCGCGCACGCGGTTTCGACCTCCGCGTCCTCTACACGCAGCGGACCGAGATCGCGACGAGCCTGGGCGAGTACCGCGCCCTCGACGCGCTGCTCCGCGAGGCCGACATCGTGACCCTGCACGTGCCCTCGACACCGCAGACGCGCGGCCTGATCGACGCTCGCAGGCTCGCCCTGCTACGGGACGGCACATGCCTGGTGAACACCGCGCGCGGGGAGATCGTGGACGAGCACGCCCTGGTCGCCGAGCTCGTGTCCGGCCGCATCAACGCGGGGCTCGACGTCTTCGCGCACGAGCCACACGTGCCGGAGCCCCTCCTGGGGCTCGAGAACGTCGTGCTCACACCTCACCTCGGGAGCGGAACCAGGCAGGCGCGCGAGGCCATGACACGGCTCGCCGTGGACAACGTGCTCGCGGTCGGGCGCGGCGAGCCCCCGCTCACGCCGGCCGATCCTCGTTAGGGTCGCTAGCCGGAGCCGAGCGTCTCGCGGTACACCCTGATCGCCCAGCCGCGCTCGCCGGCAATGCGCCGCAGCTCACGATCCGGATTGACCGCGACGGGCGTTCCCACCGCCTCCAGGAACGGGAGATCGGTGTGCGAGTCCGAGTACGCGGTCGAGCCCGTGAGGTCGTGGCGCTCCTTCTCCGCCAGCTCCGCGAGCGCCTCCGCCTTCCCGGCCCCGAGGAGCCGGCGCTCGAGCCGTCCCGTGAAGACGCCGTCTCGCACCTCGGCGCGCGACCCGAGCGCCCCGTCGAGTGAGAGCTCGTGCGCGAGCACGTCCACGACTTCCTGGAGAGCGCCGGAGACGAGGTAGACGCGCTCTCCGCGCGCCGTGTGGACGGCCACCTCGTCGAGGGCTTCCCGGTAGACGAGCGGCCGGAGGACGGGCTCCCACGCGTCCGCCACGATCTCGCGGAGCGTTTCGACGGGGAGGTCCCGCAGGATCGCCGTTGCGGTGTCGGCCGTCTGCCCGGCGCGACCGTGCCCGGCGCCGAAGCGCACGAAGAGAAGCTGAGCGACCCGCGCCTTCAGCAGCTGGCGCCGGCCGATGAGCCCGCGGCGACGGAAGCCGCCGGCTAGAGCGAGCGAGCTCGAGTGTGAGAGCAGCGTCCGATCCAGGTCGAAGAACGCCGCGGCGGTCACGATTCGCCCCGACGCCTACGAGAGGACGGTCAGGGGCTTCCGGATCGAGCCCTGGCGCGTCGCGGCGACCACCTCTGCAAGCGCCGCGATCGCCTGAGCCGCCTCCGACTCGGGCGCGACCTCGAGCACGGGCGTGCCGTCGTCCGTGGCCTCCCTGAGCACGGGGTCGAGCGGGATCCGCCCGAGCAGCGGCACACCGATCTCGTCGGCGAGCGCCTGGCCGCCGCCGGAGCCGAAGATCTCCTGGCCCGTGCCGGCGAGGTAGGACATGTTCTCGACCGCGCCGATCACGCGCATTCCCGTCTTGAGCGCCATCTGCGCGGCCCGCACCGCCACCTGCTGCGCGGCCGGCTGCGGCGTCGTGACGACGAGGGCCTCGGCCTGCGGCAGGAGCTGGCCGAGGGACATGGCCACGTCACCCGTGCCCGGCGGCATGTCGACGAGCAGCGTGTCCAGCTCCCCCCAGTGGACGTCGGAGAGGAACTGCTCGAGAGCGCGATGCAGCATCGGACCGCGCCACATCACGGGAGCGTTCTCGTCGAGGAAGAACCCGATGGACATCAGCTTCAGATCGCCTCGTACCGGGGGCACGATCATGTCGTCCACCGCGATGGGCTTCTGATGGATCCCGAGCATGTGCGGGATCGAGTGCCCGTAGACGTCGCCGTCGAGGACTCCGACCTGGTCTCCGAGTGCCGAGAGCGCGTAGGCGAGGTTCACCGTGAGTGTCGACTTGCCGACGCCGCCCTTACCGGACGCGACCGCGAGAACGCGCGTTCCCGGTGACAGGGACGGGGTCCGCTCGGGACGGCCTCCGCGAAGCTGCGAGACGAGCGCGGTCTTCTCCTCGGGCGTCATGACCGTGAAGCCGAGCTGCACCGAGGTGACGCCCGCGACCTCGCCGACGAACCGCTGGACCTGCTCCTCGAAGGAGTGCCGCAGCGGGCAGCCTGCAGTCGTCAGCGCGATCGTCAGCGCCACGCTGCCGTCGTCGCCGGCGACGACGTCCCGCACCATGTCGAGGTCCGTGACCGGGCGCCGGAGCTCCGGGTCGATGACCTGCTCGAGCGCCTTCAGGATCGCGTCGCGGTCCGGCCTCACAGGAGCCACGGTATCAGCGGCCTCTCCGCCCGAGAGCTGCCGCAAGCCGTGTCACGAGCTCCTCCGAGCCGGCGGCCGCGATACGCGAGCGCGTGACGAGATCGAGTTGCGCGGCGCCGAGCGGCGGGTCGTCGAAGAGCTCGATGGCGAGGCCACACTCGCGGACGAGCAGCTGCGCCGCGGCGATGTCCACCGAGCGCGCTTCCTTCAGGCAGCAGACCGCGTCGACGCGGCCGGCGGCGAGGTGACAGAGCGAGAGTGCGAGCGACCCCATCACGCGGATCCGCCCGGCGACGCCGACCACGCCCTGGATCCACTCCGCGATCGCGGGCGTCGTCGTCCCTTCGAACGACAGGATCTCGACGGTCTCCTTGGGTGCGAGAGCGCCGAGGCGCTCCCCGTCGAGGTACGCGCCCACGCCGCGCGTCGCCGTCCACTCCTCCCCCGTGCCGAAGTCGTAGACGTACCCGTAGACGATGTCGTCCATCGTCGGTCCCTCGGAGACGGCGAGTGAGAAGGAGAAGAAGGGAATCCCGCGCTTCGCGTTCACCGATCCATCGATCGGGTCCACCACGACCCGCCTCGGCTCGCCGGTACCGAAAGCGAGCGTCCCGAGCTCCTCGGACACGAGCAGGAAGTCCTCGTCGAGCGCGCGTAGCCGCTCGACCACCGCCTCTTCGGCCGCGTGGTCGATCGCGGTCGTGTCGTCCCCTCCCTCCCCGAGCCGAAGCACGGGCTCGCGCTCGATCCGGGTCGGAAGCCGCTCCAGCACCTTTCGGATGTCCGCCACGCAGAGCCGGCACGTCTCGAGCCAGTCCGTCACGCAGCGACCTCGTGGAAGAGGAGGCCCGACAGGGGCTTGGGGTAGAAGTACGTGCTCTTCTGAGGCATGCGCTCTCCGCGCCGGGCGACCCCGAAGACGTCCTGCACGCGCGCCTCGCGGAGGATGAACGCGACGTCCGCCGCGCCGGAGTCGACCGCCGAGACGGCGCCGGCCGCTCTCGGCGTGTAGCCGATCCCGGCCAGGCCGTGCCGATCCACGAGCTCCACGTCGAGCTCGCCTTGCTCTCCGCGAATCAGCTCGATGCGCCCACGACGGTACGCCACCGCGGCGGAGCGATCGAACGGCTCCGCCGCGAGCACCGCGAGCGCCTCGTCGAGGTCGGCAATGCGCTGCCCCTTCTCGAGGTCGGCGAGATCTGGCCTGCCGGCGAAGAACCGGTGGGTCGGAAACACGTGGAGACCTGGATCCTGGGTGGAGACGACGAGAGCCATGACCCGGGCCGGAGCGGACGACGCCTCGCGCCCGAGCTCGACGGCGCTCTCGTAGCGGTGGTGCCCGTCTGCGATGAGCAGCGTGTTCTCCTCGAGCGAGCGCGGGTCGAAGTCCGGAAGCCTCCAGAGCCGCGACCCGCCGACCTCGAGGTCTGCGCGCTTCTCGGGGACGCGGAGCCCGAGAGGGCCGTCTGCCAACAGGAAGATCGGCTCGGGCTGCACATGCGTCGCTCGCAGGAGGTCGAGCCGGTCCTCGCGGATCCGCGGGTGCGTCCTCTCGTGCGGGAGCACGCGGCCGGTCTCGTACGGCACCGCACGGATCGACACGACGACACCGAGCCGCTCTCGGGCGACACCATCAGGGCCGACGAAGTCCTCGACGAGGAGCCAGGACGACGACTCCTCCTCACGCTCCAGGATCCCGTCCTCGAGCCAGCTGCGGTAGAGACGGCCGGCAGCGTCGATCGACACGGGCAGCGTGACGTGCACGACGTTGTACGGGCTGCGCGTGTACAGGATCGCGCGCTCCTCCTCCGTCACAGCGTCGTACGGGGGGGCGACGAGGTCGGCGATCGGCCCTGCCGCGCCCGAGTAGCGAACGGCGCGAAACGGCTGAGCGTCGGCCATCGGGCGCGAGCGTACCAACGCCGAGGCCGACCGTAGACTCCAGCCGTGGCCATGATCGCCGAGCTCGCGGACGACCGGACGGTCGAGGGCGTCTTCGCCGTGACGAAGAAGGAGCGACGGCGCACCCGAGCCGGCGCGACGTACCTTGCGCTCGAGCTTGCCGACGCGAGCGGGCGCGTCGAGGCGCGCGTCTGGAACGACGTCGACCTCCTCGACACGCGCTTTGCCGAGGGCGATGCGGTTCGCGTGCTGGGGAGGGTCGAGAGCTTCGGTGGTCGTCTCCAGGTGCAGGTGCGCGCGGTCGAGGCGGTCGAGGACGTCGACGTCGCCTCGCTCACGCCGGCTCTCCGCCGCGACGCGGACGAGCTCGACGGGTTTCTCGAGTTCCTCGCGGACGAGATCGCGCATCCCGGGCTCGTCGCCGTCGTCGGCTCGTTCCTGGGCGACCAGGCCATTCGGACAGCGCTTCGGACACTCCCCGCCGCCGGTGTCGACGGCCACCACGGATACGCGGGCGGGCTGCTCGAGCACACCGTCGGCGTCGCGACCCTCTGTCGCGAGACCGCGCAGCTCCATCCTCGCCTCCGCAACGACCTGCTGCTCGCAGCTGCCCTCCTGCACGATGTCGGCCGCGTGCGCGAGCTCGGACGCGGGCCTGCCTTCCGGCAAACGGAGGAGGGCCGCCTCCTCGGGCACGTGCACCTCGGCCTCCGCATGATCGAAGAGCGCGCGCACGACCTCGACACCGCAGCCCTCGCGGAGCTGCTCCACGCCGTCGCCTGCCACCACGATCGTCCTGCTGCGCGGACTGCGGAGGCTGCCGTCCTCTACCACGCGAACCAGCTCGACGCGCAGGCCGCGACCCGCCCCGTCGGCGACTGAGCCGGCTCGATGGGGGGCATCCTCGCGCTCACCGCCGGCGCGTGCTGGGGGATCGGGGACTTCCTCGGCGGGCTCTCGGCCAAGCGCGTGCACGTGCTCACCGTCCTCCTCGTCTCGCAGGCGCTCGGGGCGGTCGGCATCGCCGTGTGGACCGGAGTCGCCGGGGAGCCGTTCCCCGGCTTCGTCGAGGTCGCTCCCGCCGTCGGCGCCGGCGTTGCCGGGCTCGTCGGGCTGGGCGCTCTCTACCGGGGCCTCTCCATCGGCGCCATGGGCATCGTCGCGCCGATCTCAGCGGCCGCGCCCGTCATCCCCCTCGGCGCCGACTTCATCCGTGGCGACACTCCGAGCGCGGTGCAGTGGGCAGGCGTCGCCCTCGTGCTCACAGGGGTCGCCGTAGTGTCCCGCGAGCCCACGCACGGCGAGCGCCGGTTCGCCGTGGGTGTCGGGCTTGCAGTGCTCGCTGCGCTGGGATTCGGATGCTTCTACGTTGCGCTCGACGCTGCGGCTACCGCGAGCGTGCCGTGGGCGGTCCTCGTCGCGCGCTGGACGGGCGTCGCGGTCGTGCTCGCAGCCGCGCTAGCGGTAGCCGCTCCGGTTCGCCCTCCGGCTGCGCTGCTCCCCGCGCTCGTCGGAGTCGCGCTCTTCGACACCTCGGCGAACGTTCTCCTCGCAACGGCCACGACGAAGGCCGCCGCAGGGATCGTCGCGGTGCTCACCTCCGTGTACCCGCTCGTGACGATCGTGCTCGCCCGGCTCGTGCTCGGCGAGCAGCTGAGCGCGTCGCGTCGCGTGGGGGGCGTGATCGCACTGTCGGGCGCCGCGCTCGTCGCCGCCGGCTGACCCGAAGCTCAGACGTTGAAACGGATGTTGATGACGTCGCCGTCCTCGACGACGTAGCTCTTCCCCTCCAGGCGCTGCTGGCCGCGACGCGCTGCCTCGGCATGTGAGCCGCACTCGAGCAGGTCGTCCCAGCGAATCACCTCGCAGCGGATGAAGCCGCGCGCGATGTCGGTGTGGATCGACTCCGCGGCCTCGAGCGCGGTCTGCCCGTGCTGCAGCGTCCAGGCTCTCGCCTCCGTGTCGCCGATGGTGAAGAACGTGACGAGGCCGAGCGCCTCCTTCAGTCGGAGGACGACCTCGTCGAGCGCCGACGGCCCTGAGCGAAACTCGGCCGCCTCCTCGGGGGCGAGCTCGGCCAGCTCCATCTCGAGCGCGCAGTCGATTCCGGCAGGCCCGTTCTCGACCGGGATGAGCGGCTTCGTCGTCAGCGGCTCGAGCTCGGGCGGGATGCGCTCCTTCCACTCGGACAGAGGTGAGCCGGCTTCGAGGTGAGCGAGCATGGCGTCCAGCAGCACGACTTCCCGCCGCGTCGAGAGGTCTCCCGACTTGGCGTCCTTCCGCACCTTCTCCAGGCGCCGCTCGACATGGTCGCGGTCGGCGACGACGAGCTCGAGCGCGAGCGACTCGAGGTCGCCGGGCGGATCGGCGCCCTCCGAGAACCCGTCGAGCACGGCGAGCAGCGCGTCGGCCTGGCGGAGCCCGCCGGGCACCTCCACGCCGGCGGCAGGGACGTCGACCACCCGGATCGCCGCTGGAGTGACCTTCCTCGATCCGATGAGCGCAGCCAGGCGATCGAGTCGCGCGTCCGGGATGACGGCGACGCCGACGTTGGCCTTCTCGGTGACGGACGCGTACGCCGTGACCTCCGCGCCGGCATGGGTCAGCGCGTTGAAGAGGGTCGTCTTCCCCGCGTTCGAAAGGCCGACGATGCCGACCTGCAGTGGCATCGGCGTCTACTCGGCGAACCCGACGGGAGACTCTCGCGCGAAACGCTTCACGTAGATGACGCGGTCGAGCACGACGACGATCGGTCCGTCCTGCGCTCCGAGCTCGACGGCTCCCGATCCGCCCGCCGTGAGCTTGCGGTCGAGCGCGTCCGCGCTCTCGGAGGTTACGAGCCAGCTCAGGATCTGCCCCCCGTCGAAGCCGACCTCCATGCGAACGTACGTGTCGTCAGCCACCGGATACCACCTCCGTCAGGACGCCGTGCACGGCGTCGGGATGGACAAACGCGACCTCGAGCCCGAAGAGGCCCGGTCGCGGCACCTGATCCACGAGCTGCGCGCCGACCGACGCGAGCTGCCGAAGCGCCTCCTGCACGTCGTCCGTCGCGTAGGCGACGTGGTGCATCCCGGGGCCGCGCTTTGCGAGGAATCTGCCCACAGGCGTGTCCGGGCCGGTCGGAGCGAGGAGCTCGACGCGGCTGCCGCCGACGAGCACCGCGGCCGCCTCGACCCCCTGGGAGACAAGACCCTGGCGATGCTCGAGCCGTGCGTCGAAGAGGCGCTCGTAGGTCCCGATTGCGTCGTCGAGATCCTCGACGGCAAGCCCGATGTGATGGATTCCACGAAGCCGCACCGCCGCGATGCTACTCAGTGGCGCCAAGTTACAACTTGTAACAAGGCCCCAAGGGCTCTGAAACGGCTCGGAAAGACGGATCGCCACTCGCAAGTTACAACTTGTAACTTGGACGGAACGGGCACGGCTCCGTTGCGGATCTGGTGCAGTGCCCGCACTCGAGCGTGGTCGTCTCGATCAGTCGCGGGCGGGGAGCGCGCGGACGGTGCCGATCGTCTCGGATGCGTACGACTCCGTTCGCACGTCGGCGAGCAGCGCCTGGAGCTCGGAGCGGTCGAGCGTCTCCCTCTCGAGCAGCGCCTCGGCGACGCGATCGAGAGCCGCTCGGTGCTTGAAGAGCAGTCGCTGCGCCTCGTCGTACGCGTGATCGGTGAGCCGTGCCTGCTCTGAGTCCCGCAGGCGCTTCGTCTCCTCCGAGAGCGCGTAGTTGTCGGCGCGCATGGTGCGCGACGGCGCGACCTCGGACATCCCGTACTCGAAGACCATCGAGCGGGCGAGCTGCGTGACGCGCTCTAGGTCGTTGGCGGCCCCGTTCGTGATCCGCCCGAAGACGACCTGCTCCGCTGCGCGGCCTGCGAGGAACACCATCATCAGGTCCACGAACTCCTCGCGCGTGTGCAGGTAGCGATCTTCCGCGGGGATGTTCAACGTGTAGCCGAGCGCTTCGCCGCGGGAGACGATAGTCGCCTTCTGGGCGGGGAAGAGATCGCCGACGAGGTGCGACATCACCGCGTGGCCGGCCTCGTGGTAGGCGAGGATGCGCTTCTCCTTGTCCGACACGACGCGGCGCTGCTGCAGGCCCGCGACGATGCGCTCCATCGCGGCGTCGAAGTCGGCCTGACGGATGTACTGCGCTCCGCTTCGTCCTGCGAGGATCGCCGCCTCGTTGCAGAGATTCGCCAGATCTGCTCCTGTCAGCCCGGACGTCTGGCGGGCGATCTGCCCGAGGTCGACGTCGGCGGCCAACGGCTTGTCCCTCGTATGGACGCCGAGGATCGACTCCCGGCCGGAGACGTCCGGCGCGGAGACGAGCACCTGCCGATCGAAGCGCCCGGGACGGAGGAGTGCGGGGTCGAGATCCTGCAGGCGGTTCGACGCCGCCATGACCACGACCTCGTCGCGGGCTCCGAACCCGTCGAGCTCGACGAGGAGCTGGTTCAGCGTTTGATCGTGCTCACGGTGGATGCCGCCACCGGCCCGTGCAGTCCCGACCGCATCGAGCTCGTCGATGAACACGATCGCCGGCGCGTTCTTGCGGGCCTCCTCGAACAGCTTCCGGATGCGCGCCGCACCGAGACCCGCGAACATCTCGACGAACGACGACGCGCTCTGCGAGTAGAAGTTCGCGCCCGACGCGCTCGCCACGGCCTTCGCGACGAGGGTCTTGCCCGTGCCCGGCGGGCCGTGCAGGAGGATGCCGCGCGGCACGCGAGCTCCGAGTCGCTCGAACCTCCTGCGGTCACGCAGGAACTCGACGACCTCCTGCAGCTCGCCCTTCGCCTCGTCGAGCCCCGCGACGTCGTCCCACGAGACCTCGACCTGCGAGCCCCTGATCACCGGGGCGGGCTTCGCCCTCGGCATGAATCGGAGCGTGTACAGGAGAAGAAGAATGATGATCCCGAAGAACGCGACTGGGATCCAGGTCAGGATGGTGTTCTGGAGGTCGCCCACCTCCCCTCGTATCGGCACCGGGGGATGCCCGCTCAAGCGCTACGGTTGGCCGCATGACGGCCGAGCTGGAGCTCCCGCCGCACGTCGATCTCGACCGAGCGAGCGAGGTCTTCCGCGTCGACTACCCGGCCAGATTCGCGGAGGCCGTCGCGTGGAGGGACGAGCGCGTGCTCACCGCGGCCGCGGACGACCAGCGTCGCGTGTGCCTGCTCCTCGTCGACGTCCAGAACACGTTCTCCACGCCCGGCTTCGAGCTCTTCGTGGCCGGCCGGTCGGGAACGGGCGCGCTCGACGACTCGCGCCGGCTCTGCGCATTCCTCTACCGCAACCTAGGAGCGCTCACCCGCGTGGTCGTCACCCTGGACACGCATCAAGCGTTTCAGATCTTCCATGCGCCCTTCCTCATCGACGCCGAGGGCCGTCATCCAGTGCCGTACACGCTCGTCACGCCGGAGGACGTCTCGGCGGGCCACTGGCGGGTCGATCCGGATGCGGCGACGCTCCTGGGGCTCAAGGACGCGGGTGACGAGCACCTGAGGGCATACGTGGACGCCCTGGCCGCCGGCGGCAAGTACGACCTCACGATCTGGCCGTTCCACGCGATGCTCGGCGGAATCGGCCACGCGCTCGTGAGCGTGATCGAGGAGGCGCTCTTCTTCCATGCGATCGCTCGGCGCTCGCAGACCCGGTTCGAGGTCAAGGGACAGCAGCCGCTGACCGAGCACTACTCGGTGCTTGGCCCCGAGGTGCTCAGAGGAGCAGGGGGTGAGCAGCTCGGCGAGTACAACGCAGCGCTCATCGAGCATCTCATCGGGTTCGACGCCGTCGTCGTCGCAGGCCAGGCGAAGAGCCACTGCGTCGCGTGGACGGTTGCGGACCTCCTGGCCGCCGCCCCCGAGATCGCATCGCGCCTCTACCTCCTCGAGGACTGCTGCTCCCCGGTCGTCGTGCCGGGAGTCGTGGACTACACGGACGAGGCAGATGCAGCGTTCGCCCGCTTCGAGGCAGAGGGCGCACACGTCGTCCGCTCGACGGAGCCGCTCACGTCCTGGCCCGGCCCGCTCGGGGAGTAGACGGTCGATGCCACGGAGTGGCCCTCTCGAGACGCGGGCTGGCCGCGCGGGAGAGCGAGGAGCGAAGCGCACGCGGCCCCGACGCTCCAGATCGCGCATCTGGACGCGCAAGGTCGTGGCATCAATTATCTGCTAGCTCTCAGCCGGAAGCCGCGGCAGCGAGGCGCGAGCGCAGGCCTTCGAGCTCGGGATCGACATGCACGTCGTACGACGCCGCGTCGAGCGCGCGCACCGGATCCGGAAGTACCTCGCGCTCTCGACGGGCGCGCTCCCGGGTCTCTGCGAGGGACTCTGTCCACGTCACACGACCGTCCCGCATCACCTCGCGCAGGAGCGGCTCGCCGTCGGCGACACCGTCGGTGAGCCCGAGCACGTCATGGGCTGACCTCCCGTCGTGGCTCACCCGCCACAGCTGCTTGCGCCCCGGCAGCGTCGCCTTCCCCTCGGACAGCTTGAGAACGGGCCGGCCGTCGAGCTCCACGAGCTTGTAGACCATGTCCAGGAACGGCGCGTCCGCCGAGACGCCCATCGCCGTGCCGACCCCGAAGCCGCCGATCGGCGCGCCGGCATCGAGCAGCCGGGCGATCTCGTCCTCGTCGAGGCCGCCGCTCGCGAACACCAGCGCATCGGCGAAACCCGCGTCGTCGAGGATCTCACGGACTTCGTGGCTCAGAGCCACGAGGTCGCCCGAGTCGAGTCGCACGCCGCGCAGCCGGTGCCCGTCCTCGGCGAGCTCTCGCGCGACGGCGACTGCGCGGCGGGCTCCTTCGAGGGTGTCGTACGTGTCGACCAGGAGGATTGCGTCATCCGGATACGCGCGAGCGAACGCCCGGAACGCCTCGACTTCGTCATCGAAGGCCTCGATGTACGAGTGGGCCATCGTGCCGGCCAGCGGGACTCCGTACCGTCGGCCGGCGAGGACGTTGCTCGTGGCGTCGAAGCCCGCGAGGTAGCTCGCCCGCGCGACCTCGAGGCCGGCCTCCCCTCCGTGCGCTCGCCGCAGTGCGAAGTCGACGAGCAGACGACTCCCCGCCGCCTCGACGGAGCGCGCCGCCTTGGACGCGATCAGCGTCTGCAGGTGCACCTCGTTCAGCACCATCGTCTCGGCAATCTGTGCCTCGAGCAGCGGGGCCGTGAGCTCGAGGAGCGGCTCGCTCGGGAAGACGGGCGTCCCTTCGGGGAGCGCCCGTACGTGGCCCTGGAACCGGAGCGCCGCGAGCCGATCGAGGAACGGAGCTGTGAAGAGGCCGGTGCCTTCCAGGTACGCAAGGTCACCGTCGTCGAAGCGGAGCTGCGCGAGGTAGCGCAGCGCGTCCTCCAGCCCGGCCGCGAGTGCGTAGCCCCAGCGAGGAGGCAACGTGCGAAAGAAGAGGGAGAACGTGGCCTCGCGCTCGGCGATGCCCTCCCGCACGTAGCTCTCGCCCATCGTGAGCTGGTAGAGGTCGACGAGAAGCCCGCTTCGCTCGTCACCCGGTGTCGTCACGCGAAGACCCGCCCCGGGTCGGTCAGGCCGTGCCGAGCTCGAGCGCGAGGCATGCGTCGCGCGCGGCGTCGGCGACCTCGACCTGCTCGTCCGACGGCTCGGACGTGGAGATGTGGCGCTGCAGCTCGAACCCGGGCCGCGAGATCGCGCGGGCGAGGCGACGCTCGGGATTCCTCGCAGCCCAGCCGTGGAGCTCGAGCGCGACACCGATCGCGCCGACGGTGCCGACGACCCGCGCGACGCCACGGGCACGCGCGGGCACCTGCGTCACGACGACGTTCGCCACCGCGGAGGCCGCGAGCAACGGCGCGACGAGTTGCGAGCCGCACCGGGGGTGCTCCTTCGGCGCACGCACCACCCCGCCGCTCTCGTACGTCCCGATCGAGACGTGCTCTGCGCCGTGGTACGAGGCGAGGTCGGGACCACGCAGCGCCATCCCCGCCGGCAGCAGGCTCAGGACCCCGGCCGCGACCTCCCGGCCGGGCGAGAAGCGAGCTCGGCGAAGCAGCCTGGCGCCGAGCACCGACGTCGCAATGGATCCGAGGACGATCGGCCGCTCGAAGGGGAGACGCGCCTGTGGCAGCGCCCGCCGCACGGACGGCAGGAGCGCGAACGCATCGGCGAGGACGAGCGGCCCGCGCAGGACCGGAAGGCGACGGCGAACGGCCGGGGCGATCACCGGCTTCCTCGCCGAGGCCACGTGCAGCGCTCCGTCCGCGCCGCGCACGGCGCAGCCCCACGATGTCGGGCCGTGAACGAGCACGCCGTTCTGGAGTGCCATCCCCCCGAGCCTGACCGTCGGATCCGCCACGTCCCAGACCTTACTCAGCCGCGAGGTCGCGGAGCGCGCGCTGGAGCGTCTCCGACGCGGGCCCACGCCCGAGCGGGCGGCCGTCGATCTCCACCAGGGGCATGATCTCGCGCACCGAGGAGGAGGTGAACGCCTCGTCGGCGTCGAGAAGAAGGTCGAGCGGATATGCGCCCTCCTCGACGCGGTAGCCGCACGAGGGCGCCAGCTCGACGAGCGCCGAACGGGTGACTCCGGCCAGGATCCCGAGGTCGAGCGACGGCGTATACAGCGCCTCGCCCAGCCGCCACCACACGTTCGTCACCGTTCCCTCGAGGACGATCCCGTCTGCATCCACGAAGCACGCCTCGTCCGCTCCGCGTCGCTTCGCCTCCGCCTCGGCGGCCATGTTCACCGCGTAGCTGGTCGACTTGACCCCGGGGAGGAGCCAGGCCGCGGTTGCGCGGATGCCGAGCAGGGAGACGGCTCTCGCACCGCGAGCCCGGACGCGCTCGATCCACTCCGGCACGTCACTGAGGAGCACGAGGCCGAGTGGGTCGGCACCCGCGGGCCCACCGGTCCAGACGAGGCGGAGCACCGTGTCGGCGCTCCCGGGATCCGGCAGGACGAGCTCGGTCGCTTCCTCCAGCCCCGAGCGGTCGAGGTGCGGCAGGCCGATGCTCTCCGCGGAGGCCTCGAGACGATCGAGGTGCGCCGCGAGCCGAAACGGCCGTCCCGCGTAGACGCGCGCCGTCTCGAACGCCGCCCGGCCGCGGAGCAGCGCGTCGTCGTCGGCGCGAAGCACCGGCTCGGTGGGATCCACGCGGCCGCGACCGGTCAATGCGAGTGCGAGGAGGCTCACGAACGCGCCCTCGCTGCGGTGGCCGACCCCAGCGCCTCCAGCAGCGGCGCCGCCTTCGTCCAGGACTCCTCCACCTCCGCCGCGGGCTCCGAGTCCCACACGATGCCACCGCCGACCCAGAGGTGAATCCTCCCTTCCGCGACGGCAAACGTCCTGATCGTGAGCGCGAGGTCGAAGTCCCCGTTCCCGCGAATGCGGCCTGTCGCACCCATTGAAGCCCCTCTGCCGACGGGCTCCAGCTGTGCGATCAGATCGACGGCGGCGATCTTCGGTGCCCCCGTGACCGAGCCGCCGGGAAAGGTGGCGTCGAGAGCGTCGGCCAGGCCCACCCCTTCTCGGAGCGTCCCCTCGACGGTGGACACCATGTGCGCGACGCCGGCAAGCTGGCGCGTCGTCATCAGCTCGGGCCAGCGCACGCTTCCAGCCTCGCACACGCGAGAGAGATCGTTGCGCTCGAGGTCGACGATCATCACGTGCTCGGCCGCGTCCTTGTCCGAGCCTGCGAGCTCGGCTTCGGCGCCGATCGGGCGCGTTCCCTTGATCGGCATCGTCCAGAGGCGCCGGCCACGACGAGCCAGGAAGAGCTCGGGTGAGGCCGAGACGACAGCCCAGCCGTCTGCGACGAGAGGCTCCGGATGCAGCGGCCGGAGGTGGCGGAGCGCCTGCGCGACCGCGACGACGTCACCCGAAAAGGGTGCCGAGAGATGCTGGACGAGGTTCACCTGGTAGACGTCGCCACGCGCGATCGCTTCGCGGACCTGCTCGACCGCTGCGCCGTACTCGGTGGCCGTCCACGTCGCCTCCCACGTGCCGAGCGCGAGCTCCTCGTCGCTCTGAGCCACAACGCGTTCCGCGTCGCGGACGCGGCAGGCGGCGAGGGGGAGAGTTGGGCATGGCTCGGGCGGCGGGGCGGTCGTGTCGCGGCGGATCGCATGGGAGAGGCCGTAGCCGAGGTAGACGTCGGCGACGAGCTCTTCGCCGCCAGGCAGGAAGAAGCCCCGGTCACGGAGCCACTCCTCGATCCGCGCGAACGCGCCCGTGGGCTCGCGTAGCTCGAGCAGCTCAGCCACGCACGGGTGCGGCGACGGCCGCGGACAGCTCCCGGTAGGCGCTCGCCGGATCGTCGTGCCAGAAGATCGCACTCCCGGCGACAAGCAGGTCGGCACCCGCGTCACGAGCGCGGCGAATCGTCTCGGAGTTGACTCCGCCGTCCACCTGGACGCGCACGCCGTCCGGGAGCAGCGAGCGGAGCTGCTCGATCCGCTCCAGCGCCTCGGGCATGAACGGCTGCCCCGAGTAGCCGGGCTCGATGGACATGCAGAGGACGAGGTCGGCGCCGGCACCCGCCGCCGCGGCGTCCTCGACCGGAGTCTCGGGCTTGAACGAGACTCCGACGCCCAGCCCGAGCGAACGTGCGAGCGCGATCGCCCGCGCGGGATCGTCACAGGCCTCGACGTGGAAGGTCACACTGTCGCCGCCCCCCTTGGCCACCGCCTCGAAGTGGCGCTCCGGCTCCGCGACCATGAGGTGGCAGTCGAGGATGCAGCCCCAGCCGTGGACGAGTGGCGAGAGCGACGCGAGGACGATCGGCCCGATCGTGATCTCGGGGATGAAGTGGCCGTCGCCGGCGTCGAAGTGGAAGATGCGCGCGCCTGCCGTCGCGAGGACCTCGATCTCCGCGCCGAGCCGCGACATGTCGGCCGCGTAGAGCGACGGCGCGACCTCGACGTCTCCGGCCCAGTCGTTCCAGCCCATCCGTCGCACGGTAACGAGAACGGCACCTGTCGGCTGTAGGGTCCGTGGCCGTGGTGCCCGACCTCGAGCACGAGAAGCGAATCGCGGCGGAGGCCGCCGCCCTGCTCGTCGAGGACGGCATGGCCGTCGGGCTGGGGACGGGATCGACCGCCTCGTACTTCATCACCGCGCTCGCCGCCCGAGGCCTCGACATCCGCTGCGTCGCCACGTCACCTGCAAGCGCCGAGCAGGCGCTTGCGCTCGGACTCCACGTCGAGCCGTTCAACGGAGTCGGGGCGCCGACGCACCTCGACCTGGCCGTCGACGGGGCCGATCAGGTCGCCGCGGACGGCTGGGTCGTGAAGGGGAACGGCGGCGCACATACGCGCGAGAAGGTCGTCGCTGCCGCGGCGGCGCGCTTCGTGCTGATCGCGTCGTCGGACAAGGTGGTCGAGCAGGTCACGTCTCCTATCCCCCTGGAGCTCCTCGCGTTCGGCGTCGAGGCGACGATCGCGCGGCTCGAGCACGTGCGCCGCCGCGGCGTCCTGCTCACACCCGACGGCGGGGTGCTCGTCGACTGGGTCGGGCCGGTGGACGACCCGGCCACGCTCGCACAACGGCTCTCGGCCACGCCGGGAGTCGTCGATCACGGCATGTTCCCGCCCGACCTCGTGAGCGAGGTGTTGATCGGGCGCGAGAGCGGCGTCGAGCGGCGCCGCTCGTGATCCATCGCCCCGGGCTCCGATCGTCTCCGTGCCCTGCGCCGTAGGGGCGAGTCGTTAGCGAGCCTTCGGCGCGCGCCAGCCGCCGTGCTGTGCGGCCAGCGCCTCGGCGCTCTGCGGCCCCCACGTGCCGGGCTCGTACAGCTCGAGCGCCGGCGGCGAGTCGAGGAGCGGCTGCACGATGCGCCACGTCTCCTCGATCACGTCCCAGTGCGGGAACAGCGTGTGGTCGCCGCGGATCGCGTCGTACAACAGCCGCTCGTACGGCTGCGGCGGCTCGCCGAGCTCCTCCTCGAAGTCGAGGTCGAGCGAGACCGGCTGCGAGACCTCCATGCCCGGCGTCTTCGCCCGGATGCCGATGGTGACTCCCGGGTCGCGGCCGACGCGGAGCACGATGTCGTCGGTGCCCGGCGTGTGCAGGCGGCGCTTCCCCCAGCGCAGCTGCGGCACGCGCTCGAGGCGCACGACGACCTCCGTCCCGGTCACGGGCAGGCACTTGCCCGCGCGGATGAGGATCGGGACGCCCGCCCAGCGCCAGTTCTCGATCTCGAGCTCGAGGGCGACGTACGTCTCCGTCTCGGAGTTCCGTGCGACGCCCTCGACCTCGCGGAAGCCGCGGTACTGGCCGCGGAGCGCGCCGTCCGGATCGACGGACGGCATCGCGCGGAAGACGTCGAGCCGCCGTCTGGCGATCGCGTCGTCGCCTCCCGACGGAGGCTCCATCGCGACGAGCGCGAGCACCTGGAGCAGGTGGTTCTGCACGACGTCCCGCATGGCGCCGACCCGGTCGTAGAACGCACCGCGCTCGTCGACGCCGAAGTCCTCGGCCATCGTGATCTGGATCGACGTGATGTGCTCGCGATTCCAGAGCGGCTCGAAGAGCGCATTTGCGAAGCGGAGGTACATGATGTCCTGGATCGGCTCCTTCCCCAGGAAGTGGTCGATGCGGAAGATCCGCTCCTCGGGGAAGATCGCCGACAGCCGACGGTTGAGCTCCCGCGCCGATTCGAGGTCGGTGCCGAAGGGCTTCTCCACGAAGAGCCGCGCGTCGTCCACCAGGTCCGCGGCCGCGAGCCCCTCCGCGACCTCGAGGAACGTCGCCGGCGGGATCGCGAGGTAGTACGCGGGAGCCGTGGCGTCGGCGAGCGCCTCCCGCAGGCGCTCGAAGACCACCTCGCCCTCGCCACCGACGTACCGCAGGCGTGAGAGGAGATCCTCGAGAGCGGCCTCGTCGACGTCGTCCTCGGCGGCCATGATCGCATCCCGCGCGAGCGCGGCGAGCTCGTCGTCGCGCAGCTCGTGCCGCCCGACGCCGATCACGGCACAGGTGAGGTGGCCCTGCTCGGTGAGGTGGTACAGGGCCGGGAAGGTCATCCGGCGCGCGAGGTCGCCGGTGATGCCGAAGACGACGAGCGCGTCGGCGGGCTGGCTCTCCGCCATCGTCAGCTCGTGACGAGGAGCGAGTGGGCCACGAACCGCATCATCTCGACGCCGAGCTCGAGGTCGTCGACGGCGATCCGTTCGTTCGCGGAGTGGACGAGCTCGATGGCGACCCGTGTGTCCATCGCCTTGATCGGGAAGAAGCCGTAGGCGACGGTGCCGAAGGCCTCTCGTAGGTAGTGGCTGTCGGTGAACCCGGGACAGGCGAACGGGACGAGCTTCGCGCCGGGCTCGACGACGCCGGCGAACTCCGCGAGCGCCTTCCACAGCGGCGTGTCGAGGGGCGAGCGCGTGCCGCCCGTGCCCGGCTCCCACTCGATCTCGTAGTCGCCGTCACCGATCGCTGCCCGGATGAGCGGCTCGACGTCGGCCGGCATCTGCTCGGGGAGGAGCCGACAGTCGACCGTCACCTCGCAGAGGCCGGGGATCACGTTGTGCTTGTGCGACGCCTCGATCATCGTCGGCGAGAGGGTGAAGGACAGGAGCGGCTGCAGGGCAGCGGCGGCCAGCGGATCGAGCGCGCGAGCGCGCTCGAGGGCCTCGGCCGCCGTTGGCGCCTCTCCCAGCACCGCCTCCAGGAAGGCGCGCGCCTCGGGGATCAGCTGCAGTGGAGGTTCGTACGCACCGAGCGCCTCCACGTGCCGCGCCGCCTTCACGAGCGCGTTGTCCGCGATCCCCGGCATGGACGCATGGCCGCTGCGGCCGCGCACGCGAAGGGTGAACGGCGAGGACATCTTCTCCGCCGTGGCGCACAGGTACACGGGCGTCCCACCGAGGAGGAGGCGCTCGCCGGCGCCCTCGTTGATCGCGTAGTCGCAGCGAACGGCGTCGGGGTGCGCATCGGCGAGCCAGCGCAGGCCGTAACCGACGTCCTCTCCGACACCGCCGACCTCCTCGTCGGCGACCGACATGAACACGAGATCCCCGGCGAGCGAAGCCCCCTCGCGCTTCAGCGACGCGAGTGTCACCGCGGACGCCGCGACCTGGCCCTTCATGTCGAGCGCCCCTCGTCCCCAGATCTCGCCGTCCACGAGGTCGCCCGACCACGGATCGCGCTCCCACTCCCGCGGGTCGGCGAGCACCGTGTCCGTATGCGAGAGGAGCCCGAGAGACGGGCCGTCGCCACCCTCGAGGCGCGCGACGACGTTGGGTCGATCCGGGTCGCGCGCGTAGAACGTGCACTCGATCCCGTTGCGCTGGAAGTACGCGCGCAGCACCTCCGCCGCGCGGATCTCGTTGCCAGGAGGGTTGACCGTCTCCGCCCGCAGGAGCGCCTGCAGGAGATCCGTGGCCTCCTCGCGGAGCAAGGCCGGCGCTTGCCGGGTCTGGCTAATCGCTGCCCTCTTCTTCGGCCTTCGAGAGGGCGGTGAGCTCGTTCCGGACCTCCCAGAGCTCCGGGAACGAGGTCTTCGTCACGAGTCGGCCCAGCAGCTCGACGGGTGTCCCTTGCGTGCCGACGACCTTGTCGCCGATCGAACGCGCGACCACCTGATAGTGGCGCATGCGCCAGAGCTGCGCTCGCTCGTCGAGCTCGAGGAGAGCCTCGCAGAGCTGATACAGCTCCTCGTGCTCGCGGCCGCGCACGTAGACGTCGGCGACAGACAGGCCCGCCGTCCGCCGCGCCTCGTGGAAAGCCTGGCCGAGGCGGGGGAAGACGTGGCGAAGCTCGCGCCAGCCAGGCGAGTCGAAGCCGGAGCCGTGACCGAGCACCTTGCGGATGTCCTGGTACTCCCAGGGGTCCATCCGCTCCAGCATGTCGAGCTGATCGGTGACGAAGCGGAGACAGAGCGTCGCGCGCTGGAGGAGGCGCAGCGCCGGCGAGATGTCACCCTGCTCGACGAGCGTCGCGGCCTCTCCGGCGTCGTTCCAGGCGAGCTTCAGCCAGAGCTCGGACGACTGATGCGTGACCTGGAAGAGGAGCTCGTCGCGGTGCACCCACTCGTCCTGCCCTTTCTGCAGGACGAGGAGCTCGTCGGTGTTGAGATACCGCTCGTAGTCGGAGGGGGCGGCGCCCGCGAGAACGGGCTGCGAGTAGTCCTCGGTCCCGTGTGTGGCCATGCGCGGAGCATACTTCCACGCGTGGGAGACCTGTTCGCCGACGCAGCCCGTGAGCGTCACGCGGACGAGGCCCCGCTCGCGGTCAGGTTGCGACCGCAGAGGCTCGACGAGCTGGTCGGTCAGACGCACGTCCTCGGGGCCGGAACCGCGCTCCGTCTCGCGATCGAGGAGGATCGCCCCCCGTCCATGATCCTGTTCGGGCCGCCGGGCACCGGCAAGACCACGATCGCCCGCATCGTCGCCCAGCGGACCGGTGCCGCGTTCGAGGAGCTCTCGGCCGTCTCCGCCCGGGTCGACGACGTGCGCGCCGTGATCGTCCGCGCTCGCGACCGCCTCGGCGGCAACGACGTCCGGACGATCCTCTTCATCGACGAGATCCACCGCTTCAACAAGGCCCAGCAGGACTCCGTCCTCCACGCCGTGGAGGACGGCCTCGTGACGCTGATCGGGGCGACCACCGAGAACCCCTACTTCGAGGTGAACGCGGCTCTCCTCTCCCGCTGCACGGTGATCGAGCTGACGGCGCTCTCCGAGGAAGAGCTCGGCGCGATCCTCGACCGGGGCGCCGCCGCCCTCGAGGCCGAGATGAGCCAGGGCGTCCGCGATGAGATCGCCGCACGTGCCGGCGGAGATGCGCGGGCCGCCCTGCAGATCCTCGAGCTCGCGCACCAGACGGCCCGCGCCGAGAGCCGCCCGCTCGGAACGAGCCACGTGCTGGACGCGGCTCGCAAGCGACCGCTGCTCTACGACCGCAGGGGCGACCAGCATTACGACTTCGCATCGGCTTTCATCAAGTCCATGCGAGGCGGAGATCCAGACGCCGCCGTCTACTATCTCGCGGCCATGCTCGAGGCGGGTGAGGATCCCCGCTTCGTCGCTCGCCGCATGGTCATCCTCGCAAGCGAGGACGTGGGGAACGCCGACCCGAACGCACTCGTCATCGCCGTCGCGGCGGCGCAGGCGCTCGAGCACGTGGGGCTCCCCGAGGCCCAGCTCAACCTCGCCCAGGCGGCGATCTACCTCTCCCTCGCGCCCAAGTCGAACGCCTCGGCGGTCGCGATCTGGGAGGCACGACGAGACGTGCGCGAGCACGGGAACGTGCGTCCTCCGCCGATGCTTCGCTCGACGGGACACGCCGAGGGGGCGAAGGCGCGAGGCCACGGCGAGGGCTACCGCTACCCGCACGATGATCCGGCCGGGTTCGAGGTCTCGTACCTCCCGGAAGAGCTCGCCGGACGGCGTTACTATCGGCCGACTCCCGAGCGCGAGGAGAGCACGGATGACGGTGAAGACAGGTGACAGAGCACCCGAGTTCGACCTCGAGGTCGGGTACCAGGAGCGCGTCCGGCTCTCGGACTTCCGCGGCCGCTCGAACGTGCTCCTCGTGTTCCACCCCTTCGCGTTCACGCCCGTCTGCGAGGACGAGGCGCGCGATCTGCAGGAGAACCTCGAGTCGTTTCGGGAGGCGGGAACGGAGATCGTCCTCGTCTCCTGCGACCCCTCGGCCGCGCGGCAGGCATGGAAGCGCGACCTCGGCGCGGAGTACGTCTTCGCGTCCGACTTCTGGCCGCACGGCGCGGCGGCGAAGGCCTACGGCGTCTTCAACGAGCAGAACGGTGCCGCGCATCGTGGAACCTTCCTCATCGACAGCGACGGCGCCGTGGTCTGGTCGCTCGTGAAGCTGACCGACGACTACCGCGAGCGCATGGTTCCCGAGTCGCTCGACGTGCTCCACCACGAGTGACGCTCGCGCTGCACGAGTGGGGCGAACCGGGAGCCCCGCGCGTCGTCTGCCTCCACGGAGTCGCGAGCCACGGTCGCCACTTCGAGAAGCTCGCCGACGCACTGCCCGCTCTTCACGTCCTTGCGCCCGACCTGCTCGGTCACGGCTTCTCCACCTCCGAGCCTCCCTGGGACCTCGATGCCCACGTCGAGGCAGTCGTCGAGGCGGTCGGCAACGAGCCTGCGGCGCTGGTGGGGCACTCCTTCGGAGCCCGCGTCGCCTTCGAGCTCGCCGCGCTGGCTCCCGGGCACGTCCCGAAGCTCGTCCTTCTCGACCCGGCGATCCTCCTCCCCCCGCAGATCGCGCTCTTCGCGGCCGAGAACGCGCGCAAGGAGCGAGCGTACGTCTCGTTCGCGGAGGCGATCGACCGCCGCTACGACGAGAGCCAGCTCCACTCGACTCCCCGCGAGCTGCTCGAGGAGGAGCTCCGGCACCACCTGGTCGAGAGCGACGACGGGCTCTGGCGCTACCGCTACAGCCAGTCGGCGGTGGTCGCCGCCTACGGCGAGATGGCATCACAACCACCTCCGTTCGAGCACGTGCGCGTTCCGACGCTGCTCGTCCTCGGCGAGCGCTCGTACCTCCCGTACGACCACCTCCTCGATGCGCACCGCGAGGCGCTCGGCGACCTGCTCGAGGTCATCGTCGTCTCGGGAGGCCACACCGTGCTCTGGGACGCGCTCGAGGAGACGACCGCCGCCGTGGTCTCCTTCCTCGAGGCCGACTGAGCCGGTTGGGCTACCAGACGTCTCCCGGCCGCCAGTCGCACGCGATGGGCCCGGCGAGATCGAGCACGGGCGTCGTGGGCGTCGGCAGGACGAACACGCCGACGTCGTCGTCCGCGGTGCGCTGCGGCCCGTCGGGCGAGAGCGCCCAGGTCGGCCCTTCCCAGCGCAGCCACCCGCGCCGCTCGTAGAGCCGCGCCGCGCGGCCCCCCGAGCTGAGGGCCCCCAGCTCGTACGCGGAGCGGACGACGTCCTCCGCCACCGCCATGAGCGCACCTCCGAGCCCCCGGTCACGTCGCTCCCGTCGCACTGCGACCGCCTCCACGTAGCCCGTGCGCAGCGCCGACCCGCCGACGAGGAGGCGGCGCTGGACGACGGCGGCGTGACCTACGAGGTCGCGACCCTCGCGCAGGAGGACGTGGACGCCGCCGAGCGCGTGCTCCCAGTCCTCCTCGGCGAAGTCGCCCTCGAACGCCGCGTCGAGCAAGGCCCGGATCTCCAGGAGCGCGGCCGGGGCCAGATCGGCCGTGTGCGCCCGCACCGGCGCCACGCGCGTGCTACCCGACGGCGTGCTCGTCGGCGATCGCGAGCACCTCGTCGAGGATCGTGATCCCCTCGTCCACCTCGTCGCGCGTGATCGTGAGCGGCGGCACTGCCATGACGACGTTCCAGTGCGTCATGAGGTAGAGGCCTCGGTCGAGCGCTGCCTTGGCCATGCGCGCGACCGGAGCGGCCGCCTCGCCGGAGGCGTTGAACGGCACGAGCATCTCGCGCGTCTCCCGGTTCCTGACGAGCTCGATCCCCCAGAAGCAGCCGAGCCCGCGGACCTCTCCGATCGAGGGGTGGCCGTCGGCGAGCTCGTGGAGCCGTTCCCCGAGGTAGGCACCGACCTCGGCTGCGTTCTCGACGATGCCCTCCTCGCGGAACGCCTCGATCGAGGCGACCGCCGACGCGCACGCGAGCGGATGGCCCGCATACGTCAGCCCGCCGGGGAAGAAGCGGCTGCGCACCCAGTCCTTCAGGTGCTCTCGGATGACCATCGCGCCGATCGGGACGTAGCCGGAGTTGATCCCCTTGGCGACCGTGATGATGTCGGGCACGACGTCCCAGTGCTCGCAGGCGAACCAGCGCCCTGTCCGGCCGAACCCGGCCATCACCTCGTCAAGGATCAGCAGGATCCCGTGCCGGTCGCAGACCTCGCGGATCGCCTGCAGGTAGCCGTCCGGCGGCGGGATGATCCCGTTCGTGCCGGTGACCGTCTCGAGGATGACGGCGGCGACCGTCTGCGGGCCCTCGTACTCGAGGATCTCCTCGAGGTGCGGCGCGCCCGTGCAAACGGGGCAGGGATCGGGATGGCCGGCCGGGCAGCGATACGTGTACGGGTCGAACATCCTGACGACGCCGCCCATCCCCGGCTCGTTCGGCCAGCGGCGCGGATCGCCCGTGAGGACGACGGAGCCGTGCGTGGCGCCGTGGTAGGAGCGGTACCGCGCGACGATCTTGTGACGGCCGGTTGCCAGGCGGGCGAGCTTGATCGCGTTCTCGTTCGCCTCCGCCCCGCCGTTCGTGAAGAACGACATCGTGAGGTCTCCCGGAGTGACCTCGTCCAGGAGGCGCCCGAGCTGCGAGCGCGACTCGTTGGCCATCGGCGGGCCGATCGTGCAGAGCTTGTCCGCCTGCTCCTTGATCGCGGCGACGATCTTCGGGTGCTGGTGGCCGATGTTGACGTTGACGAGCTGCGATGCGAAGTCGAGGTACCGCTTGCCGTCGTAGTCCCAGAAGTAGCGGCCCTCCGCGCCGGCGACAGCGATGGGGTTGATCGCGTCCTGCACCGACCACGAGTAGAGGACGTACTCCTTCGCGTCCTCGACGATCTCGGCGCCGAGGTTGGGATTGGTCTCGATCACGGCCATCTCGTGCTCCTTCACTTTGATCCAGACGATCCTAGCGCTGCTTGTTGCGGCGCTCTCGAGACAGCAAGATGTCGTCGAGTGCCCACGGTCGACACCCACCGTCCCTACGCGCACGTGCTCGTCGAGCGCGAGGAGGCCATGGCCAAGCTCGATGCCGCGTACCAGGAGTCCGTCACGGGCCGCGGCTGCCTTGCACTCGTGACGGCGGAGGCAGGCGGTGGGAAGACGGCACTGATCGAGCGCTTCTGTGCATCCCGTGACACGGCGACTCTCGTGCTTCGTGGCGCCTGCGACGCCCTCGTCACTCCGCGTCCCCTGGGACCGATCCTCGACATCGTCTCCGAGTTGGCGCCCGATTGCGCCGGACAGCTTCAGACCGACGCTTCTGCCTACCACGCTGCCGAGGCGATACTCGAGCGCTTGCGGGATCGGCGAGACCCGACCGTCGTCGCCATCGAGGACGCCCACTGGGCGGACGAGGCGACGATCGATGCGCTTCGGATCATCGTCCGTCGGGTGACATCCGTGCCCGCCCTGCTCGTCGTCAGCTATCGAGACGAGAGCGTCGATGCCAGGCACCCACTTCGAGTCATGCTCGGCGAGCTCTCGTCCGCCCTCGCCGTCACCCGCGTCAGGCTGGAACCTCTCTCGCTGGCAGCGGTGACAGGCCTGGCCGAGCCGGTCGGCATCGAGCCGACCGAGCTCCACCGAACCACCGCGGGCAACCCGTTCTTCGTGACGGAGATTCTCGAGTCCGGCGGAGGCAGCATGCCGTCGACCATTCGAGATGCGGTGCTCGCGCGTGCCGCGCGGCTCAGCGCGCCCGCACGGAACGTGCTCGAAGCGGTGGCAGTCGTCCCCCACTACGCGGAGCCGTGGCTCGTAGACGCGCTGACGGGGGAGGACGGTGCTGGACTGGACGAGTGCATCTCTTCCCGGACGCTCGTCCTCACCGCCGGAAATGTCGCGTACAGGCACGAACTAGCTCGCCGTGCCGTGGAAGGGTCTCTCGTCCACAGCAGGCGGGTGAGCCTCAATCAGGTGGCTCTTGACACACTTGCGGCCCGGGCCGACGTCGACCGCCATCTCGCACGGATCGCACATCACGCCGCCGAGGCGGGCGACCGGGACGCCGTGCTCCGATTCGCACCCGCTGCCGGCGCCCAGGCATCCTCGATGGGATCACATCGGGAGGCGGCCGAGCACTATGCGCGTGCCCTTCGCTACTCGGAGGGCCTGCCGCCCGACGAGCTCGCGGAGCTTCTCGAGCGGCGCGCTCGGGAGTGCTACCTCACCGACCAGTCCGAAGAGGCGATAGACGCTCTCCGCAGAGCCGCGGTCTGCCATCGGGAGCTCGGCGATCGGATCAGGGAAGGCGAGGCGCTCGCCAGGCTCTCGAACATCCTCTGGTGCCCGGGGCGGGGACAGGAGGCACGGGACGTCGGAGTGGAAGCAGTGGCGACTCTGGAGGAGCTCCCGCCAGGACGCGAGCTGGCGTGGGCATACAGCAATCTCTCGTTCCTCCGGAGGATGGCCGGAGACGACGACGGCGCTCGGCGATGGGCTGCGCGCGGCCTCGAGCTCGCCGAGCGGGTGGAGGACGTCGACGTCCTCTGCAAGGCGCTCCTCGCCGTCGGAGGGACGGAGAACGTCGAGCGCGCGATGCGCATCGCGGACGAGGCCGGGCTCGATCACCACGTTGCCGACGGATACCTCTCGCTCTCGGGCCATGCGCTGTATCGCCGGTCGTACGCGCTTGCCGACGAGCACATCGAGGAGGGCCTCGCGTACTGCAACGAGCACGGCGTCCACCTGATTCGGCTGTACCTCCTCGCCGATCGAGCCAGGGCTGCGCTCGAGCGAGGCCTCTGGAACCAGGCTGCGGAGCACGCGACGTCGATCCTTCGCGAGAGAGCGGTGTCGACGTACCCCCGCACACTCGCCCTCGTGGTGCTCGGGACGCTTCGCGCCCGCCGGGGCGACCCCGGCGCCGACGCGCTGCTCGAGGAGGCAGATGTCCTCTCGAGGCAGACCATGGAGCCGGGACGCATCCTCCCGGTCGCGATCGCCCGGGCCGAGGTCGCGTGGCTGAAGGGGGAGGTCGGGCGGATCTCGACGATCACCGACGCGCCTCTCGCGCTGGCGACACGCGCTCGGGCGCGTCGGGCCGTTGGAGAGCTCGGCGTCTGGCGCAAGCGCGCCGACATCGAGGAACTGATCCCCCTCGACGCGGACGCACCGGAGGCGCTCGAGCTGGCAGGCGATCCCACGGGCGCAGGTGTGCGCTGGGCAGAGCTCGGCCGCCCGTACGAGTCGGCTCTCGCCTTCGCACAGACCGACGGCGAGGCCACGCTGCGCCGAGCGCTCGATCTCAGCCACGAACTGGGCGCCCGCCCGCTCGCAGCGATCGTTGCCCGCCGCCTCCGCGAGAGCGGCGTGCGCGGGGTGGCACGCGGGCCGCGGCCGGCCACCCGGGGGAGCCCCGCCGGGCTCACGCAGCGTGAGACGGAGGTCCTGCACCTGCTCGCCGAGGGGCTCCGCAACGCGGACATCGCGGAGCGGCTGGTCGTGTCGCGGAGAACCGTCGACCACCATGTCTCCTCGATCCTCCGCAAGCTCGATGCCCGCTCACGCGGGGAGGCGGTCGCGGAAGCGCGACAACGAGGGCTCCTCGAAGACCCGTAGCGCCCGCGACCAACCTAGGTAGTCGCGCCGATGCCCCGCGCGGGCGTCCTCCCTACCGTTGCAGAAGCCTGCCAACGACCGGGGAGGAAGGCGAGTGAACAGCAGGACTGGGTTGCGCGTGGCACTCATCGTGCTCGTGTCCCTTGGTGGCGCCGCCTCGTCCGCCGACGCAGGCGAGGAACGCGCCGAGCCCACCACGCAGGCGCAGGCGGACTCCATCCGCTCCGATCTCCAGGCACGCGCGCGGTTCCTCCCCGAGCCTGCGCTGCTCATCACGGAGTCGACGACGACGGACGCGATCGACTCCTTTACGCTCCTCTCCCGCGATCTGCTCGAGCGACGCTTCATTCCCGCCGCCGGCGGTGTCTGGTACGCAATTTGCCCCGTCAGCGCCGTGTGCCCGTTCCCGCGCCGCCGGATGGCGCGCTCGGCGCAGGAGCTCGTCCCGCGCCGACTGGCGCTCGAGCTGGTGATCCGAACGTTCCTCGAGACGGACGCAGCTGTGGTGGGCGTGGCTCTGCCCACGCCCCGCATCGTGGCCGTCGTGCTCGATCGCACCGAGCTCGCCGAGGTTGACCTGCCCGCTCTCGCGCGCACGCTGGCGACCGCGCCGCTTCTCGACGCGTCCGTCGAGGTGCGACGGCTCGTCGACGAGCTCACGCTCCCGCGGACGTATCTCTTCCTCGGCTTCGAGCCCGGCCCGAACGGCGGAGTCTCCTGGGCCGGGATGCCCCGCTGGCCCGTCGCGCGCCAGCTCGGGCTCGACGAAGATCGGTAGCGCCTGCGCCCAACGTGGGTAGTCGCGCCCATGGCCCGCGCGGACGTCCTCTCTATCGTCGAGGAGTCCTGTCATCGACCCTAGGGAGGCTGAATGGACACCTACGTCATCGCCCGCCGGAACGGCTGGCGGACGGCAGAAGACCTCGCGGCGGCAGCGGAGCGCTCGACCGCCGAGGGCGACCGCATGTCCGACGACATCGCCTGGATCCGGAGCTACGTGCTCGAGGAGCGGGACGGCTCGGTCGGAACCTTCTGCATCTACCAGGCCTCGAGCCCCGAGGCCATTCGGGCGCATGCCGCAGCCGCGGACCTGCCCGTCGACGAGATCGTCAAGGTCGCCGACACGGTGATCGTCCGAGCGGACCCGGTTCCGGCGTCCGCCTGACAACCGATCGAAAGGGGAACACGATGATCAAACGCGTCCTTCTGCTCGCGGCGCCCGCCGTGGTGGCAGTGCTCTTCGCGAGCGTCGCACTCAGTGCCGGCGGAAAGGGCAGCATGGCCGACCAGGCGAGAGCGGCCGGCTGGAACTGCAACCCGGAAGTGCCCATTGCGGGCCACTACCTGCACTGCGCCCCACCGGGCAAGCCGTCGGTCGCCGACCTCCTGGCCGGAACAACGACTGCGCCGAGCATCGAGCTGCGCGTCTACGAGTTCACGACCGAGAGCTTCGCCGGAATGGAGTCGCTCATCCGTGCCGACCTGTACCGCGGCCAGCCGTGCCATCAGGACGGCCAGGCCGAATGGGGCCTTCTCGACCTCCCGGTCGACTATCGAGCCTGCCATCGCTTCGAGACCGGCAACCCGCCCTCCTAGCCGACTTCTCGCGGCGACCTGCGCGGTAGGCGCCGGGTGAGGGGGAAGGCACCCGGCGCCACTCCGCGCATCTGCGTCAGCGCGTGGCCGTCGGCAGGAGCTCCTGCCCGAAGGCCGCGCGCTCGACAAACTCGCCCACGCCCGGCTCGGCCACCAGCTCGCCGTCCTCCACGAGCACGTTGCCCCTGAGCATCACGACCTCGGGCGTGCCCGTCACCTCGGTGCCCTCGTAGAGGTTGTAGTCCGTCTTGGAGTGGTGGGTCGCGGCAGCGATGAGATGCCCTCTCTCGGGGTCGAAGACCACGATGTCCGCGTCCGAGCCTGGCGCGATCGTGCCCTTCCGCGGGTAGAGGCCGAAGAGCTTCGCAGGGTTCGTCGCGAGGAGCTCGACCATCCGGTTCAGGGAGATCCGCCCGGTGCGCACACCGAACTCGTGGATCATGTGCAGTCGGTTCTCGAGGCCCGGCCCTCCGTTCGGGATCTTCGAGAAGTCGTCCCTGCCCATCGTCTTCTGGCCGTCCCAGAGGAACGCGCAGTGATCGGTGGAGATCGCCGACAGGGTGTCCGAGCGCACCGCGTGCCAGAGCACCTCCTGGTTCTCCTTCGCGCGGGGCGGCGGCGTGTAGACGTACTTCGCGCCCTCGAACCCAGGCCGCTCGAGGTGCGTGTAGTCGATGAAGAAGTACTGCGTGCACGTCTCGCCCCAGACGTCCCAACCGGCCTCGCGCGCGCGGGCGATCGGGTCGACGGCCTCCTTGCAGGAGACGTGGACGACGTACAGCGGAGCGCCGGCGATCCGCGCCAGCTGGATCGCCCTGTTCGTCGCCTCGCCCTCGAGCTCGGGCGGACGCGTGAGCGCGTGGAAGTGCGGCGCCGTGTTGCCGGCCGCGAGCGCCTGCTCGACGAGGACGTCGATGGCGTCGCCGTTCTCCGCGTGCACCATCACGAGCGCGCCGGTGTCGGCTGCGACCTCCATCGTCCTGAAGAGCGTCTCGTCGTCCACCATGAGCGCGCCCTTGTAGGCCATGAAGAGCTTGTACGAGGTGATGCCCTGCTCGGGCAGCCGAGCGAGCTCCTCGAGGGAGCCGCCTTCGCGCAGGTCGGTGACCGCGATGTGGAAGCCGCAGTCGATGATCTGCCTGCCGGTGCGCTTCTCGTGCCACGCCTCCAGCGCCTCGGCGAAGGACTGGCCTGGCGACTGAATGCAGAAGTCCACGTGGCACGTCGTTCCGCCGAACGCCGCAGCCGTCTGGCCCGACGTGAAGTCGTCGATGGTCACCGTGCCCCCGAACGGCATGTCGAGGTGCGTATGCGGATCCACGCAGCCCGGGAGCACGTATTTCCCGGTCGCGTCGATCACGCGGTCCGCCTCGACGTCCAGGGACTCCCCGATGAGCGAGATCCGCTCCCCGACCACGAACACGTCGCCGACGTAGTCGTCGGCGGCCGTGATGATCCGCCCCCCCTTGATCAGCGTCGACACGTCACGTCACCCCTTCCCGTCGTGGAGTGCCGGGCGGGCGAAAGGCCCACCCGGCACTCATGCTACTCCGCTACTTGCCGCCCTCCTTGAGCTTCACGACGGACTTCTTGTACTTCTTGCCAGTCACGTCGAGGCCTTGCTTCTTCAGGTTCGCGATCGCCTTCCTCGCGAGATCCGTCCGGTACGAGGCGCTGCTCGCCGGCTTCTTGATGACCTTGTACGTCTTTGCGATGTTCGCCGTCCGCCTGAACTCGACCGGATCCATGATCCCGACGCCGAGCCTGTTCGGCCAGATGAGCGCGTTGACCTCGTTCATCTGCCAGCGCTGGTGGCTCTTTCCGAGAGCCGGACCGTTCTTCAGCACGATGTTCGTGCACTCGGTGAGGTGGTCGCGGCAGTAGATCCACCCCCTGAACGAGGCCTCGAGGAACTTCACCGCGGTGGCCTGGTTCTTCGGATCCTTGATCCAGTCGCCGCGGACGAAGACGCCGTCCTGGAGCATGCCGGTCCCGAGGTCCGAGTACTTGAACACGTTCAGGTCCTTCAGCGTGTACAGCTTGCCCGTCTTCGGGTTCTTGACCTCGAGCACCTGAGCGAGCTCGTTGTAGGTCATCGCCGACGCGGCGTCGATCTCACCCTTCAGGAACGCGAGCATGTCGAAGTTCTGCTTGACGAGCTTCACGTCCTTGTCGGGGTTCATGCCGTTCTTGACGAGGGCGGCGCGCTGCTCGAACTCGTTCCCGAAGATCCAGACGCCGAACTTCTTGCCCCGCATCTTCTTGAACGTGTTGATGCCGCTCGACTTGAACGTGACCTCCGTCGTGCCGCTTCGTGCGTAGACCTGGCCGATGTTGACGAGGTCGTTCCCCGTGTCGCGCTGTGCGAGCGTGCTCGGCATCCAGTTGATCCCGAACTCCGCCTGCTTCCCGAGAACGACCTGCTCGGGCAGGATGTCCGGGCCGCCCGCCTTGATGTTCACGTCCAGGCCGGCTTGCCGGTAGTACCCCTTGTCCTTGGCGACGTAGTACCCGGCGAACTGCGCCTGCACGACCCACTTCGACTGAAGTGTGACCTTGGTCAGGCTCTGGCTCTGACCCGGACCTGTCAGCGCGAGCCCTCCGACCGCCGCGAATGCCGCCACGAGCACGGCTCCTCCCGCGACGTACCACCTTCGTCTCCTCATGTGCCCTCCTTGGGTCACTCGACTCCTGCTCTGATCGATGGGTGCCAGCTGAGAACGAGGCGCTCCGCAAGCGCGACGGTCGCGTAGAAGGCGATGCCGAGCATGCTCGCCACGAGTATCGCGGCCCACGCGGTCTCGTACTGCGCCACCGAGACGGCGGAGACGATCTGCACACCCAGCGATTCCGTCGATCCTCCGAAGTAGTCCCCCACGACAGCGCCGATCATCGCGAGTACGGACGCAATCTTCAAGGCCGTGAAGACGAACGGCAGGCTGTTCGGGATGCGGACGCGAGCGAAGACGACGCGTTGCGGCGCGGCGTACGAGCGCATGAGCTCGAGCGCCTCCGGACGAACCGACGTGAGGCCGCGGAGCGTGTTCACGAGCACGGGGAAGAAGCACAGCACCGCGGCGATCACGACCTTCGACCACGGGGAGAGGGTTCCGAACCACGCGTTGGTGATCGGGGCGAAGGCGACGATCGGAACGGCGTTGGCGGCGATCATGTACGGCATGAGCGCGTTTCCGAGAGGGCGCCAGCGCGCCAGCACGAGCGCGAGCACGAGCGCGAACGAGCACCCGAGGACGAACCCGCCGACGGCCTCCTGAAAAGTGATCCACCCTGCGCGGAGGAGCTGGCTACGCGACTCCCAGAACGCCTGCAGCACGTCTGCGAGCGGCGGCAGGAGATAGCGCTCGACGCCGATCGCCGGCAGGAGCCACTGCCACGCGGCGAGGCCGATCCCGAAGACGACGAGCGCGGGGCCCCACCGCCGGATGCGCTTCGTCGCACCTCGCTCGGCGAACGTGGGCGGCGGCTGTGCGATCGTGCTCACTCGAGCGCGTCCTCTGCGTCGTCCTCGCCCCCGTGCAGTGCCTCGCGCACCTGGGTCACGAGCTCGAAGTACTTCGGATCCTCCCGGGTCTCGAACGACCGAGGGTGCGGGAGGCCGACGGGGACGACCGACGTGATCCGGCCGGGCCGGGGGGACATCACCACGACGCGCGTCGAGAGGTACACGGCCTCCGCTATCGAGTGCGTCACGAAGATCACCGTCGACCCCGTCTCGGCCCAGATCCGGAGGAGCTCGTCGTTCAGCCGCTCACGCGTCATCTCGTCGAGCGCGCCGAAGGGCTCGTCCATGAGCAGGAGCGCCGGTGAGAACGAGAGGGCGCGCGCGATCGAGACGCGCTGCTGCATCCCGCCCGACAGCTGCCACGGATAGTGCTTCTCGAAGCCCTGCAGCTCGACGAGCTCGAGCATCTCCGAGACGCGTTCGGCCCGGCGCGCGCGGCTCCATCCGAGGAGCTCGAGCGGAAGTGCGATGTTCTTCGTCACCGTGCGCCAGTCGTAGAGCACGGCCGCCTGGAACACGATTCCGTAGTCGCGGTCGAGGCGAGCCCGGTGCGCGGTCTTGCCGTTGACGAGGATCTCCCCGGTAGACGGCTCCACGAGGTCCCCGATCACCCGCAGCAGCGTCGACTTCCCGCACCCCGACGGGCCGATGAGCGAGACGAACTCACCGCGCTCGACCTGAAGATCGATGTCCTGCAGCGCGATGACGCCGCCCTTCCCGAAGACCTTCGAGATCCCGCGTGCGGTGACGACGGCGTCCGCGCTCACACGAGCTGCTCCGGAGCGCGGTGCACGACGAGCTTCTCGACCAGGACGACGACGAGGAAGAACGAGATGCCGAGCAGCGCAGCCACGAGATTGACCGCCCACAGGTTCTCGGGATCGAGCACGTAGTACTGGTTGAAGTTGATGATCCAGCCGCCGAGACCGCTCTGGATGGACGACGGCAGCTCACCGATGACCGCGCCGACGACGCTCGCCGTGGCTGCGACCTTGAACGCGGAGAAGAGGTACGGCAGAGCAGAGGGCACGCGCAGCTTCCAGAACACCGCCCATTCGCCCGCAGCGTAGGACTCCATGAGCTCGACGGCGGACGGGTCGGCGGATCGCAGGCCTCGAACGGTGTTCACGGTCACGGGGAAGAACGTGAGGTAGGCGGCGATCACGGCAACCCGCATCCAGTCCTTCGGCGTCCAGCCGAGGATGCTCACGCTGCCGAGCCCCACCACGACGATCGGCGCGATCGCGAGGATCGGGATCGTCTGGGACGCGACGACGTACGGCATGACGCCGCGCTGCAGCACGCTGAACCGTGCGATCACCGCGCCGAGCAGGAACCCGATGGTCGCGCCGATGGCGAACCCGACGGCCGCCTCCTTGGCCGTGAACAGCGCCGCGTCGAGCATGTACCGGACGAGCAGCGGCTCGCCCTCCCGGAGGGGGTCGAACAGCGCGCCGACGATGTCGTGGAGATGCGGCATCGTCGTCGCATCGACCGGGAACGGACGGGTCCAACCGGTCGTCTCCCAGAGCTTGCGATAGCCCTCCCACAGAGCCCACAGCCCGACGAGGACGAGCCCGAGCACCGCGAGACGTCCGACGATCGAACCGATCCGCCTCAGCACGCGGGAGAGCATCCCACACTCGCGGAGGAGAGTTAGAGTCCTCCGCATGTCGCTCGACCCGTCGAGGACCGTCGCCGAGCTGAAGGAGCTGCGGCGGCTCACGGGTAACGCTGACGGCGCGCAGCGCGTCGCCTGGACCACCACATGGGAGCAGGCGCGCGCCTGGCTCCGCGAGAGGCTCGCTCCCACGGGTGCCGAGCACGAGATCGACGAGGCAGGGAACCAGTGGTTCACGCTGCGCGGTGACGCCGAGCGCGCGGTCCTGATCGGCGGGCACATGGACTCCGTCCCGAACGGCGGCTGGCTGGACGGCTGCCTCAACGTCCTGGCCGGCGCCGAGATCCTCCGCCGCGTCGCCGAGGAGGGCACGCCCCCCGTCACCGTCCGGCTCGTGGACTGGGCCGACGAGGAGGGCGCACGGTTCGGTCGGAGCCTCTTCGGGTCGAGCGCCGCGGGCGGATCGATGGACGACCAGGACGAGCTGCGGGCACTGGTGGACGCGGACGGCATCTCGTTGCCGGATGCCGTCGCCGAGCACGGCGTGGAGCTGGACCGCGCGCTGGTCGCCCACCGTCAGCTCGGCACGGCCGCCGCATACCTCGAGCTGCACATCGAGCAGGGGCCTGTGCTCGAGTCGCTCGACCTCCCGCTCGGCGTCGTCCTCGGGACGTTCGGCGTCGAACGTCACCGGATCACCTGGCGCGGCCAGGCCGCGCACGCGGGCTCGACGCCGATGGCGGAGCGCCGCGACGCGCTCGCCGGGGCGGCCAGGCTCGCGCTCGAGATCCGCGACATCGCGAAGCGAACGGGAGACGGCGCCGTCTGCACGTCCGGCGGGGTCGTGTGCAAGCCGGGCATCGTCACCTCCGTCGTCGAGACTGCGGAGCAGCTCCTCGACCAGCGCCACCTCGACGCGGAGAAGCTCGCGTCGATGCTCGCGCAGGCCAAGGAAGCGAGCGCGAGGTTCGCCGACGAAGAGCGGATCGGCGTCGAGTTCGAGCGCCTCTGGTCGATCGCTCCGATCCTCTTCGACGACACCCTCGTCCGCTTCTGCGACGACGCGATCGGCGAGGTCGCCGGAGCGTCGCACAGGCTGCCGTCCGGCCCGCTCCACGACGCCGCCGAGGTCGCGCGGGCCGGGATCCCCACGGTGATGATGTTCGTCCAGAGCCTCCGCGGCCTCTCCCACACGAAGCTCGAGGACACGAGGGAGGAGCACATCGAGCTCTCGGTCGCCGCCCTCGACCGCCTCGCGTCGAAGACGATCGCGTGGGTCGCCGGCGGCGGCCACTGAATCCCACCCCCGCAAGCGTGCCGGCTCTGGCCTCGACGCTTGCGATCGCCGGCCCGTAGATCGTCCCGGACCGAGCCCGCGCATCGAGCTATCGGCTCGCCATAGAGTGGCGCGCTGTGTCGACGACAGCGCGCCTCCCGGTCGCCGCCGGCCTCGTTGTCGGCGGCTGCCTGACGTGGAACGTCACGAACGTCGGCGCGGCCGCGGACCCGCTGGCCGGGCACTACGGCGTCTCGCTCGTGGCGGTCGGGTTCCTCACCACCGCCCTCTTCGTCACGCACTTCCTCGTCCAGCTCCCCGCGGGGCGAGCGGCCGACCGCTTCGGCTCTCGATCCGTCGCTCTCGTGGCCGCGCTCGCGGCGCTCCTGGGGAATGGCGTCCTCCTCCTCGACGACGCCGGCTACCCCCTCGCGCTCTTCGGGCGCGCGATCGTCGGCATCGGGTCTGGCGCGGGGTTCGTCGCAGGGCTCGACCTCGTCCGTGCTGGCGGCGGAGGCCCGGTGCTCCAGGGCGTCTACGGCGGCGCCACCATGGCAGGCGGTGGACTGGCGCTGATGGTCGTGCCCGCTCTCACCGAGGCCGAGGGCTGGCGAGTGTCCTACTGGACGGCTGCCGCGCTCGCAGTGGTCGCCGGGGGAGCCGCGGCGGCGGCCGGTGGGCTCCCGCGCGTGCCGCACACGAAGACCTGGATCCTCTGGGATCGAGAGCTCGTGCCGATCGGCCTCGTTCAGGCTGCCACCTTCGGTCTCGCGGTGGTCGCGGGCAACTGGGCCGTGCCGTTGCTCGAGCGCCGAGACATCGGATCGGCGGCGGCGGGCCTCGCGAGCGGGCTCATCCTCTTCGCAGGGATCACCACGCGGCCGCTCGGGGGGATCCTCGCCACCCATGCCCGAAGCCGCGCTCTCATCGGAGTGTCGCTCCTGGGTGTCGCGGTCGGTAGTGCGCTGCTGGCGATCGGCGCCGCGTACGCGGTGTCGGCGCTCGGAGCGTTTCTCCTCGGCGTCTTCGCGGGATTCCCGTTCGCGGCGATCTTCGCCGCCGCGCAACGCACCAGGCCATCCGCACCCGGCGCAGCCGTCGCCTTCGTGAATGCCTTCGGCGTCCTCACGATCCTCGTCGGGACCCCGCTCGCCGGCCTCACGTTCGCCCTCCCGGGAGAGGGCGCCGTCGCGTTCGCCGCGATCGCAGCCCTCGCCGCCGCAGCGCTCCTTGCCCTTCGCAAGGCCCCGTTGTAGCGATAATCGTCTGATCCGATTCGAGGGAGAGTCACCATGGCACTGAGCTTCGGCGTCACCGTTCTGCCCGATCCCCCGGCCAGCCGCCTCGTCGAGCTGTTCCAGCTGGCGGAGTCCCACGGCTTCGAGTACGGCTGGACATACGACTCGCACGTCCTCTGGCAGGAGTCGTTCCCCCTCCTCACGCTCGCCGCGCAGGCCACGACGACGATGAAGCTCGGCCACTGCGTGACCAACCCCGGGACGCGCGAGCCGACTGTCCTCGCGAGCGGGTACGCCACGCTGCACGACATCTCGAACGGGCGGATGGTGATGGGGATCGGCCGCGGCGACTCGGCGCGCCGCTACATCGGCCAGAAGCCGGTGCGCGTGGCCGAGTTCGAGCGGCGCTGCGCCATGATCAAGGACTTCATGAACGGCAGGTCGGTGGAGTGGAACGAGAAGGAGCTCGAGCTCAAGTGGGTGCGGCCGGAGCTTCCCGAGATCCCCATGTGGGTCGCGGGCTACGGCCCGAAGGCGCTCGCCGTGGCCGGACGAGTGGGGGACGGCGTGATCATCCAGCTGGCCGATCCGGACATCATCGGCTGGATCATGGACACGGCCCGGCGCGCGGCCGAGGAGGCCGGGCGCGACCCGGCGGCGCTCAAGTGCATCGTCAGCGCGCCTAGCCACATCACCGACGACATCACCGACGCGCGCGAGCAGGTGCGCTGGTTCCCGGCGATGGTGTCGAACCACGTCATGGATCTCGTCGAGCGGTACGGAGCCGACGGCTCCGTCATCCCCCACGCGCTCACGGACTACGTTCAGGCCCGTAAGTTCTACGACTACGACGAGCACTCACGCGTCGGCGCGAAGCACGGCGAGTTCGTGACAGACGAGATCTGCGACCGCTTCTGCGTCCTCGGCAATGCCGAGCAGGCAACGAGGAAGCTGAAGGAGCTCGAGTCGATCGGCGTCGACCAGTTCAACATCTACCTCATGACCCACGGCCAGGAGGACGACCTGGCCGCCTACGGGCGCGACATCATCCCTGCTTTTTCCGCAGCAGCCGAATCCCGCTAGCGCGGGACTCGGCTGCGCGAAGACCCCTAAGAACTCGTTTCGAAATGAAGCCTTGAGCCGCCGGAACGCGCTGCGCGCGTACGCTGCGGCGTCCTCGGTCGCCCCAATACGTCTCGTATTGGGGCTCCCTGCGTCCTTGCATCGCACCCTCCCAGCGCGCCCCGTCGACGAAGCGTCATTCCGAAACGAGTTCTAAAGCCGGGCGCTTCGCGCCCGGATCGTTGCGATCAATCTCGCGCGCGGATTCTTCCGCGCGCGGACCGTGTGGCTCACAGGATCCGCTTCCCGAGCGCGCTCGCCACGAGCTCGACCGCCGTGAGAGCCGTCGTGTTCTCGCGATCGAGGATCGGGTTCACCTCGACGACCTCGAGCGATCCGACGAGCCCCGACTCGGCCGCCAGCTCGAGCGCGAGGTGCGCCTCGCGGTACGTGAGCCCTCCCCGCACGGGTGTGCCAACCCCGGGCGCAACCTCCGGGTCGAGAGCGTCCATGTCCAGCGAGAGGTGGACGAAGCCCGCTCCTGCGACGCGATCGAGCGCGTCGCGCACCGCCCGCTCGATGCCGATCCGGTCGATCTCGCTCATCGTGAAGACGCGCACCCCCGCGTCCCGCAGGAGCGCCGGCTCGCTCACGTCCAGCTCGCGGACGCCGATGAGGGCCACGCGCTCCGGGTCCACGGCCGGGAGCGGCCAGGCGTCGCTCTCGAAGCCCTCCCCGGCCAGGCCGAGCGCCGCTGCGAGAGCCATCCCGTGGACGTTCCCCGTCGGGCTCGACCCGGGCGTGTTGGCGTCGGCATGGGCGTCGATCCAGATCAACCCGCCCGGTCCGCTCGCCGCCGCGAGACCGCCGAGCGTCCCGAGTGCAACCGAATGGTCGCCTCCGAGCACGAGCGGGACGGCGCCGTCGCGAACTGCCTCGGTCACCAGCGCCGCGAGCCGGCCGCACGTATGCATGATCTGCGACAGGAAGCGCGCACTCGGATCCTCGAGCTCCACGGCCTCCGGCACCGCCGACGCCACATTGCCGAGATCCCGCACCGCGTAGCCGAGGCTCGTCAGCCGCTCGTCGAGCCCTGCATAGCGGATGGCCGACGGCCCCATGTCCACGCCGCGGCGCTCCTGTCCGAGATCGAGCGCGGCACCGATGACCGCAATCTCCCGCCGAGAGCTCACAACACGAACGCTAACGAGAAGTCCGGAGGGCTGGTCGCTGCCCGAGCTCGGTGCCAGACGGCGAGCGAGGCTCGCGGGGGCCCCGGGGGGTTCCCCCGCTGCCAGTACACTGAGCCGCCGCGGGGCGAGGTAGCTCAGTTGGTAGAGCACACGGCTGAAAACCGTGGTGTCGCCGGTTCAAGTCCGGCCCTCGCCATGAATCGGTAGCGTCGGCCGCGATGGATCTCGCGTTTACCACGGCTACCGAGCAGGCAGGACTGATTCGCAGCGGAGCGGTGTCGGCGGCGGAGCTCGTGGAGCTCTACCTCGCGCGCATCGAGCGGCTCGATCCGGAGCTGAACGCCTACGTGACCGTACGAGCCGAGGAGGCGCTCGCGGAGGCCCGCGCCGCAGATGCGGCGCCGAGCGGCGCTCCCTTCCACGGCGTGCCGATCGCGATCAAGGACCTCACCCCCACCGCCGGAGCGCGCACGACCTTCTCCTCCCGCGCATACGCCGAGTTCGTGCCCGACTTCGACATGGCCGTGGCGGCCCCCAGGAGCCGAAACGGAGGGGATTGGCTGGATCACGAATGAGGCGCACGTCGTAACGTCCGAGCTCATCGTCGTTCGCATCCAACACGAGTTCCCCAACGGCGAGCTGCGCGACCCCGTCCGCATCGAAGAGCACCTGGTCACCCGTTCCACGAGACAAGTCGATTCCACCGCCGAACACATCGGCACACAGCAGTGCGGTGCTGGCCGACTCCGATGGGTCCGTACCATCGACCCAGCGCACGTATTGGAAGAGCTGCGTCCGGTACTTCTCGAGACCGGCCTGCGCGACGTACCGCGCCTGGAGAGCGGTCGCATCGTTGCGACTGATGCTGAGTTCGATCTGCGTCAGGAGAATCCCGCCAGCGACCATGAGACTTACAACGACAACGATTGCTAACGTGCTGATAAGGGCGAATCCATCACGTAAATGTTGCGTTGTCTTCATCGCTCACCGCTCCTTCAGGTTGAGGAGGACGACCTCCTCGGTAGTACCGAAGCACACGAAGCCCTCGTCACAGAAGACCGGGTCGCCGCCAGCCAGATCGAAGCGGTTCTCGCCACCACCAGGTGCCCTGTTGTCCGAACGGCCATAGAT
>JAWOIV010000095.1:0-12762 GCA_046484465.1 Gaiellaceae bacterium
GGCGGACGCGGGTCACCGGGGTCGTAGCCGCGCAGGTAGCGGACGTCCTCCGTCCATGCCGTCCCTGCGGCGTCCTCGGCAGAGGCCTCGAGGCAGATGAGAACGGGATCGCCGTCGCGCGGGAAGACGCAGGCGTCGTAGCCCTTCATCCCCCAGAGATTCGTCAGGTAGAGGACGTTGTCAGGCGCGCGGACGACGAGCGCGTCGAGATCGCGCTCGGCCATGAGTGCGCGCACCCGTTCGAGCTTCGCGTCGTCCCGCGGCCAGGCCATGCTCAGAAGGGAAGGAACTGGAGCGCCGAGTGCTGGACGTCCGACAGGTTCGCCTCGATCCGGACCTCCGCGTCGCCGGCAAGCTCGGCGCCGAGTCGCTCCGCGAGCTCTTCCGCGCGCTCCTCGGTGAGGACTCCGACGACGACGTAGCGCCAGCGCCGCTTGACGGCGTGCCCCTCCGCCGAGAGGGCGTCCTCGAGCTCGACGGCCGCGCCGCGGCTGGGAAGGCGCACGAGAACGTGCCAGTCGTAGTCGCCTTCCGCCTCTGCTTCCGCCTCCTCTGCCGTCTCTCGTGCAGCCACCTCGGCGGCCTCCTCGTCGGAGGTCGAGGGGAGCGGGATGGACGCATCCTTCCACGCCTCCTCGATCGGATGCCAGCGCGTGACGCGGATCGCGGCGCTCTCGAGGCGGCTCCCCGCGAGCCCTCCCAGCATGCGCTCCACGCCTCGCGCTTGCGCCTCGGTCTCCGCGTACAGGAACACGTGGCTCCCGTCTCTCGTCACCATCACGCCCCGGCCCCCGCCTTCGTCGTCGGTGACGTGGGCGCGAAGCCGCTCCTGCAGCGAGACAGCCCGCTCGTCGTCGGCGAGCTCGACCTCGACGCGGAAGTCCTCCATCACTTCGACGCTACCAGCGAACTCGGGCCGGAGCGGGCACGCCGTGCGCGTCCTGCCACGAGACGACACGGTTGCGGAGGACGCCGATCCGCTCGATCTCTGCCTCCATCACGTCGCCCGGCTTCAGATACAGGGAGGCGGCGTCCGGGGAGAAGCCCGCCACCCCTGACACCGTGCCGGTCGAGAGCACATCGCCCGCCGAGTAGCCCAGCGCCGAGTAGTGGCTCAGGATCTCGGGGATCCTCACGCTCATACGACCCGAGTGCGAGACCTGGCGTGACTCGCCGTTCACGCGCAGCTCCATCGCGAGGTCGTGGGGGTCGGGGATCTCGTCGGGGGTGACGATCCACGGGCCGAGCGGGCAGAACGTGTCGATCGCCTTGCAGAACGAGAACACGCCGGAGCGCATCTCACGGCGCTGGATGTCGCGCGCAGTGATGTCGTTGAAGATCACGTACCCGCCGATGTAGTCCGCCGCCTCCTCCGGAGAGAACCACTTTCCGGGCTTCCGCAGCACGACGGCGAGCTCCAGCTCGTAGTCGAGCTCCTCGGTGAGGTGCTCGGGGTAGACGACGGGCTCGTCCGGGCCGACGATCGCATCCACGTTCTGGAAGAAGACGATCCAGGGCGCGATCTCGTGCTCCCAGCCGACCTGCTTCGACTCCTCCTCGTGCTCGCGGAAGTTGCCGGCGGTGTGGAAGAACTTCTTCGGGACGATCGGCGCGCGGAGCCGGGTCTCCGCGAGCGCGACACGCTCACCCGTCTCGTCGGCGCCGCCGCGCTCGAAGTACTCGCGCATCATCGGGGCGTCCAGGACGACGATCTCCTCGCCGTCGACGAAGCCGACGCGCCCTTCGCCTTCGCCGAACGTCACGAGCCTCATGCGCTCACCACCAGCGACCTTCCTCTTCTCGAAACGTGCCCGAAAGAACCCCCAAGTTACAAGTTGTAACTTGGCGGGGGACGGGTCTCATCCGGACACCGCCCCGCACACCTTCATCGCCGAGCGGGCGTAGACGTCGGCCGTCTTCACGAGCCCGTCGATCTCGAGGTTCTCGCCCTTCACGGTGTCGAGGAGCCCGCTCGAGGTGCCGTAGTTCACGGTCGCGATCCCGTAGCGCGTTAGCACGGACGCGTCCGAGAACCAGCGCGCGACGTCGCGCTCGGGTGCCGAGCCGAAGACCTCGGCGTGCGCGGCGTCGAGCGCTCCCACGAGCGGATGGTCTTCCGCGATCTCGGCGCCAGGAGCCGTCACGTAGACCTCTCCCTCGATCCCGTGCTCGGGGAAGCGCTCCCGCAGCGAGCGAACGAGGTCGAGCACCTGCGAGCGTGCGACCGCCATCTCCTTCGTCGGTGGGACGCGCACGTCGAGGAAGAGGTCGGTGCGGTGGGGCGTGCGCGAGACCCGCCAGCCGAACCCGCCCTGGATCGCGCCGACGTTGACGATCGGCTTCGCCCCGCGGTACGCATTCTCCGGAGCGTCCTCCCACGTCGGCACCCACTCGAGCACGGCACCGAGCACCTCCCGCATCCGCACGATCGAGTTCTGGTCGCGCTTGCCCTCGCTGAACGCGGTGTGGATGAATGGCCCCGCAGTCGAGATCCGCAGCCAGAGCGAGCCGAAGTGCCCGAGCACGACCTTCGACTCGGTCGGCTCGCCGAGGATGCACATGTCCGCGACGCCGCCGTGCGAGACGAGGTGGCGGGAGCCGGCTGCATACCCGCGGTACTCCGCTCCCTGGGCGTCCCCGTACTGCGTCTTCTCGATCTCGCCCGAGACCGCCGCGATCATCACATCCCCGCGCAGCCGGACGCCCGCGTCGTCGAGCGCGCGGAGCGCCTCCACGTAGCAGGCGAGCGCGCCCTTCATGTTCGAGATCCCGAGCCCGTACAGCCGCCCGTCCTCGACGAACGCGCTCGGCTGGAACCCGGGCACGTGCGCGAGCCACGGCTCACGACCGGAGTACGAGGTGTCCATGTGCCCGTTGAACATGAGGCTCGGCCCTCCGCCTGCGCCTTCGCGGATGCCGAGCACATTCGCGCGCCCGTCCTCGACCTGCTGCCACTGCACGTGCAGGCCCATGCCGAGGAACGTCTCGCGCATCAGCTCCGCCATTCCCTCCTCCGAGCCGGTGAAGGAGGGGACGCCGATCGCCTCGCTCGCCCAGGCGACGAGGCGCTCGCGGTCTACCTTCGGCTCAGCCACGGACGTGCGGGAGGACCTTCTCCCCGAACAGGCGGATCTGGTCGTGCCGGTGGTCGCCCCATAGCTCGAGCATGACGTGGGTGCAGCCGGCGTCGCGGTACTCCTCGATCGCAGCGATGCAGTCCGCCGGCGTCCCGGCGATCGGCTTGCAGCGGTCGAGGAGCGAGTCGGTGACCTTGGATTTGGCGGCGAGCCGTCCGCCTTGCTCCATCGCCTCCGCGACGGGAGCGAGCTCGTCCATCTCGATCTCCGCGAGGTCCAGCAGCGTGTCGGCGGCGCCCTTGATGTTCTGGAACTTGTTCGCGAGGTACATCCCCGCGATCTCGCGCGCGCCGTCGCGGCCGGCGTCGCGATCCGTGTCGTGGATGGAGGCGACGATCGTGCAGCCCACATCGAGCTCCTCGCCGACGATGTCCCGGGTGTAGCGGACGAACGCAGGCGTTGTGATCGACGGCGTGAGGACGCCTTCGGCGAGCTCGCCCGCGAGCGCCTGCATCTTGGGCGCAGTCGCTCCGATGTACACGGGCGGGACGTCGCGCGGCGTGTGCGCCTCGGCCCGGAGCCCGGGGACGGACGCGCTCCACGTTTCGCCTTCGTACTCGAACGGCTCGCCGCCGAGAACACCGCGGACGATCGTGATGGCGTCGCGCATGGGGCCGAGCGTCTTCTTCGTCTGCGAGCGGATGTTGTTGAGGAAGATCTTCGACGTCCCGAAGCCGAGCAGGAACCGCCCCGGCCCGGCCGCCTCCTGCACGACGCGCGCGTCCATCGCCACCTGCACCGGGTGACGGGTGAAGGGCGAGATGATCCCCCAGCCGATCGTCAGCCGCTCCGTCTCGCGGGCCATGAGCGCAGAGACGACGGTCGACGACCGTGCCTCCATCCCGTGCTTGCGCCACCACGGGTACGCCTCGGCGAGCCAGATCGTGTCCATCCCCGCGCGGTCCATGACGCGGGCCGACTCGAGCATCTCCTCGAGCGGCTCCATGGTGAGCTGCATCACGCCGATGCGGAACGGCGGGGCCATGACGCTCGCCCGCCTACTCGCCGGGCGCGGCGGCTTCGCTCACGCGCTTCTCGAGCGCGTCGAGCACCTGGGAGACCTGCTGGTTCACGATCGGCTGCAGGACGCGCTGGCCCATCGACCCGACTGGCCCGGCGATCTTGACGTCCGCCTCCCAGTCCATCGATGTGCCCTCGCCTGCTTCGGAGAGCGTGAAGGACGTCTTCATGTCCATCAGCGCGCCGACGCCCTTGCCCTTGGCGCGCATGGCCGCGAACTCGAGCGGCCGCTCCTCGAGGCGCTCGAAGTCGATCGTCATCTTCAGGCCGCCGAGCCCGAGCGGGACCTTCACCTTCGCCGTCCAGTGGCGGTCGTCCGTGATCTCGAAGCTCTCCACTCCAGGCATGAGCTTCGCCATCTCGGACGGCTCGTTGATCACGCTCCATACGGTCTCGCGCGACGCCGGGAGCTCCTTCGTCCCACTGACGATCACTTCGACACCACCTCCACGTTGGCACGGGTCGCTTCCGGGTCCTGGAGCATCGCCCACACGCGGTGGGGCGGGTTGCAGCTCGTCCGCACGATGGGCTTGCCCACGGGCTCGAGCGCGTCCTGGATCGCGGCGCAGATGCAGTGGATCCCGCCGCCGCCGCCCTCGCCCATGCCCTTTGCGCCGAGGGGGGCCACCGGGGAGGGCGACTCCATCGCACCCGTCTTCAGTGGCGGCATGTCCATCGCGTGCGGCACGTGGTAGTCGTAGAAGTTGGAGGTGAGGAGCGTGCCCTCCTCGTCGTAGACGAACTCCTCCGAGAGGGCGGCGCCGATCGCGTGCGCGGTGGCCCCGTGCACCTGGCCCTCGACGATCTGTGGATGGATGCGGACGCCGCAATCGTCGACCGCGGCATAGTCGACGATGTCGACCTCGCCCGTCTCGGGATCGACCTCGACGACGGCCGCGTGGATCTGCGTCGCATACGTGAGCGTCAGCTTGCCGGTCTTCTTCTCCTTGTCGACCATCCCGAAGTAGGGACGGCAGACGTAGCGGTGGTTCAGCGTCGGGTTGAAGTCCGGTGGCAGGAACGCGTTGTTCGCGTTCACGATCGCGCCGAGCGCCATGAACGGGAGGGCCGCCTCCTCGGGGCCATCCTTGATTCGCGCGAACCCGCCCGCGAGCTCGATCCCCTCGGCCGGCGCCTGCAGAACGGCCGCCGCGAGCTGCACCATCTCGTCCCGGAGGAGCTCCGCGGCGCCCTTCACCGCGCCCAGGCCCGTGAAGGCGAACTGGCTCGCGTACGTACCCGAGAAGCCGGCGTGCGAGTTGAACCACGTGTCGTGCCCGCGGCGCACGTTCACCTGGTCGGGCGAGCAGCCGATGATGTCCGCCACGACCTGTGCCGCCGTCGTCTCGTGCCCCTGCCCCTGGGGCACGGTGCCGAGCGTGACGACGACCTCGCCGAAGATGTCGAGCTTCACGGACGCCGCCTCGTTGTTTCCGGAGAACTGGAGATCGGGGTTGAGAAGTGTCGATTGCCCGAAGTTGTTCGTACCCGAGTCGAGCGTCGAGCCGATCCCGAAGCCGAGGAGCTTGCCGCGCTCCGCCGCCTCCTTCCGTCGCTCCTCGATCGAGCCGTGGTCGATGAGCTCGAGCGCGATGTCGAGCGCCGCCGCGTAGTCGCCCGAGTCATAGACGCAGCCGTTCGGCGTCTCGTACGGCATCTGCTCCGCCTTCACGTAGTTGCGCTTGCGGATCTCCACCGGATCGAACCCGAGCTCGTGCGCGACGATGTCGATGATCCGCTCGGTCAGCCAGAGATGCTGCATGCGTGAGTACCCGCGGTTCGGCGACACGGGCGACTTGTTCGTGCAGACCTGCGTGAAGTCGACGCGGACGTTTCGCCACGCGTACGTCCCGGGCGTGACCTGCGCCCAGATGATGCAGCCGAGCGGCTCGTAGCGAGGGAAGGCGCCGCAGTCGTCGAGCGCCTTCACGCTGAACCCCGTCATCGTCCCGTCGGCCATCACGCCGACCTCGATGTCGAGGAACGTGCGCTCGTTCCCGTGCGCGTTCGCGGTGTGCTGGTCGGTGCGCCACTCCGTCCACTGCACCGCGCGACCGAGCTTCCGCGCCATGAGGCACAGGACGACGTACTGCGGATGCAGGCAGATCTTGTTCCCGAACGCGCCGCCGATGTCCTGGGTGACGAAGCGGAGCTTGTCGATCCCGCAGCGGAGCGCCGGCGCCATCCAGATCGCCCCAATTCCGGGCATCTGGTGGTTGCAGTGGAGCGTCCACTCGCCGGTGCCCTTGTCGAACTCCACGAGCGCGCCGGCGCACTCGAGCGGCGTCGACGAGAAGCGGTGGAAGTGGAGCCTGTCGATCTTCACCACGTGATCCGCCTCGGCGAGCGCGGTGTCGATGTCGCCCCAGTCGAACACGCCCGACCACACGACGTTCGACCCGGCGTCGTCGTGGAGCACGACCTCGTCCTTCAGGGACTCCTCCGCGTCCACGAGCACGGGCAGCGGGTCGTAGTCGACCTCGACGAGCTCCGCGGCGTCCCGGGCGAGCTCGCGCGTCGCCGCGCAGACGGCCGCGACCGGTTCGCCCGAGTGGCGGACCTTCCCGACCGCGAGCGCGTAGTCGGTGATGTTCCCGCCGGGCTCGACGGACATCTCGAAGAACGGGTCGGTGAGGATCGCGACCTCGTCGCCCGTGAGAGTCCCGTACACGCCGTCGAGCTCCAGGGCCTTGGAGACGTCGATGGAGACGATCTTCGCGTGCGCGTACGGCGAGCGGACGAAGTGGACGTAGCCCATCCCGTGCCGGCGCATGTCGTCGAAGAACGTTCCCTGCCCCTCGACGAGCCGCCGGTCCTCCTTGCGCGGGATCGACTGCCCGACGAAGCCCTTCTTCAGGGTGGTGGTCTCCTCGGTGACCGTCGTCGTCACTGCCCACCCCCCTGCCCGACGGCCATCACGGCCTCGACGATGTTCACGTACCCCGTGCAGCGGCAGATGTTTCCCTGCAGCGCGTAGCGGACGTCCTCCTCCGACGGGTGCGAGTTCCGCTCGAGGAGAGCCGTTGCGCTCATCAGCATCCCGGGGGTGCAGTACCCGCACTGGAGCGCGTGGTGCTCGTTGAACGCGCGTTGCAGCGGTGTCAGCTCTCCGTTCGGCGCGAGGCCCTCGACGGTCGTGAGCTTCGCGCCGTCTGCCTGCACCGCGAGGAGCATGCAGCTCTTCACCGGGACGCCGTCCATGTGCACCGTGCACGCGCCGCAGTTCCCGGTGTCGCAGCCGATGTGCGTGCCCGTCAGCGAGAGGTCGTCCCGGATGAGATGGACGAGCAGGCGCCTGGCCGGCACTTCGAGCTCGAACGACTCGCCGTTGATCTCGACCGTGATCGCACGGCTCGCAGCGGGTGCTGCCACCTAGGGCTCCCTTCTCCTCGAGGCCGCCTGCAGGACGGCGCGGACGGCAGAGACCTCCGCGACGTGCCGGCGGAAGTCGGCTGATCCATGGACGTCGGAGGGCGGGTCGAGCATCGCGCCCAGCCCTTCTGCGGCTGCCCGGACCGCGCTCTCCGAGAAGTCGCTGCCCGCCAGGTGGTCCTCCATCGACGTCGCGCGTACCGGCGTCGCAGCGACGCAACCGAGAGCGATGCGTACGCCGTCGCTCGAGATCGTCGCAGCCGCGTTCGCGATGTACGTCCCGTGGGCGCCGATCGTCAGCCCGGCGAACCCGTCACCCGCGCCGCTCGATGGTCGGACGCCGATCTTCGTCAGGAGCTCCCCCTCGCCGACGGCGGTCATGTACACCCCGAGGAAGAAGTCCCCGGCGGACACCGTGCGCTCGGACTCCTGCGCGCGGATGGTGAACGTCGCGTCGAGCGCGACGAGGAGCGGCGGCAGGTGGTTCGTGGGGTCGGCGACGCAGACGTTCCCGCCCATCGTGCCGCGGTTCCGGATCTGGACGTCTCCGATCGTCGACACGACCTCGGCGAGGATGGGGCGCGCGACCTCCACCTCGGACGACGCCATGACCTGCTCGTACGTCGCCATCGCGCCGAGCTCGAGCATGCCGTCCGCGGAGAAGCCGATCCCACGCAGCTCGTCGAGGTCGTTCAGGTCGACGAGCACCTCCGGCGACGCGGCGCGCGCCTTCATCACGTTGACGAGCGTCTGCCCGCCGGCGAGCGCGCGTGCGCCCTCGTACCCGGCGAGCAGCGCGATTGCCTCGTCGACGGTCGAGGGGCGCGCGTATTCGACCTCTCGCAGGAGCACGAGTGGATTCAGTCACACGACGCCCTGACATGTCAAGCGAGAACCGGCGCTGCTATGGTCGCGCGTCGAATGGCGGCCTTCGACGCGGTCTTCGTCGGTGCCGGGATCAACTCGCTCGCCGGCGCAGCGCTCCTCTCCCGGTCGGGCTGGAGCGTCTGCGTGCTCGAGCGCGAGCAGACCCTTGGGGGCTGCATCCGCACCACATCGGATCTGACGGCTCCCGGCTTCACGCACGAGCTCCTCGCTTCCTGGCACCCGCTCTTCACGGGCTCTGCGGCCTACGCCGAGCTGAAGGACGAGCTCGATCGACGCGGTGTCGAGTACCTCAACACGGAGCTCCCGACGGCGTCCGCCTTTCCGGACGGCTCGAGCGCGTTCCTCACGACCTCGCTGGAGGAGAACGTCACGGAGCTCGACCGCCATGCCGCCGGAGACGGCGCCGCCTGGCAGGTGATGTTCGAGGAGTTCATGGCGAACGCCGACCTCTCGTTCGGCGTCCTCGGCGCCGAGCTGTGGTCGCCCACCGGTCTCGGGCTCGGACGACAGGCACTCCGCCGGTTCGGCCGCCGCGGTCTCCTCGCGTACCTCGGAGGCGCGCTCGTCAGCTGCCGCGACTGGCTCGGCGACACCTTCGAGTCGGACGCCGCGCACGGCCTGCTCGCGCCGTGGGTGCTCCACACGGGGCTCGGGCCCGACCAGGCCACTTCCGGGTTCATGACGCAGGTGATCGCATGCGCGCTCCAGCTCGGCGGCATGCCCGTCCCGCGCGGCGGCGGCGTCGCGCTCGTCGATGCGCTCGCAGGGATCGTCCGGGACGCGGGTGGAGAAGTGCGTGCCGGCGCAGAGGTCGAGCGCGTGCTCGTCTCCGGCGGGAAGGCGACCTCAGTGCGCCTCTCGGACGGCGAGGTGATCCGCGCCGAGCGGGCGGTGGTCGCGAGCGTCACGCCGACGCAGCTCTACGGCAGCCTCCTCGGCAAGGGCGAGGTGCCGGAGGACGTCGCACGTGCCGCATCCCGCTTCCGGTACGGGCGCGGCGAGATGCAGATCCACATCGCCATGCGCGAGCCGCCTGACTGGGCAGGCGACGAGCGCCTCGCGCGCACCGCCATCGTCCACGTGACGCCGGGGCTCGACGGCGTCTCGCGTGCGGTCAACGAGGCCGAGCGCGGCCTCCTCCCCGCCGAGGCAACGATCGTGTGCGGCCAGCCGATGGCCGTCGACGCGTCCCGAGCTCCGGATGGCTCGTGGATCGTCTGGATCCAGCTCCAGGAGCTCCCCGCGGGCCGCGTGAAGGGCGACGCAGCGGGGGAGATCGACGTCGGCGACGGCACCTGGACGGAGGAGCTCCGCGAGGCCTACGCGGACCGGGTCACCGAGCGCCTCGGTCGACACCTCCGGAACCTCGAGCGCGCGACGCTGAAGCGGGTTGTGCTCTCCCCTGCGGACGTCGAGGCGCAGAACGTCAATCTCGTCGCGGGCGACATCTACGGCGGCTCGTGCGCGCTCGACCAGAACTTCCTCTTCCGGCCCCTGCCCGAGACGCCGGGGCACAGGACACCCGTCGACGGCCTCTGGCACATCGGCGCCTCCACGCACCCGGGCCCGGGGCTCGGCGCGGGCTCCGGCTACCTCGTCTACAAGGAGCTCACGAAGCCCGCGCTCCCGCGACGCCTGCTCTCCAAGATGCCGCTCGCACGCCGATGAGACTCGCGCTCTCCGAGATCTCGACGGTCGGTGCCTCGTTCGAGGAGGACGTGGCCGCGTACGCAGCCGCCGGTTTCGACGCCATCGGAATCTGGGAGATGAAGCTGCCCGAGGACGAGGCCTCCAACATCGGGCTCCTGCGCGAGGCGGGGCTCTCGGTCGCGAACTGCATCCCGGCCGTGCCGTCGATCCTTCCCCTCCTCCTCCCGGGCATGGAAGGCCCGCCGGACGTCGCCGAGCGCGTGGACGCGATCCGCGCGAGCGTCCACCGGCTCGCCGCGTACGAGCCGGAGTCGATCCTCGTGATCACCGGTCCGGTCGGCGACCTCGACCCGGCCGACGCGCACCTGCTCGTCGTCGAGGGCCTCCGCGAGATCGCGTCCGCAGCACGCGACGCCGGAGTCCGACTCGGCCTCGAGCCGATCCACCCGGGCCAGGACGACACGGTGTCGTTCGTGCACACCGTGGCCGACGCCCTTGCCGTCCTCGACGAGGCGGGTCTCGACGACGTCGGCGTGATGGTGGACACCTACAACCTCTGGCACGAGGATCCGGCAGCCATCGCGGCGGCGGCAGGACGAGTGACTGGGCTCCACGTCGCGGATGAACCGACAGAGCCCGGTCGCACGGACCGGGTTCTCCCCGGCGAGAGCGGCGCGCATACGGCCGACGTCGTGCGCGCGCTCGTCGCCGCAGGCTGGGACGGCTCGCTCGACGTGGAGATCTTCTCCACGCCCGACCGCTTCTGGGGCCTGCCGCTCGACGAGGCCGCCCGCCGCGCCCACTCAGCAGCCCACGCGCTCCTTCCCTGACCAGCATCGTCGCGTCACCAGGCGCGCCTTGTGGCTCTGAGCCACGAGGCGAGGTTCGACAGGTTGCCGCTCGCGACGAAGGTGTCCTACGCTCGGAGTGATGTCGCAAACCCTCCCCACCGGCACAGTCACCTTCCTCTTTACGGACATCGAGGGGTCGACGAGGCTGCTGCACACGCTCGGGCCCGACGCCTACGCGGAGGCGCTCGCCGAGCACCGCCGGGTGCTGCGCGCGGCCTTCACCGCGTTCGGCGGAGTCGAGGTCGACACGCAAGGTGATGCCTTCTTCTGCGCCTTCCCGACGGCCGAGGGGGCAGCAGGGGCGGCACGTCAGGGACAGCAGGCACTCACGGCCGGATCGATCTCGGTGCGCATGGGCCTGCACACGGGCTCGCCGACCCTCGCCGGTGAAGGCTACGTCGGGATCGACGTGCACCGCGGGGCACGGGTGGCGGCTCTCGCCGCGGGTGGCCAGATCGTGTGCTCGCCGGCCACCGCGGCGCTCTTGGAAGAAGAGCCGCTGCGAGACCTGGGGACGCACCGGCTAAAGGACTTCGAGGGGGCGATCCGCCTCTACCAGCTCGGGCTCGACGAGTTTCCTCCGCTGCGCACGCCTGGCTCGGTCGAGCTACCAACCCCTGCGACGCGCTTCCTCGGCCGCGAGCGCGAGCTGTTCGAGGCAGTCTCGCGCGTGTACGACCGGGATCCCAGGGTGCTCACGGTGCTCGGCCCCGGCGGCACGGGCAAGACCCGCTTCACGCTCGAGCTCTGCCGCCTGCTCGCAGAAGAGGCGGAGGGAGGCACCGTCTTCTGCGCGCTGGCGCCGCTGCGCGAGCCGGGGCTCGTTCTGACGACGATCGCCGAGCGCCTGGGAGCCGCCGAGGCCGGGCCCGAGGCGATCGCCGCCCGTGTGGCCGGCAAGCGTACGCATGTCCTCTGCGACAACATCGAGCATCTCCTCCCTGCCGTCGCCCGCCCGCTGGCCGACCTCGTGGCCGCCGCTCCGGCGCTGCGCCTGTTCGTCACGAGCCGCGAGCCGCTACGGATACAAGGCGAGGCAGAGATCGACCTACCGCCGCTCGCCGAGGACGAGGCAACCGCGCTCTTCCTCGAGCGTGCGCACGCCGTCCGCCCCGACCTCGAAGACGGCAAGGCCGTCGGCGAGCTGTGCGCGCGCCTCGACTACCTCCCGCTCGCGCTCGAGCTGGCTGCGGCGCGCACGAAGCTGCTCTCGCCCGAGGCCCTGCTCGAGCGCCTCGAGGCCCGGCTCGACCTGCTCAAGGGCACGCGTGACGCGGACGAGCGCCACGCCACCCTGCGCGCGACCATCGCCTGGTCGTACGACCTGCTCGATCCCGACGAGCAGCAGCTCTTCCGCAGGCTCTCGGTCTTCCGGGGCGGCTGCACGCTCGAGTCGGCGGAGACGGTCTGCAACGCGGATCTCGACGTCCTGGCGTCCCTTCTGGACAAGAACCTCGTCCGCCGGCGCACGGGCCGTCGCGGCGAGGAGCGGTACTGGATGCTCGAGACGATCCGCGAGTTCGCGGCCGAGCAGCTCGAGGCATCCGCCGAGGCCGAGAACATCCGGCGCCGACACGCCGAGCGCATGCTCGAGATCGCGCACGGCGGCCGCCTCGGCAAACACGAGACCGCCTTCGACATCCTCACCGGCCTCACAGAGCGCGAGGAGCTTCGCGCGGCGCTCGACTGGGCCGCGAATAGCGACGTCGAGCTCGGGCTCCGACTGATCGTCGCGACCGAGAACTTCTGGGTCGCATCGATGCCGGAAGAGGGAATGCGCAGGGTGGGGGCGCTCCTGGTGCGGGCCACATCGATTCCGGTCGAGCTGCGAGCGGTTGCGCTTC
>JAWOIV010000100.1:0-3682 GCA_046484465.1 Gaiellaceae bacterium
GACGAGCGCGTGAGCTCGCCCGCCGCGATGCGCTAGAGATCAGCGGCGGGCTACGCCCGCCGGTCGAGCTCGATCCCCCGCTTGCGGAGCTGCGCGATCGTGTTCTCGCGCCAGCGGTTCGTCGAGGGCGAGAAGGGGACAAAGGCGATCGTCGCGCCGTCCGCGTCGCGGACGCGATAGTGCCCGCCGCCAGAGCGCTCGACCGTGAGACCAGCGCGCCGAAGGCCCGCCACGAAGGACTTGACGTCCTTGTTCACGTGTCCACCGTAGCCGCGCGGGAACACGGGACGAACGGCAGGGCCTCAGGACAATCCCGCGGGGCGGGGTTCCGTTTGGCGAAACCGGAGTCTCCAACGCGGTGAGACGGACGATCTAAGCGATCAGCCACGGCGAAGCCGTGGCGCTTCAGGACATTCCCGCGGACGGGGATCCGCTCGGCGGATCCCCGTCCTGCGAAAGAGGTGGGCGGTACAGGGCTTGAACCTGTGACCTCCTGCGTGTAAAGCAGGCGCTCTACCAGCTGAGCTAACCGCCCGATGCCCCCAGCGGGATTCGAACCCGCGCTACAGCCTTGAAAGGGCTGTGACCTGGGCCGCTAGTCGATGGGGGCCCGTCCGGCAGTGTAGAGCGGCGCCGCGGAGAGAACCCTCCACCGCGCTACCGTGTCGCGATCGTGAGCCTGGAGCCCAATCCCGCGCTGATCCTCGGACGGCTCGCCGACGAGCGGCGGCTGCGCGTGCTCTCCGCGGTCGCGCTCGGAGCGACGTCCGTGGCCGAGGCGGCAACCCTGGCCGGCGTCTCCGAGGACGAAGCGGCCCGCGCGCTCGCGCACCTCGTCGGAGCCGGGATGATCCGCCAGGGCGAGAGCGGGCTCGAGGTCGACCTCGGTGCGTTCTCGCGAGCAGCACGAGCGGCCTCGACGCCGCGAAAGCGTGCAGACATGAGCGACGCGAGCCCCGAGCAGGCCGCGGTGCTCCGCAACTTCGTCGACGGCGAGGGCCGCATCACGGCGCTCCCCGCCCGCGCGGCCAAGCGCAGGCTCGTGCTGGAGTACGTGGCCGCTCGCTTCGAGCCTGACCGGGAGTACGGCGAGCGCGAGGTGAACGGCGTCCTCCTACCCGTGCACGACGACGTGGCCTCCATGCGGCGCCACCTGGTCGACGAGGGGCTCCTCGAACGCGAGGCGGGTATCTACCGTCGCGCCGCGTCCGGGTAGCGCCGCCGCGTCCTACACTGGCGCCGCGGGCCGGTAGCTCAGCTGGCAGAGCAGGGGACTTTTAATCCCAAGGTCGTTGGTTCGAATCCAACCCGGCCCACTCCCGAAATCCCTGTAAATAGGACACTTCTCACCCCCGCTCGCGAGCGGTACACCGAGGGGGGCAACAGACGGGGCAACATGGCGTCTCGCCTTGTCAGCGACGGACATCCTTGTCGCCATCAGCGGTCTGACTGCTGTCCGGATCGCTCACGTCGGGGTCAGGAGCGTCCAGGCCTTCGAGGGCCTCCGGGTCGATCACGATCTCGACCAGCTCGTCCGGGAAGACACCGCACGCCGTTCCGACCTCCTCGCCGTCCGGGGTGACGAGCGGGATGCACCTCATCGCCTCCCCACCCCGCCCCGAACCGCGTAGGCCGTCTCGAACCACTCGTCGAAGAGCCTCTGCCGGGCCTCGCACGACAGCTCGTCGCTCTCGCGCTCGAGCTCCTCGAGCCAGTCGCCGACGCGATCCAGGGACGGCATCGTCCGAAGGACGTCGAGCGACCGCGTGAGATGGTCGGGCTCGACCATGCGCCCGTAGTGCTCGGAGGCAAGCAGGGCCCAGGAACCGGGGTCGACGCTCTCGGCCCACTGCATGTAGTCGAAGAGCGCCTGCTTCACGACGGGAGTCGGCAGGAGCTCGGGACAGTCGTTCGAGACCTCCTGCGGAAGGCTCCCGAAGAGCCCGTCCCCGTGCCGGCGGCCGTTGACGACGAGGTACGCCGAGACCGCCGACGAGAGCGCGAGGGCATCGTCCCAGGGCTCGACCGCAGCGAACAGGCGGTACGACTCGACCTCGTCCCACACGCCGACGTACCGGCGCCGGCCGGTGCCGACGAGGATCATCCCCGCGACCCAGCTCATCGGCCCGAAACTCTCCCAGTAGAAGCGCAGAAGCTCGTCCTGGGCGACGATCTCGTCGAGGAGCTGCTGGACGCTCGCGGGCCAGCTTGCGAGGTCGCCGTGCTCGTCTCGCTCGTCTTCCGTCATCGCGCTCTCCATCACCGGGGCGAGCGCGAGCGGCCGCCGGCGATGGACGACGAGCGACTCGCCGATGCGCTCCGGCTTCGCCCGGAATGCCTTGTCGAGCTGTCCTTCGACCTTCTGCCAGTCCATGGTGAATCTCCTCCCTGGTCTTACGACATCGAGACTTCGATCGGCCCCGTCTGCGCGTGCTCGAGTCGGAGGACGCGGATCGAGACCCTCGGGTCGAGGTGGCGCGCGACATCCACCTCGACCCGACCTACCTCGGCCACGCCGTCCCAGAGCTCTCGCTCGATCCGGAAGACGATCCGGGTGTCCGACTCCTGCTCGGCGACGATGCGAAGGCCGGTCACGACTCCACCGCCGGCTCGTACACCCTCTTGGTGAGCCCGAACGTCCAGGCGACCGCACGCCTCGCGCTACGAACGCTCGGCGGGACGCGCAGGAAGTAGCGGCGGTAGGTGCCGTCCAGCTCGGCCGTCGAGTTGACGACCTCGACCGCGACGAACTCCTCGCCGTCCACCTCGCGGGCCGTGCGCCAGAGGCGGCCGTAGTCGTCCTGCTGGATCACCTCCGCGCCGACGGCCTGCATGAACCGCTCGAGCCCGATCCGCTCGATCGCGACCCGCCGGCGCTCGGCGTTCGCCCACCCGAGGACACGCCGCGGGGTGACAGCGTCTGGGTTCGAGCCTGCGCTCTCGGTCATCTCCACGCCGTGCCAGAAGTAGAGGCCCTTGCCGTTCGGCCACTCCGCTGCCGGCAGGCCGTCCCAGTCGTGCAGCCGCCCCTCTTCGTCGAAGCGCATGCGAGGCCGCACGAGCGCGATCAGGCCGACCATGCGGCTCTGCCAGCCGACCGCGAACGCGAAGAGCCCTGCTGCGGCCGCCTCGGCGAGCGGCAGGAGCGCCGCGACGCGGCGGGGCGCGGCGAGGGGCTCGATGAGGATGCGGCGAGCCACGGCGTCCAGGTCGGAGGCCACCCAGCGCACGCCACGGACGTAGTCCGAGGTGCCGAGCCCCACACGCAGGACGGTTCGGTCGGCCTCGACGAGGCGCTCGATCCCTGGAACCGGGCGCGCGAGCGTCGCCTCGAGCGGGATCCATCTGCCCTCCTGCCATCCCCACCCACGGCTGACCGGGCGGTCGAGGACCCAGGACTGGCGCCCGGTGAGCTGCGGCCACGGAGCGCGGTCTTGCCGCGGCCAGACACGCGCGCGCCGGAGCGCGCGGATGTCCGGGTGGAAGCGGATCCCCTCGCCTCCGTGCTCCAGGTCAGGCAATCCCATATCCAACAAAATCATATCGGGCACATATTCCAATGCCAAACGCAAGCCTTCCTCACCAGTACCCGCGTGAATAACCGTATAGCCATCATTTTCCAACATACGGCGCATCAACCGGGCATGATAGGGATCATCTTCCATGATCAAGATGGTCTTCA
>JAWOIV010000001.1:0-7053 GCA_046484465.1 Gaiellaceae bacterium
GAGGACTCGAGTGCGCGGTGATCGGCGAGAAGCTGCCCGGCATCCAGATGATCTCGATCGGCCCGACGATCCTCGGCCCGCATGCGCCGGGCGAGAGCGTGAGCATCTCGGCGACGCAGCGCGCGTACCGGCTCCTCGCGGAGCTTCTCGACGATCTCTCCCGATAGGCGAGGGTGCCCGGAGCCCCTAGAGCCCGACGATGTCGTCCGGCCGCACGGGGACGCGTGCCAGCTCACGGCCGCTCGCGGCGCGCAGCGCGGCGGCGACCGCCGCCGTCGACACGACCGTCGGCGGCTCGCCGACACCCTTGACGCCGTAGGGAGCGTCCGGCTCTGGCTCCTCGACGAGCTCGGACACGACAGGCGGCATGTCGAGGAACGTGGGGATCAGGTAGTCGGTGAAGCTCGCGTTCGCGATCGCTCCGTTGCGGGTCTGGATCTCCTCCATGACTGCGAGCCCGAGCCCCTGCGCGATGCCGCCCTCGATCTGACCCTCGACCGCCTGTCGGCTGAGGGCGTTCCCTACGTCCTGCACGGTTCCGATCCAGACGACGCGCGTGAGACCGAGGTCGATGTCGACTTCGACGACGACGCGCATCGCGGCCACGGCGAGCGCCACGTGGGCGGGGCCGTCCGTGACCTGACCGGTCTCGGGATCGAGCGGGAACGTGCGCGGGTGGCGGTAGACGCGCTCGACGTCGACTTCCTTCCCGGGGCACCGCCCCTGCTCCTCGAGCGCGGCCCGACATGCGAGCTGGACGGCCCCGGCGGCCATCCAGGTCATCCGCGACGCCGAGGTCGACCCGGCCGAGCCGACCTCGCGCGTGCAGCCGCCGGCGAGCACGACCTCGTCGGTCCCGAGCTCCCTCCGCGCGATGCGGAGCATCACGTCGACGACGCCCTGGCCGACCTCGGCCGCGGCGCAGTGGACGACCGCGCTCCCGTCCCCGCGAAGACACACGCGGGCGGCGCAGGAGTCGTCGAAACCCTCCGAGTAGCCGATGTTCTTGAAGCCCGCCGCGAAGCCGACGCCGCGGCGGACGCCGTCTCCCCTCGTCGTGTTGCCCGCGCCGCCGGGAAGCCGGATCGCGTCGCGTGGCAGCTCCTCGGGCTCCGGAATCGGGAGCGCGGCAGCGCGGTGGATCACCTCTCGCGTGGGCAGAGACCCTGTCACGACCTGGCCCGTCGGCAGCATCCCGCCGGGCTCGAGGGCGTTCCGGAGCCGGAGCTCGACCGGGTCGATCCGAAGCGCAGCTGCGAGCTTGTCCATCTGCGCCTCGGCCGCGAAGCAGGATTGCACAGCCCCGAATCCGCGCATCGCGCCGCACGGCGGGTTGTTCGTGTAGACCGCGAGACCCTCGATCTCGACGTTGTCGACCGCGTACGGACCGACCGCGAAGGCGCAGGCATTCGAGATCACGGCACTCGAGCTGGACGCGTACGCGCCGCCGTCGATGAGGATCCGCATCCGCACCGCCACGAGCGCTCCCTCGCTCGTCGCCCGGTGCTCGGCCCAGATGCGCGCCGGGTGGCGGTGGACGTGGCCGACGAAGGACTCCTCGCGGTTGTAGACCATCTTCACCGGGCGACTCGTGCGGAGCGCCAGCAGTGCCGCGTGGATCTGGATGGAAAGGTCTTCGCGTCCGCCGAAGGCGCCGCCGACCCCGGCGAGGTGGATCCGCACCTGCTCCGGCTCGAGCCCCAGACACGGTGCGACCTGGTCGCGGTCGACGTGCAGCCACTGCGTCGCAACGTAGATGTCGACCCCGCCGCTGCCGTCCGGAATCGCGAGACCCGACTCCGGGCCGAGGAAGGCCTGATCCTGCTGCCCGACTTCGTACGTGCCGGTTACGGTCACATCCGCCCCTCTGTCGGGATCGCCGCGGCGGATGACGATCGACCGAACGACGTTCGGCCTCGGATCGTCGCGGTATCCGTGGCCCATCGTCGGGCGCTCCGGGTGGAGAGGCTCCATCTCCATCGCGAGCTCGGGATCGACGACCGGCTCGAGCGGCTCGTACTCGACGCGGACCGCCGCTGCGGCGCGACGTGCCTGCTCGGGCTCCTCGGCGGCGACGACGGCGACGGCCTCGCCGAAGTACCGGACGCGATCGATCGCGAGCGCGGGCTGGTCGGGGAACTCCAGGCCGTAGGTCTTCTGCCCGGGAACATCTTCGTGCGTGAGGACGGCGTGCACGCCGGGAAGCGCGAGCGCCTGCGAGACGTCGATCTCGACAATGCGTGCCTGCGCGTGCGGGCTCCGGACGGTGTGCCCCCAGAGCATCCCGGCTGCGTGCAGGTCGCTCGAGTACGCGAACTCGCCCCGGACCTTCGGAACCGCGTCCTGCCGACGCTCCGCCGGCTCTGCGCGACCGCGCGGCAGCGTTCGCGTGCGGGCCGGGGCGCTCATCGGCTCGCCGCCAGGCGCACGGCGTCGAGGATCTTCTGGTACCCGGTGCAGCGACAGAGGTTCCCGGAGAGCGCCTCCCTGATCTCGTCGTCGGTCGGGTCGGGGTGCCGCCGGAGCAGGTCCGCCGTCGCGACGACGAAGCCGGGCGTGCAGAAGCCGCACTGCACGGCCCCGGTCTCGGCGAACGCCTCCTGCACCGGATGCAGCACGTCGTCGTCGGCGAGACCCTCCACGGTCACGACCTCGTGCCCGGCGGCCTGTGCGCCGAGAACGAGGCACGAGCACACGAGCACGCCGTCGAGGAGCACCGAGCACGAGCCGCATTCGCCCTGCTCGCAGGCGTTCTTCGAGCCTGGCAGGTCGAGGCGGTCCCTGAGCGTCGTGAGCAGGCTCTCGCCGGCCCACACGTCGGTCTCGCGCCGCTCGCCGTTCACCGTCAGCTCGATCCTCACGCCAGGCACCTCTCGAGAGCTCGCGTCGTGAGCACGCGCAGCGCGTGACGGCGGTAGGCGGCCGTGCCGCGAACGTCGTCGATCGGGCTCGCGGCGGCGGCCACCTGCTCCGGAAACGACCCTGCCTCGTCGAGCGGAGCCCTGACGAGGCGTGTCACGGGAGCGACGGAGCCGAACGCGGCACGCAGCTCGCCACGCTCGCGATCGGCAACGAGCGCCAGCGAGCAGACGGCGATGACCATCGCGTTCCGCGGCCCGACCTTCATGAACGTCTGCGGCTGGCGGCTCGGGCGCACGTGCACCGCGACGATGAGCTCGTCCGCAGCGAGCGCGCTCCGTTTCGGGCCTACGAGGTACTCCTCGAGCGGCAGCCTCCGCGAGCCGGTTGCGCTCGCGAGCTCCACCTCGGCGCCCTCCACGAGCAACGGCGGGAGCGCATCGCCCGCCGGCGAGGCGGTCCCGAGGTTGCCGCCGATCGTCCCGCGGTTCCGGATCTGCGGCGACCCGACCGTGCGCGCCGCCTCGGCGAGCGCGGGGAGCGCCTCCGCCACGGCTCCGCTCATGGCTTCGCTGTACGTGAGCCCCGAGCCGATCCGAAGCCCCCCGTTCTCGCGCGAGAACCCGCGCAGCTCGTCGACCTCCGCGAGGTTCAGGAGCGTGGGCGGCCGGAGCCGGTCGAAGTTGAGCGCGACCAGCACGTCGGTGCCGCCCTGCACGGCCACGGCATCCAGATGGTCGCCGCGCATGCGGAGCGCGTCACCGAGCGAGCCGGGCGTGAGGACGTCCACGACACCGGAAGCGTATTACGCTCCCTCCGATGGACGCGCTTCAACGCAGGCTCGCCGTCGCCCGCGGAGACGAGCCGGCCGACCTCGTCGTCCGCGGCGGGACCGTGTTGTCCGTGTTCACCAAGGAGTGGCTCCCGGTCGACGTCGCCATCGTGGACGGCGTCGTCGCCGGCCTCGGCCGGTACGAGAGCCTCGAGACCCTCGACGCCTCGGGCCGCTACGTCGTCCCAGGGTTCATCGACGCGCACATGCACCTCGAGTCCGTGAAGCTGATGGTCGACGAGTTCGCACGGCTCGTGCTCCCTCTCGGGACGACCGCGGTCGTCGCCGACCCGCATGAGATCGCGAACGTGCTGGGTGTCGACGGGGTCCACTGGCTGCTCGACGCGACCGCGGAGCTGCAGCTGGACGTCTTCTTCATGGCGTCGTCATGTGTGCCTGCGTCGCGGTTCGAGTCGCCGCGGCGACCGTTGACCCCGGGAGACCTCGAGTCGCTCATGCGCCGCAGGCGGGTGCTCGGGCTCGCGGAGATGATGAACTTCCCAGGGGTGATCTCGGGCTCTCCGGAGGAGCTCGAGAAGCTCGCGCTCGAGGGCGCAGCGCACGTGGACGGCCACGCACCGGGCGTGCTGGGGAGGGAGCTGCAGGCCTACGCGGCGTCCGGGATCGCGTCCGACCACGAGGCGCTCACGGTCGAGGAGGGACGCGAGCGCCTCCGGGCGGGGATGTGGCTCCTGATCCGGGAGGCGTCGATGGCGCGGAACCTCCACGCGCTCCTCCCGCTCGTCGCGGAGTACGGGACCGATCGAATCGCCTTCTGCACAGACGACCGCGATCCCGAGGACATCGTCGACGCGGGTCACGTCAACGGGATGGTGCGGGAGGCGGTCGCTGCGGGTGTCGCCCCGGAGGACGCGGTCGTGCTCGGGTCGTTCAACGCCGCCCGCTGGCACGGCCTTCGGCGTCACGGAGCGATCGGCCCCGGCTACCTCGCGGACCTCCTGATCCTTCCGGACCTCGAGAGCTTCGCCCCCGACCTCGTTCTCAAGCGCGGCCGGCCGATCGAGGACATCCCGCGGGTCGACGTGCCCGACTGGGTCCGCCAGTCGGTGCGTATCCGCCCGCTCGCCACGGACGGCTTCGCCATCCCGTGGAAGGGCGGAAGCGCACGGGTCATCGGCCTCGTCACGGATCAGGTGATGACGGAATCGCTGATCCGCGAGCCAGCTGTCGAGGACGGCTTCGCGATCGCCGACCCGTCGCAGGACCTCGCGAAGATCGCAGTCGTCGAGCGCCACCTCGCGACCGGCCGGCTCGGGCTGGGATTCGTCAGCGGGTCGGGGCTGCAGCGCGGCGCGCTCGCCTCCTCGGTCGCCCACGACGCGCACAACCTGGTCGTCGTCGGCGTCACCGACGGCGACATGGCGTTCGCCGTCGGCCGGCTCGCCGAGATCGGGGGCGGAATCGTCGCGGTCGAGGGCGGGCGCGTGCTCGCCGAGTGCCCGCTGCCGATCGCAGGGCTCCTGTCGGACGCGCCGCTCGCGGACGTCGTCTCCCAGAGCCGCGCGTGCAACGAGGCGGCGCACGGTCTCGGCTGGACGGGGGCGACGCCGTTCCTCACGCTCGCGTTTCTCGCCCTCTCGGTGATCCCGAGCCTGAAGCTCACCGACCACGGCCTGGTGGACGTGGATCGTTTCGAGATCGTCCCCCTCGAGGCATGAAGACCCTCTACGCCAGGGGCTGGATCGTCACGTGCGACGACGCGGGAACCGAGCATCCGTTCGGCTGGGTGCTCGTCGAGGACGGGATCGTCGGCGCGGTCGGAGCGGGCGACGAGCCGGCCGCCGACGAGCGCGTCGCGCTCGACGGAGCCGTCGTCACGCCCGGTCTCGTCAACACGCACCACCACCTCTGCCAGACGCTGACGCGCGCCCGTGCGCAGGAGTCCGACCTCTTCGGCTGGCTTCGTGAGCTGTACCCGGTGTGGGCCGGTCTCGACGCCGAAGCCGTGTACGCGGCCGCGCGCACCGGGCTCGCGGAGCTCGCTCTCTCGGGGTGCTCGACGGTCTTCGACCACCACTACGTCTTCCCCAGCGGGCGTACCGGTCTCGTCGAGGCGGAGGTTCAGGCCGCTCTCGAGCTCGGGGTTCGGATCGTTGCGTCGCGAGGCTCGATGGATCTCGGCGCCTCGGACGGCGGGCTCCCGCCGGACGGTCTCGTCGAGGAGCTCGACGCCGTGCTCGCCGACACCGAGCGGCTGGTCGGAGCGCTGCACGAGGCGGGCCACGGCGCCCGCGTCCAGATCGCCGTCGCGCCGTGCTCGCCGTTCTCCGTGACGAAGCGCCTCATGCAGGAGTCGGCGAGCCTCGCGCGCCGGCTCGACCTGCCGCTCCACACGCACCTCGCGGAGACGGTCGAGGAGGACGCGTACTGCCGTGAGCTGTACGGGTGCACACCGGTCGAGTACCTCACCGACCTCGGCTGGCTCGGCGGCGACGTGTGGTGCGCCCACTGCGTCCACCTCTCCCCCGACGACATCGCGGACTTCGGGGCGAGCGGAACCGGCGTCGCCCACTGTCCCACGTCCAACCTCCGGCTCGGCGCTGGGATCGCGCCGGTGCGCGACCTCGTCGATGCGGGCGCGCGCGTCGGCCTCGGGGTCGACGGCTCGGCATCGAACGAACGCAGCGACCTCCTCTTCGAGGTCAAGCAGGCGCTCCTCGTCGCGCGAGGCAGGGGAGGGCCTGCGGCGATGACCGCCCGCGAGGCGCTGCGCCTCGGGACGCGCGGTGGCGCCCGCGTGCTCGGCCGCGACGATCTCGGCTCGCTCGAGCCCGGGAAGTGCGCGGACTTCGCCGTCTGGCGAGCCGACGGGCTCGAGCTCGGGGGCGCCGAGGATCTCGTCGCGGGCCTCGTGCTCTCCGCGCCGCACCGGGTCGACCGACTGGTCGTGGGAGGCACGGACGTCGTCCGAAGCGGAGCGCTCGTGCACGCGGACGAGGTCGAGATCGCCCGTGCCCATCGGGTGCAGGCGCGAAGATTCGCCGCATGAGCATCTCGGTCTCGACCCATGTGCTCGACACCGGCACGGGGCGGCCGGCTCCGGGCGTGCGCGTCGAGCTCGTCCGCGAGCGCAACGTCCTCGCCGAAGGCGAGACCGACCAGGACGGACGCGTCTCCGAGCTCGCGTCCGGCCTCGAGCCGGGCCGCTACGCGCTCGTCTTCTGGCCGCCGTCGCCGTTCTTCACGCGGGTCGAGCTCGAAGTGGAGCTCGTCGAGGGGCACTACCACGTCCCCCTCCTCGTCTCGCCGTACGGATGCGCGAGCTACCGCGGAAGCTGACCGTCGAGGAGCTCGAGGAGCTCTTCGAGGGTCATACGCGGCTGGTGGGCCGTCTCGCGGAG
>JAWOIV010000019.1:0-8806 GCA_046484465.1 Gaiellaceae bacterium
CTCGGCCCGGAGCTCGTCGCCCACGTTCGCGCCGCCCAGGAGCGCGGTGAGCTCCGAGCCGACCTCCCGGCGGAGAAGCTCGCCGGCTTCGTCAGCCTCGTCGCGAACGGCGTCGCCCTTCAGACGGGGAGCGGCGAGCCGATCCGCGACGTGGACACGCTCGTCGAGCTCGTGCGCGCTGCCATCGAGCCCGGGGCTCGATCTAGAGACCGAGCTCGCGCCGGTATGCCTTCGCGTACACGCGCTTGACGCTCGTCACGCCGTCGACGTACGCGCGCGTCTCCGGGAACGCGATCTCGCCTCCGTTCCGGAGCCACTCGTCGACGTTCCCCTGGCCCGCGTGGTACGCGGCGAGCGCGAGGCGCCAGTCGCCGTAGCGGTCGCGCAGGTGGTCGAGGTACCAGGATCCGTAGCGCACGTTGATCTCGGGGTCGAGGAGGTCGGCGACGACGAACCGCTCTCCCCCGGTGCGTAGCGCAATGCCCCTCGCCGTGTCGGGGAGCAGCTGCATGAGCCCGACCGCACCCGCTGACGACCGCGCCGCCGAATCGAAGCGGCTCTCGGTGTAGATCACGGCGGCGAGAAGCGCGGGGTCGAGGTCGTAGTTGCGCGCGTGGCCGCGGATGATGTGCTCGTACTCGAGCGGGTACCGCGCTCGAAGGTAGACGTCGGGCTCGGTCTTCACGACCCACGCGACCACACCGGCCACGGCCAGGACGAGGGCGGCTGAAATGGTCAGGAGGCGCATGCGGCATGACCTCGGTGCAGGCGCTTTGGAGCCAAGTTACAAGTTGTAACTTGGCTACTCGTTGGCGCCTTCGGACGGGTCCTCGGTGGAGGGATCCGCGGTCAGGGTAGCCATGACCTCCCCCACCCACTCGTCGAGCTCCTCGGGTGTGCCGGTGTTGACGTACGCGAAGTCGGCGCGCTTCACCTTCTCGCGATCGGGGATGAGGCGGGCCTCGCGGTCGTCCTTGCGCCCGCCGCGGCGCGCCTCGCGCAGCTTCGTCGGCGCCGTGACGACGACCACCTTGTCGAAGCGCTCCTCCGCCCCGGCCTCGTACAGCAGCGGAACCTCGGTCACGCAGACCTGCGGAGGGTCGGGGAGCGCGGCGAGCTGCTCGCGCCACGCCAGGTACTCGCGCGAGACGAGCGGGTGGAGAAGCTTCTCGAGAAAGTCGAGTGCCTGGCGGTCCTTGAAGACGCGGAGCGCGATGCGCTCGCGATCGGGCGCGCCGTCCTCGCCGAGGATGTCCTCACCGAGCCGCTCGACGAGCGCCTCTCGAACTCCGACATCCGTCGCGAGCAGGTGGTGGACGATCTCGTCGCTCGAGACCGTGGCGGCGCCGTGGTGGCGAAAGCTCGCGAGAGCGGTCGACTTGCCGGCGCCGATTCCGCCCGTGACGGCGACCGCGAGCGGGCGGGTCAATGTGGGGTCAGGCGCTCTGCTCGGCGTCGTCGGCCGGTTCGGCCGACTCGTCGGCGTGCTGCTCGGCCGGCTCGTCGCCGACGTCGGTCTCAGCCTCGGCCAGCGCCTCGTCGGCGACGGCCTCCGCGAGCTCCGAGTCGCCCTGCTCGACGTCGTCGGGCAGAGCATCGACCACGACCTCGTCGACGGCGGCGTCTGTTAGCTCCGCGCCTGCCTCGACTGCCTCATCCGCGAGCGCCGCCTCGCCGACGGTCTCGACGTCGACTGCCACTGCCTCCGGAGCGTCGCCGTCCTCGCCGGCTTCCGCCTCCTCGGCGGCAGCGACTTCCTCGTCGAGCGCAGGCGCGACGCCGAACGTCGGGAACGCGTCCTCCGAGAGCTGGAGATTCGGGGTGACGTGGACGGACTCGCCGCCGTCCGCGCGAGGCACGGGCTGGTCGCCCTCCTCGACGCGCTTCAGCGAGAGCGACAGCCGACGCCGATCGCCGTCGATCTCGAGGATGCGGACGTTCACGGCCTGGCCCTGCGCGACGACTTCGCGGGGATTCTCGACGTGGTGCGGCGCGAGCTCGGAGATGTGCACGAGACCCTCGACACCGGGAAGGATCTCGACGAAGGCGCCGAAGGTGACGACCTTCGCCACGCGGCCCTCCACGACGTCCCCTTCGCCGTAGCTGTCGATGACCTGCTGCCACGGATCGGCCTGCGTCTGCTTGAGGCCGAGCGAGATGCGCTGGCGATCACGGTCGATGTCGAGCACCTTGACCTTCACGGTCTGCCCGATGTCCAGCACCTCCGACGGATGGTTGACGTGGCTCCAGGAGAGCTCGGAGATGTGGATGAGGCCGTCCATCCCGTCGAGGTCGACGAATGCGCCGAAGTCCACGATGTTCGAAATCTGTCCCTCGATGACGTCGCCCGGGCTCAGCCGGTCGAGGATCGCCTGGCGCATCTCCTTGCGCTCGTCCTCGAGCACAGCACGCCGTGAGAGAACGACGTTGTTGCGCGAGCGGTTGAGCTCGATGACCTTGCACCGGAGCTCGCGCGCGAGGAACTCGTCGAGGTCCTGCACGCGGCGGATGTCGACGAGCGACGCAGGCAGGAACCCGCGTACGCCGAGGTCGAGAATGAGGCCTCCCTTGACGACCTCGATCACCTTTCCCTCGACCGGCTCGCCCGACTCGGCGGCGGCCTCGATGCGCTTCCACGCGAGCTCGAAGCGCGCGCGCTTCTTGGAGAGGATCAGACGCCCGTCGGCGTCCTCCTTCGTGAGGACGAGCGCGTCGATCTCCTCCCCCAGCGACACCTCATCGGCCGGGTCGACCGAGCGCCGGATCGTCAGCTCGGCGACGGGGATGACGCCCTCGGACTTGTAGCCGATGTCGACGAGCACCTCGTCCTTGTCCACCCGCACGACCATGCCGTGCACGACCTCGCCCTCCTTGATCTCCGGGATGGACGCGTCGTAGTCCGGAATGAGCTCGCCGTCGGGGCCGGCGATCCAGACCCCTTCCTCGGCGACGCGTGGCTTTTCGACCGTGTCGTTGGGCATCGGATCGGGGAGTATAGCCAGGTTCGGCGCAAATTCCGTCGATCGCGCCAGAAGCCGCCGGGATGGGGTAGAACGCGCGGATGCGACTGACGCTCGTCCGCAGCGCAACCGTGATCCTGGAGCTCGCGAACCGCCGGATCCTCGTCGACCCGATGCTGGACGACGCGGGCGTCCGGCCGCCGATCGACGGGACGGCGAACCAGGTCGCGAACCCGACCGTGCCGCTCCCCTTCCCGGCCGAGAATGTCGTGCGCGGGCTGGATGCCGTGATCGTGACGCACCGGCACCGAGACCACCTCGACACGCGCGGCGAGGAGCTCCTGCCGCGCGACGTCCCGGTCTTCTGCCAGCCGGAGGACGCGGAAGCGCTTCGGGCGCTCGAGCTGGACGTGCGGCCCGTCGCGGACGCCCTTGCGTGGGACGGCCTCCGGATCTCACGCGTCCCTGCGCGGCACGGAGCGGGCGCGGTGGCGGAGGCGCTCGCACCGGTGAGCGGATTCGTCCTCGACGACCTCTACCTCGCGGGCGACACCGTCTGGTACGAGGCGGTCGAGGAGACGATCGCGCGGCACCGGCCACGGGTCGCCGTCGTCAACGCGGGCGGCGCGGAGTTCCTGGCAGGCGGCCTCATCGTGATGGGGGTCGACGACGTGCACGAGGTTGCCGCCCGGGTGTCGACGGTGGTCGCCGTGCACATGGAGGCGCTGAACCACTGCTTCCTCTCGCGGGAGGCGCTGCGCGAGGCCGTCCCCGGCGTGCTCGTGCCGGAAGACGGCGAGACGCTCGAGCTGTAACGGGTGAACGGCAAGTGCCTGGCTGAAGCCACGCACTACGGGGGCGCGAGGCGAGCCGCTTCGGCGGCCCGCCCGCCGTTCAACCCTTTGCCTCGGCCCAGTCGTCGCCGACGCCCACGTCCACGGCCAGCGGCGGGTCGAGTGGATACGCCCCCTCGAGCTCCTCCCGCACGAGCTCGCGGACGCCGCTGAGCTCGGTCTGGGGAACCTCGAGCAGGAGCTCGTCGTGCACCTGGAGGACGAGCCGGGCTCCTCTCCCTTCTTCGCGCAACCGACGGTGGATCGCGACCATCGCGACCTTGATGATGTCCGCGTTCGAGCCCTGCATGACGAAGTTCACGGCGACCCGCTCGCCGAATCCGCGGGTCTGCCGGTTGGACGCACGGAGCTCGGGCACGGGGCGCCGGCGTCCCAGGAGGCTCGTCGCATAGCCGTCCTCGGCCGCCTGCGCGATCGTGCGCGCGATGAAGGCCTGCACGAGCGGGAAGCGCGCGAGGTAGGCGTCGATGTACGCCTGCGCTTCGTCCTTCGCAATGTCGAGGTTCTCCGCGAGGCCGAACGCCGAGATCCCGTAGATGATCCCGAAGTTGATCATCTTCGCGACGTTCCGCTCGTCCTTCGTCAGCGTCGCGGGAGCCCTGCCGAGCACCTCGGCGGCGGTGGCGGTGTGGATGTCCTCGCCGCGGAGGAACGCCTCGCGCAGCTTCGGCTCGCCCGAGACGTGGGCGAGGATGCGCAGCTCGATCTGCGAGTAGTCGGCCGACAGCAGGCGATGCCCGGGCTCGGCGACGAACGCCGAGCGGATCTCGCGTCCGAGCTCTGTGCGAATCGGGATGGACTGCAGGTTCGGGTTCGAGGTCGAAAGCCGCCCCGTCGCGGCGACGTGCTGGTTGAAGGTCGTGTGCAGTCGCCCGTCCTCCCCGAGGAGCTCCGGCAGCGGCCCGAGGTACGTGTTGACGAGCTTCGTCAGCTCGCGCCACTCCTCGACCACCGGGACGATCTCGTGCTCCGAGCGGATCGAGCGAAGCACCTTGGCGTCGGTCGAGTACCCGGTCTTCCCCTTGCGACCGGGGGTGAGCTCGAGCTTCTCGAACAGCACCCGCCCGAGCTGCTGCGGGGAGCCGAGCACGAAATCGTCGCCGGCGAGGTCGTAGGCTCGCGCCTCGAGCTCCTCGATCCGGTCCGCCAGACGCGCCGTGATCTCCCCCATGCGGTACGTGTCGATGCGGACCCCGGCGTCCTCCATCGCCGCGAGCACCGACGTGAGCGGCAGCTCGACCTCGTCGTAGAGCGGTTCGAGGCCCCGCTCGCGCACACGCTCTCGGAGCATCGGTGCGAGCCGCCGGACAGACTCGGCGCGACGCACGAGCGCGGCAGTCTCCTCCTCTGCGGGAGGGTCGGGCTCGAGCTCGATCCCGTTCTCGGCGGCGAGGTCGTCGAGCGCGTACTCGGCCCGACCGGGATCGATGAGATAGGCGGCGATGAGCGTGTCGTCCGCGGCCTCGACGCGGAGGGACTTCGAATCGTGCGCAGCGAGCCGGGCTCCCGCCTCACCCTGGAACAGACCGTCCCTCGAGCGCAGGGCGACCACAACCTCCCCCGCCTCGGTTGCGACCGCGACTCGCTCCGCGTCCGCGGCGACGCCGACTCCTCCGCGAAGCTCCGGCAGCTCACCCTCGCGCCACCGCACGCCCTGGGACTCGGCTTTCGGCAGCTCGGCGGCAGGGAGCGCCTCGTCGAGCGTGTCGACCCGACCGAGCAGCCCGCGGAACTCGAAGCGGCGGAAGATCTCCTTCAGCGTCGAGCGGTCGGGCGGCTTCGAGACGAGCTCGGACGGCTCGACTCCGAGATCGAGGTCACGCCTCATCGTGGCGAGGACCTTGGACTCGCGCGCTTGCTCCGCATGCTCGGTGAGCCCGCGGGAGCGGGCGGGCGAGAGCTCCGACGCATGGTCGAGCACCTCCTCGAGCGACCCGTACTGCGCGATCAGCTGGCCGGCTGTCTTGTCGCCGATGCCCGGCACGCCGGGGATGTTGTCGCTCGTGTCGCCCTTGAGCCCGATGAAGTCCGGCACCTGGTCGGGCCGGACTCCGTACCGGAGCTCGACGCGCTCGGGCGTGTAGACCTGGACGTCCGCGACTCCGCGCGGCGTCATCATCAGGCACACGTTCTCGGACACGAGCTGGAAGGCGTCGCGGTCGGTGGAGACGACACACGTCCGGATCCCCGCCTCGTCTGCCTGCGTGGCGAGCGTTGCGATCACGTCGTCGGCCTCCCACCCCTCGAACTCGAGGTTCACGTACCCGAACGCCTCGACGATCGGGCGGAGGTGCGGGAACTGCTCCCGGAGGAGATCGGGCATCGGGCGCCGCTCCGCCTTGTACTCCGCCGAGATCTCCGTCCGGTGGACGGGCCGCGTGTCCCAGGCGACCGCGACGCCGCGCGGGCGGTAGTCGGAGAGCAGCTTGAAGAGCATGTTCGCGAAGCCGAGCAGTGCGTTCGTCGGCTGGCCGTCCGTCGTCTGGAGCTCCTCGGGGAGCGCGAAGAAGGCCCGGTACGCGAGGTTGTTCCCGTCGACGAGGAAGAGCTCCGAGCCGGAGACCGGGCCGTCGTCGAGCTGAAGCTCCTCGCCGGTCAAGGTCTTCGGGCTCACGCCGCAACTCTACGCCCGCGACCCTGCCGCTTTCCGTTTGGATACGCGTGGTGCGACGGGTGCCGCTTCTCGCCGGTTCACGCATCGTCTCCGTCCCCGTGGACGCCGACGACGTCGTCGTGCGGCCGCCCGCGCCTCCGGGACGCGTGGTGGACGTGTCGGCGGCCGTCCGCGATGCGCTGCGGTTCCCGCTCTCGGGGCCGCCGCTCGAGTCGATTGCACCGCGAGGCGGTCGCGCGACGGTCGTGGTCGAGCCTCCGGCCCTGCCGGTGCCGGGCGTGCAGCGAGATCCCCGGCGTGAGGCGCTCGCCGCCACGCTGCAGGAGCTGGAGCGCTGCCACGTCCGGAGCGAGCGGCTCACGATCCTCGTCGCGGGCGGGCTCGGGCGCAGGCTCGGGCAGCGCGAGCTCGAGAGCCTGCTGCCGCCGCCGCAGGCACGCGCCTTCCGTGGACGCGTCGTCGTCCACGACGCCGAGGGCGCAGATCTCCTGCCGATCGAAGGTGGAGCTCGCATCAACTCGTGTCTCCTCGAGACGGAGCTCGTCGTCGCCGTCACGGCGGCAGAGACCGTCGTCAATGGGGGCACGGGCGTGCTCATCGGCTCCTGCGACGCGGCAACGATCCGCCGGACGGTGGGAGCGACCTCGCTGCTCGTGGCCTCGACGTCGCCGGCCTGGAGGGAGGCGTTCGAGATCGAGCGCGTGATCGCTGCGCGGGCGACGGTCGTGGGCGTCTCGCTGGTTCTCGACCTGCCGCGGCTGTCGGGAGCCTTTCGCGGCTATCCCGACGATCTCGAGGCCGTACGCAACCTGGAGCGCTCCTGGACGCGCACCGTGTTCTCGCGCCTGCCGGGAGCGCTGCGCGTCGAGCTCCTCGAGCGCCAGGGGCGCCGGCTCGACGTCACCGCGGCCTACGCAGGGCCTCCCTCGGTCGCCCATGCCGAGGCACTCGTTCGGGGCGTGGAGCTCCGGGGGGCGCACCTCGAGCAGCCGGTCGACGGGCTCGTCGTGGGCGTCCCGTGGGTCGGCCCCCACCTGCCGAGAGCTCGCGTCAACCCGATCACCGCGTCCGCCGTCGCGCTCGGGCTCGCCGTCCGGCTGCACCGCAATGCCTTCCCCATCCGGGACGACGGGACGCTCGTGCTCGTCCACCCGCTCACGCGCTCCTTCGCGCCGCAGGACGCCCCGTACATCCCGACGCTCGAGGCGCTCCGCAAGCGGGACCCGGGCGAGCTCGAGGCCGCGGAGCAGCTCGCCGCCTCGGACGAGGCGATGATCGCAGCCTACCGCCGCGGCGACACGTGCCACCCGCTCCTGCCCTACGCGGACTGGGCCGCGTGCGCTCCTGCGCTCGCCCGCCTCGGGAGGGTGATCGTGGCCGGCTGCCGCGACGCGCATGCCGCGCGCTCTCTCGGGTTCGTCCCCAGCCGCGGCATCGGAAGCGCACTCGAGATGGCGCACGGCGTCGCCGGCGGGAGAGCGCGGATGGGGATCCTCCTCGCGCCGCCCTACCCCCCGCTCATCGTCGGCTGACAGCCGAGCTCTCCCAACGGGACATGCCCCGCCGAGCCCCCTCGTTACAAGTTGTAACTTGGGCTGACGAGCGTTGCGCAACGGTAGAACCGCAACTCCCAAGCCACTCCTGGGCGCCCGAGCGAGACCTCGTTACAAGTTGTAACTTGGGCGAGAGCGGCGCGAAGGTGTCAACCCATCGCGACATGTGGCTCGAGCGACGCTCGCCCGCGCGCGGCCGCCAGCACCCTGCATGCACTCGGGCCGAGAGCGGCCGCCCGGCGCAGAGAGGCGGCGGGGGCCTTCAGTCCTCGCCGAGGTAGGCCTTGCGCACCTGCTCGTTGTCGCGCAGGGCAGCTGCCTCGTCGGCGAGCGCGATCGTCCCGGTCTCGAGCACGTACCCGCGATTCGCCACCTCGAGCGCCATGAGCGCGTTCTGCTCGACGAGGAGGACCGGTGTTCCCTGCCGGTTGATCTCCACGACTATCTCGAAGATCCGCTCGACGAAGATCGGGGCAAGGCCCATGGACGGCTCGTCGAGGAGGAGGAGCTTCGGCCGCGCCATGAGTGCCCGCCCCATCGCGACCATCTGCTGCTCGCCGCCGGAGAGCGTTCCCGCCTTCTGCCCCTCGCGCTCCTTGAGCCGCGGGAAGAGCGCAAAGACCCGCTCGAGGTCCTCCTTGTACTCCGCCGTCCCCTTCTTCCGGTGGTACGCGCCCATCTCGAGGTTCTCGTGCACCGACATGCGGGGGAAGACGTGCCGCCCCTCCGGCGAGTGCGCAAGCCCCATCTTCACGATCTCGTGCGCCGGCCGGTTCGTGATGTCCTCGCCGAGGAACGTGATCGTCCCGCTCCGCGGATGGTTGA
>JAWOIV010000105.1:0-4102 GCA_046484465.1 Gaiellaceae bacterium
GTACGCCGACACCGACGAACCAGGAACGTCGGAACACGGCCGAAACAGCCTGCCAAGTTACAAGTTGTAACTTGGCAGGAGAGCGGTCTCTCGAGCGGTCAAGACGTGGCGATGAGCCGATCCGGGTCGAGGTCGTTACAACGTGTAACTTGGACGAGACGGCGTGAAACCGCCAACGAATCGTCACGGGCGGCGGCGCCCCGAGTAGCTGCGTCAACGTCTGCAGAGGCCGAGCGCGGCCGAATACTTCAACGCTCGATGGGGACGTCGACGAGGTTGCCCCACTCGGTCCACGACCCGTCGTAGTTGCGGACGTTCTCGTACCCGAGAAGCTCGTGGAGGACGAACCACGTGTGGGCGCTCCTCTCGCCGATGCGGCAGTACGCGCGGATTTCCCTCTCCGGGAGCACTCCGCGTGCGGCATAGAGCTCGCGGAGCTCGTCCGCACTCCGGAAGGTCCCGTCATCCCGTACCGCGGACGCCCACGGGATGGACTGCGCACCGGGAATATGCCCTGCTCGCGACGCCCCCTCCTGCTCGTAGCCCGGTGGAGCGACGAGCTCGCCCGCGTACTCCTGCGGACTGCGCACGTCGACGAGCGCGATCCGGGGATCGCGGAGCCCCTCCAGGATCTCGTCGCGGCGGACGCGGATCGACTCGTCGCGCTCGCTCACCCGGTATACGGCTCGCTCCGGCGTCACCAGCCCAGCGGTCATGCCCTTTCCTTCCTCGATCCACTTCTGCCTCCCGCCGTCGAGAAGACGCACGTCCTCGTGGCGGAAGAGCTTCAGGTACCAGTAGGCGTACGCGGCGAACCAGTTGTTCTTGTCCCCGTAGAGGACCACGGTCGACGTCTCGGTGATACCGCGCTCGCTCATGAGCTCCTCGAAGCGATCCTTCGAGACGACGTCTCGGACGTACGGGTCCTGGAGATCGTCGCGCCAGTGAAGCTTCACGGCTCCTGGAATGTGGCCCTCGTCGTACAGATCGGGATCCTCGTCCACCTCGGCCACAGCGATGCCTGCGGCCCCGAGTCGCTCGTCGAGCCAGTCGGCGGTGACGACGACATCCTTGGCGTATCCCATCGCGGTGCTCCCCTCCGAGACGGACTTCAGCGGTGCCTCGCCGACGCTATCAGCCGCGCCGCTGCTAGCGACTGCTCTCGATCATGTGCGAGACAGCCTCCTCGAGCTCGTTCACGGAGACCACGCCCTCGTACCGCTCGACGAGCTTCCCGTCGGCCGCGACGACGAACGTCCAGGGCTCCGTCTCGAGGCCCCACTCCTTCATCCAGCGGTTGTACCCCTTGGCGGGATCGTTGCCCTCGAACACCTCCACGTGGATGAAACGCACGTCCTCGCCCTCGAACCGCTTCGCCACCTCCTCGACGACGTCCACCACGGGGCCGCACGTCCTGCTCGCACAGAACTTCGGCGTCGAGAACGTCACGACGAACGGCACGCCGTCTCGAACGGACTCCGCGACCGAGTGCTGGAGAAGCAGCTCGTCCGGCGGCGTGCGCGTGGTGATCTTCGACGCGTCGCCTCCGACGGAGTCGAGCGTCGGGGTCTCCGAGACGGGCACGCTGTCCCCGACGTCGGGAACCGGGTCGGTCTCGGCTACGACGACGTTTCCGAGCGCCTGCAACGGCTCGCCGCCCACCGGCTCTGCCAGGAGCCAGTACGTCCCGGGCTCGGAGAGCCGAACGTGGGCGACGTAGATGTGACTGGCGTCTGCCTCGGCGAGGCCTGGCACGCCGATGCGCTCGAGCTTTGCGGTGGTCTCGAGGAAGGGCTGTTCCTCCAGAGCACGCGCGACCCAGACGCGGGCTGTCGGGAGCGTGACAACCTCGCCGTCAGGGCTGACGACGAGGAACGAGACGCGGACGTCGCCGGGCACGTGCGTCTGCGTGCCGGCGACGACCGCGACGTCGTCCCCTGGTGCGCGCCAGAGCTCCTCGAGCGTCCGCCCTCCACCGGGGACGGCGTCGGTGGACGAAGCGTCATCGCTTGCGCCACCACAGCCGACGAGTAGCAGGCAGGACGCTGCGGACACGACCGCAAGACGTCGCATACCTGCTCGAGTCTAGCCGCAGGCGCGAGAGAGCCTAGAGGTGCCCATCGGACCAGGACAGGGGGGCGAACCACTTCCCTGCCCAGGCCGCGACCAGCGCCAGGCTCACGAGCAACAGCATCAGACGAGGCTTCACGGCGACCTCCTCTCTCTCAGAAGCGGATTTCCTGGAGCGCCTCGGCGGCGTTCCGGTAGAGACGCGCGGCCTCGCCGTCGTCACCACGACGTGCAGCGAGGTCGCCCAGCGCGACCCAGGCTTCCGTTCGATGGCTGAGCGACGCGTGCTGCTCTGCAGCCGCGTCGGCAGCGCGGAAGCACTCCTCCGCCTCGTCGAGAAGCCCCTGCTCCATCAATGCCCGCCCCAGTACGAGCTGCGATGGAGAGATCTCGTCGAGGAAGTCCTCCCTACCCTCGAGCAGAGCGAGCGCCTTGCGTGCGCGCTTCTCCGCCTCCTCGTACTCGCCCCGGCGCAGGTGCACCTGGGCGAGGCCTTCCAAGACCTGCGCTGCGTCGGCGGGCGAGTCGCTGTCGATCGCCCGGACGAGTGAGGCCTCCAGATGCTCGACGGCCTTCTCCTCGTCACCGAGGAGCAGGGTGAGCCCGCCGAGGTTGAGCAAGAGTCGCCCGACGTTTCGCTCGTCGTTGAGCTCCTGGTAAAGCTCGCGCGCGCGCTGAGCGTAGTTGCGCGAGAGCACCCAGTGCCCCTGGCGCTGAGCGACCATCGACGCCTGGAAGTACGTGTTCGCGATCGCCCGCCGATCGCCGAGCTCCTGCGCGAGCTCGAGTGCGCGCTCGACGTCCTCGCGGGCGGCGACGTAGTCGCGCTGGCGGCGGTGGCAGCGCGAGCGCCAGCCGAGGATGTCCGCACGAAGAAGATCGCACGGTAGGCCGGAGCGCTCAGCGAGCGTCAACGCCTCGCCGAAGAGCGCGAGCGCCGTCCCGATGCTGGAGAGCTTGTACCGACATACGCCGACTCTGAAGAGCACATCTGCGCGATCGACGTCGGAGAACTCAGGTGCCTCGGCGAGCGTGCGAGCTCGCTGGAGAAGCGCAAGAGACTCCCGGACGTCCCCCAGTTGTTGCACCGCCCACGCCTCGCCGAGAAGCGCACGGAGCTCCAGGGCCGGCGCGCCGACCCCGTCGAGTGCCGGCCGAGCGTCCCGGAAGAGACCGAGCGCCGCGTCATACTCGTGAGCCTCCGAGAGCGCCTCTGCACGAGCGAGCAGCGTCTCGACCTTCGTTCGCTCCTCGACCGAGACGCCGTGCGCGAGGAACGTCGCATCGACGCCGAGCCGCTCGGCAAGGAGCGCGATCGTCTCCTCGGTCGGGCGCGTCTTTCCGCGCTCGATCTGGCTGACGTACTCCTTCGAGAAGCGGCCGGACGCGAGCTCCGTCTGCGTCAGCCCGGCAGACAGGCGCAGACTGCGGAGACGGTCACCGAGGGAGGCGCCGGTCCGGTGCTGCTTCGAGGTGACGGTGTCGGTCATTCCCTGCGTCGGAGTCAACTTGCACTCGAGCCCGTGCGCGCTCCCCCGGGAGGGGGAGCTGCACGAGGTATCCCTGGTGAAGCAACGATATCCGAAATCACTTGACCTAGCTACTTGACTTCTTCGGACATGGCTCCTATAGTCAGCGGCACACCGCACCGATCGGACGCCAGATCGATGCGAAGGCACCACCGCCGGATCCGCCGGTGAGCGCAGGGAGACCGTGGCTGGGCCGCAGAGTCACGATCACCGGCTCGCCGCCCCGGGAAGGGGTCGCCTCGAACGGAAAACGCCCCCGGAGCCGCAGCCGGGGGCGTTTTCGCGTCGCGGGGAGAACCCGACGGTTTCCCCCCGCGTGCCCTCGCGCCGAAGCACCGCTCAGTGGCGAGTTGGCCTCTCGGGCACGTGAAGTGCCCTCCGGCCCTGAGAGCGCTGAGCACGGCTCAAGCGCCGGTGAGCCAGCGGTGGCGCTCGGCCTTGATCGCGGCGAAGTCCTCGGCTCCCAGCGGGCCTCCCAGGCGGTCCGCGATCGAGTACAGGAG
>JAWOIV010000018.1:0-3194 GCA_046484465.1 Gaiellaceae bacterium
TCCCTTGCGCGACCCGGCGACGATCCTCACGCGAGCTGGGCCCCAGGCGCCTCGACGCGGAGCCCGAGCTCACGTGCTGCGTCCGCGAGGCGTCGGTCGTACACGTACATCACGTCGGGGACGATTGCGACCGCTGTCGCCAGATGGATCGCGTCGAGAGGTCGAAGTCGCTCGGACGCGAGAGATGCCGCCGAGCGCAGGATCTGCGACTCGACCGCGACGAACACGCACCCTTGGAGGACATCGACGAGCTCATGCTCCAGGTCGGCCGCCAGCCCGCTCACGCGGACTGCCCGGGCGATCTCGACGAGCGCGACCTCGCTGGTCGCGACAACCGTATCGCTTGGCATCGCGCTCGCAAGCGCCGTGCTCTCGGGCTCTCGGACGACGAGCTTCACGAGTGCGGAGGAGTCCGCGTACACCGTCGTCTCAGCGATCTTCCCGACCCTCGCTGATGATCTCGGATGCGGTCTTGGGTCCCTTGGCCTCGTAGAGGCGAGTCGGCACGCGGAACGGCCGTCGGCCCGGGGTCGCCTTGCCCTCGGCGATCAGCTGGTCGAGCGTGCTTCGCCGGTACGGGACGATGACGGCGACGGGCTCGCCGTCGTTCGTGACCTCGATGGTCTCGCCCGCGCGAACCCGGCGCATGGTCTGCGTCAGCGTGTCGCGGAGCTCACGGATCCCCATGCGTGTGGCCATGCGTGGTCACATGGTACCGGGCTGGCGGCCCTACGAGTCGCCGAGATGCTCCGCCTCTCCGAGCAGGCGGTCGACCTCGTCGGCGAGAAGGCCCTCGTCCTCGACTCCGGCCGCTGCGCCCCTGGCTCGCTCGAGCAGATCGCCGTCCTGGCGCAGGCGAACGAAGCGGAGATCCGAGAGCCCCGACTGGCGCGCGCCGAGGAGCTGTCCCTCGCCCCGTATCTCCAGGTCGCGCTCGGCGAGCTCGAAGCCGTCGGTCGTCTCCACCATCGCCTCGAGACGCTCGACCGCCCCCTCGCTCAGCTCCTCACGCGGGCGCGACACGAGCAGGCAGTAGGACTGCTCGGCGCCACGTCCCACCCGCCCCCGCAGCTGGTGGAGCTGCGCGAGTCCGAACCGGTCGGCCTCCTGGACGATCATGATCGTCGCGTTCGGGACGTCGACGCCGACCTCGATCACGGTCGTCGAGACGAGGACGTCGAGCTCGCGGGCCTTGAAGCCCGCCATGATCCCCCGGCGCTCCTGGGCCCTCAACCGCCCGTGCAGGCAGCCCACGCGGTACCCACGGAGCTCGCCCTCGCGCAGCCGATCCGCCTCGGCCTCGGCCGCTCGCGCGATCATCGCCTCCGACTCCTCGATCAACGGGCAGACGACGTATGCCTGCCGTCCCGCGTCGAGATGGCGAAGGAGGCGCGTGTACGCCTCGGAGCTCCGGTCGTCGGTGACCCAGGCCGTCACGATCGGCTTGCGATCGGCAGGCGGGAGCGAGAGCTCGCTGACGTCGAGGTCGCCGTAGACCGTCAAGGCGAGCGTGCGCGGAATCGGCGTCGCGGTCAGGTGGAGAACGTGCGGGCTCCGGCCTTCCACGAGCGCGCTCCGCTGCCCGACCCCGAAGCGGTGCTGCTCGTCGACGACGGCCACCGCGAGGTCGCGGAAGTCGACCTCTCTCTGGATGAGCGCGTGCGTCCCGACCACGACGGACGCGTCACCCGAGGAGATGAGCTGCCGGGTCGCGGCATGCTCGCGGGCAGGCACCGAGCTCGTCAGCAGAGAGACCCGGACGCCGAGCGGTGCGCAGAGCTCGTCGATCGTGAGGAAGTGCTGCTCGGCCAGCGTCTCGGTCGGAGCCATGAGAGCGCCCTGCCGCCCCTGCTCGACGGCCCGCAGCAGCGCGTACAAGGCGACGACCGTCTTTCCCGAGCCGACGTCCCCCTGCAGCAACCGCTGCATCGGGATCGTGCGAGCGAGATCGCCGTCGATCTCGGCGATGGCGCGCTCCTGGTCGGGCGTCAGGGTGAAGGGGAGAGACGAGCGGTAGCGCGCCACCAGCTCGCCCGCCGGAGCGAGAGGCTCCGCAGACGACCGCTGACGGAGGGAAGCGGTTCGCGCGAGAGCGAGCTGGAGGACGAGCAGCTCCTCGAAGGCGAGTGCCCGCCGACCCACCTCCGCCTCGCCGACCGAGCGGGGGCGGTGGAGAGCCACGAGCGCATCCGCGCGCAGCGGCAGCGCCTCCGCCTCGCACAGCGGCGCCGGCAGGAACCCGCCGACGTCTCGTGCGACACCGAGCGCGTGGGAGCGCAGCTCGCGCAACTTCTTCTGCGAGAGATCCTCCGTCGCCGGGTAGACCGGTGCGTAGTCGGCCGTCTCCGCTTCCCCGTCGAGGTCGTACGAGGAGACGGTGAACCCGTACCGGCTCGGCCGTCCGCGAAGTCGAACACGCGTGCCCGGCACGAGCCGGGCCTCGAGCCACGGCTGGTTGAACCACGTCGCCTTGATCTCGCCGGTCTCGTCCGCGACGCGTGCCGTGAGGATCGAGAGCCGCCCGCGCCGCCGGCTCGAGACCGCACGCACGGACACCTCCAGCACGGACTCGTCGTCACCGAACAGCTCGCTGACCGTGCGTGCCGGAACCGGCTCCTCGTACCGCCGCGGGCGCTGCCAGAGCAGATCGCCAACGGTCTCGACGCCGACACGTGCAAGTCGCTTCCGCACTGCCGGGCCCACACCCGGCAGCGTCTCGACAGGCGCTTCGAGTCGCTGTGGTCGCGGCGACGAGACGGGTCGCGGCCAACGCTCGGGCCTGTCCAGCCCGGAGAAGCCGGCGGGAAGCCGGACGGCGGCGTTCGTCCCCTTCACCGTCCGCCCACTATAGGTCCGGGTGTCGGACGGTCGCGGGCGTGTCGGAAGGCTTACCCGTGCACACCGACCGAAGGGCCCAGGCGAGCTTTGCCCCGATCGGATCTCGGGCGGAACTAGTGGTCTCTCCGGGAAGTACGCCACCCCTTCGCGCGGCTGCGAACACAACGCATGCCGTCGTCCTCGGTCGGCCACATACCTTCTGGTATGCGGCCTCCCTGCGTCCTAGGCCTGCTCGGTTCTCGCCGGCGAATGGGCACCGGACTTCCCGGAGAGACCACTAGCTACACCCGAGCGCGGACCGGAGCGACTCGAGGTTCGAGCGCATGACCGAGAAGTAGTCGGCGCCGCGGTCGATC
>JAWOIV010000023.1:0-7731 GCA_046484465.1 Gaiellaceae bacterium
ACGAGCCCGTCCGCGTCGATGACCGCCGCGGTCTGGAGGTAGTCGGCAGCCACTCGCTGGCGCTGCATCGAGAGCACGGCCTCGGCGACGTCGACGAAGCCGCGACGGTCGAGCGCGAGCGCGACATCGAGGCCGGAGATGCCGCGGGCGAGAAGGTCGTCGGCCGCCTCGACATCAGCGGTGCGATCGCGTGCCGGCATGTCGTCCGAGTCGTAGCCGGTCGTCGCCGCGCTGACCTCGGAGTCCGAGATCGCAGGGAGGCCAAGCTCCGCGAAGACGCCCTGCGCGGCGCGAGCCGCGCGCTCGCGCACGCGCAGGACCTCGTCCTCGGCGACCGGCTCGATCCCCGCGTCCACCTGCCAGTCGCGCTGGATCGTGAGCCACTCGTCGAGGTCGTCGGCGTCGTAGTTCCCACCGCCGAACATGTTGTCGCGACGCGGCATGACCGAGTACCCGGACGTGACGAAGTCCGTGCCGGGCAGGAACTGCCCCATCAGCTTCGCGGTCTTGCGGATCTCCGAGTGCGACGCGATGGCGTCGTTCCCCGAGGCGACCTCGAGGTCGAGCCAGGCGGCGAGAACGTTCTCACCGAGGATCGCCCGCGTCCCGCCGGGTACCGAGAGGACGAGCGCGACCACCGAGATGGAGCCGTTCTGCACGCCCTGGGAGCCCGCCGCACGCACGACCGCGAGGCACCGCGCCTCGAGATAGAGCATCGAGTAGCCCTGGGCGTACCCCATGAGTGCCTCGGAGCCGGTGCCCGACGTGAAGCGCACCTTCACCCCGCGAGACGCGTACGCGGCCCCGAGGAAGGCCTTCGACCAGGGCGTGTCGTCACCGTCCACGAAGACGGGCTCCGTCCCGTACACGGAGAGCGTCTCCGCGTAGGTGACGAGGCCGCGGATCGCAAGCTCGAGGTTGCGTTTCTCCTCGACCGCGCACTGCGTCATCGCGCCCGGTCGACCCGTCTGCGAGCCGACGAGGAGCGCGAGCGCGTTCAGCGGCGCGTAGCGCGCGACGCCCACGGTCGTCTCCATCTCGGCGAAGCCGCGCCGCGCGGCCTCGGCGGCGTCGGCGGCGAGCAGCGCAGGGCTCTCGGCGAGGTTCGTGACGTGCGCCTGGTTCCCCGGAGTCCGGCGTGCGCGGAGCTTCTTCAGCGCGAGCATGAGCTCGACCGGGTCGAGGAGGCCGATGACACGGGCGAGCTTCGCCGGCGTCAGCCCCCGCGAGAGGCGAACGAGCTCATCCCGCGAGACACCGATGTCCACGAGCCGCCGCGCGATCTCGACGTCGTCGAGAGCCATCGCCTCGACGGCAACGTCGAGGTCGAGCCCGTGCGCGACGACGAAGCGGTCGATGACGTCGAAGTCGGCCGCGTCCCGCCCGTCCATGCGAACGACGGCGCCTCCCTCCACCACCAGCTCCGGCTCGGGGTCGCGCGGGCCATTGGAGGCGACGAGGCCGAGCTCTGGGAGCGGCGAGACGAGCGGCTCGAGCGCGAGCTCCCGGCGGGAACGCGATGCGAAGCGCTTGCTACGCATCCGCGAGCAGCCCTCGCTCCGCGTAGACGGTCGCGGCCTCACGCACGAAAGCTGCGGTTCTCGTCGCAGCGTGCCCGTCGAGCTGTGTCGCCCAGGCCTCGAGCTCGTGACCGGTGGCCCTCCCCGGCCGGAGCGCGGTGTAGACGTCGAGCAGCAGGTCGTCGGGAACGGCCGCGAGCTCGGCGGCGCGCTCGAGGTTCTCGGCGAGCGCGTCACGGCCGGCGGCGCGGGCGACCTCCGCCTGCAGGCGCAGGGTCGCAGGTGTCGCGCGGATCTCGGCTCCGTCGATGCGCCCGGAGCGAACGGCGTCGAGCGTCACGTCGGTGAGCGGCGTCCCAGCCGGCGTCTCGACGAGGTCGGGGCGCTGCGTGCCGAGGGGGTAGTCGCGCTTGGGATCGAAGGACATGACGCTCAGACTTTAGGGTTGGGGCGACGCATGACGAACGATTATCGATTCTCCGGCAAGGTGGCGCTCGTCACGGGCGGCGGGAGCGGGATCGGGGCGGCCGTCGCAAGCCGGCTCCTCACTGAAGGCGCGCATGTCGCAACGCTCGACCTGCACCCGGCCGCACCCGACGGCGCGCTCGCGCTCGCAGGCGACGTCTCCTCGTCGTCGGACGTCAATGACGCGGTCGCTCGCGCTGAGAGCGAGCTCGGCCCGATCGACGTCCTCGTCTGCTCCGCCGGCATCCCAGGCGCGTCGCTGCCGACGGTCGAGGTCACCGACGAGGAGTGGAAGCGCGTGCTGGCGATCAATGCCGACGGAGTCTTCTTCTGCAACCGCGCGGTGCTCCCGGGGATGATCGAGCGCGGCTACGGCCGCATCGTCAACGTCGCCTCGATCGCGGGCAAGGAGGGCAACCCGATGGCAGGCGCATACTCCGCGTCGAAGGCCGCGGTGATCGCCCTCACGAAGGCCATCGGGAAGGACGTCGCACGTACCGGCGTCCTGGTCAACTGCGTGGCCCCCGCGGTCATCGAGACCCCGATCCTCGAAGGAATCAGCGAGGAGCACATCGGGTACATGGTCGAGCGGATCCCGATGGGCCGGATGGGCAAGCCCGAGGAGGTCGCGGCGCTCGTCTGCTGGCTCGCGAGCGAGGAGTGCTCGTTCTCGACGGGCTCGACGTACGACATCTCCGGCGGGAGGGCGGTGTACTGATGCGGTACGCGCGCGTGCGCGGCCCGCACGGAGTCGAGGTCGGCGCCGTTCAGGACGGGAGCGTCGTGAGCGGCGGAGGACGACGGATCGAGCTACTCGACCCGGAGACGCTCGCGGTCGCGAGTCCGTACGAGCTGCTCCTCCCCGTCGAGCCGCCCGAGGTCTGGTGCGCGGGCGTCACGTACGAGCGCTCGCGCGACGCACGGGTCGAGGAGAGCGCCGTGAAGGACGCCTACGCCCTCGTCTACGAAGCCGATCGTCCGGAGCTCTTCCTGAAGGACGCCGGGCTGCGACGGACGGTCGGCCCGGGGCAGCCGATCGCGATCCGGAGCGACTCGCGCTGGAACGTGCCGGAGCCGGAGATCGGCGTCGTGATCACGGAGGAGGGCGGCATCGGCGGCCTCACGATCGGCAACGACGTCTCGTCGCGCGACATCGAGGGCGCCAACCCCCTCTACCTCCCGCAGGCAAAGGTGTACGCCGGCGCCTGCTCGATCGGGCCCGCGGTCTACGTCCCCGACGACGTCGACGCGCCGCTCACCATCCACATGCGGATCACGGACGAGTTCGGCCGCATCCTGTTCGAGGGCGAGACGTCCACCGCGCGGATGCGGCGCTCGTACGCCGAGCTCGTTCGCTGGCTCCTGATCGACAACCCCGTCCCCGCAGGAAGCGTCCTGCTCACGGGCACCGGCCTCGTCCCCCCCGACGACTTCACCCTCCTCCCCGGTCACGTGGTCGAGATCCGCGTTCCGGGGATCGGCACGCTCGTCAACCCGGTCGTGCGTGCCGCCGAGCTGATCGAAAGGAGCACCCCCGATGACTGAGACCCTCACCGAGACGCCCACGCGAAACTACGTCGGCGGCGAGTGGCACGACGCGTCGAGCGGCGAGACGTACGAGAAGCGGAGCCCCTGGCGTCCGTCGCAGGTCACGGGCGTGTACCCGGCATCCGGAGCCGAGGACGCGGCCGCGGCAATCGAGGCGGCACGCGCGGCGTTCCCCGGCTGGTCGAAGCTGCCGGCAGGACAGCGTGCGGCCTACTTCGGCAAGGCCGCCGAGGCGATCGAGGCCCGCGCCGAAGAGATCGCGCAGGACATGACCGCGGAGATGGGAAAGCCGTTGCGCGAGGCGCGTCTCGAGACGCTGCGGGCGGCGACGATCCTCCGCTACTCGGCGGGCGAGGCCTGGCGACCGATCGGCGACATGTACGAGCCGTCGGTGCCGGACCAGCGCCTCTACACGCTGCGCCGCCCCCTCGGGGTGGTCGGCCTGATCACGCCCTGGAACTTCCCTATCGCGATCCCGGTCTGGAAACTCGCACCGGCGCTCGTCTACGGGAACACGGTCGTCCTCAAGCTCGGTTACGAGGCGCCGCGCACCGGGCTGCACGTCGCCGCAGCGTTCGCTGAGGCAGGCCTTCCCGCCGGTGTCCTCAACGTGCTCACGGGCTCGGGGTCGAAGGCAGGCGCCGAGATCGTCTCGAACCCCGGCGTGCGCGCGATCTCCTTCACCGGCTCGGTGCCCGTGGGGAAGGGCGTGCGCGCGGAGGCGACCGCGCGCGACGCGCGCGTCCAGCTCGAGCTCGGAGGGCACAACCCGCTGATCGTGACCGCGTCGGCGGAGGTCGACCGCGCCGTCGAAGGCGCGTACGCAGGGGCCTTCTGGTCGGCCGGCCAGAAGTGCACCGCGACCCGTCGCATCCTCGTGCAGGACGCCGTCTACGACGAGTTCCGCACGAAGCTCCTGGCGCGGGTCGCCGCCGGGAAGGTGGGCGATCCGTCCGACCCGGAGGTCGAGGTCGGTCCCGTCGTGAACGAGAGCGCGCTGGAAGAGATCATGGGCGCGGTCGAGCGGGCGCGAAGCGACGGAGGCACCGTGATCGCGGGAGGCGAGCGCGCCGACGACGACGGGTACCTGATCGCGCCCACGGTCTTCGAGGGGCTCGCCGACGACGCCGAGCTGTCGTGCGAGGAGGTGTTCGGTCCGGTCACGGCGCTGTACCGCTACACGACGCTCGACGAGGCGCTCGAGCGGGCGAACGCCGTCCGCTTCGGTCTCTCCGCCGCGATCTTCACGCGCGACCTCCGAGAGACGCAGCGCTTCACGCAGGAGATCGGCGCCGGGATCATCCACGTGAACTCGCAGACGGCGGGCGCCGACGTGCACGTCCCCTTCGGCGGCATCAAGGGGTCGGGCTGGGGCCCGCACGAGCAGGGGCGCTCCGCGATCGAGTTCTACACCGAGGTCGTGACCGTCTACCAGGACGCACCGCTTGCCTAGCGAACGGACGCTCGTCACGGGCGCACTCGGCTGCGTCGGCGCCTGGACGCTGAAGGCACTCCTCGACCTGGGTGAGGAGCCGGTGGGCTACGACCTCGGCTCGGACGACGCGCGCCTGCGGCTCGTGCTCTCGGATCACGAGCGCGCACGCGTCACGCTGCTCGAGGGCGACGTCACCGACGGCGCGATGCTCGGCCGAGCGCTCGACGAGCAGGAGATCACCCGGGTCGTCCACCTCGCAGCGCTGCAGGTGCCCTTCTGCCAGGCCGACCCGGCGCGCGGCGCGCGCGTGAACGTCTACGGGACGGTCGTCGTCTTCGAGGCGGTCAGGGCGCGGCGCGCCCGTATCCCCGGGCTCGCCTACGCGAGCTCGACGGCCGTGTACAACGTCACCGACCGCTCGCCCGCGCCCGAGTCCGGCGGTACTGCACCGACGACGCTGTACGGCGTCTACAAGCTCGCGAACGAGGGGACCGCGCGGGTCTTCTGGAATGACGACGACGTCGCGTCCCTCGGCATCCGCCCGTACGTCGTGTACGGCCCGGGGAGGGATCAGGGCCTGACCTCGGGACCGTCGCTCGCGATGGAGTCGGCTGCCCGCGGCGAGGGGTTCGAGATCCCGTACGGCGGAACCGCGCAGTACGACTTCGCGCCCGACGTCGGCCGCGCCTTCGCCCGCGCAGCGCGGTCGGCGACGGACGGGGCGCACGTGGCGAACTTCCCGGGCGCGCCGTCGACGATGGAGGAGGTCGTCGCCGCGATCGAGACAGCGGTGCCTGAGATCGCGAACCGGGTGACGTGGGAAGAGGGGCAGCTTCCCTTCCCGGAGTCTCTCGAGGGGAGGCTGCTCGAGCGGCTCATCGGCCCGATGTCGCACACACCGCTCGCCGACGGCGTCCGCCGGACGATCGAGCATTTCCGCGCGGCCCGCTAGAAACTTGATGCCACGGGATCGCCTTCTCCAGGGCGCGAGGTCGTGGCATCGATCATCGAGCTCAGGCCCTGCGGAGACTGCCGCCGACCGTCGCGGCGAGGACGCTCGCTGCCGCGACGAGCACGATCGTGCCGCCGGGCGGCAGGTCGCCGTAGTACGCAACGGTCAGGCCGGCGAACACCGATCCGAGGCCGATGGCGATCGAGAGCAGCAGCGTCGAGCGCAGGCTCCAGCCGACGCGGGTCGCCGCGGTCACTGGAAGCACCATGAGCGCGGCGATGAGCAGGATCCCGACGATCTGCATCGACAGCGCGACCGTGAGCGCGGTGAGCACCGCGAGGGCGACGTTCAGCGCCGCGACGGGAACGCCGGCGACCCGCGCCCCCTCCTCGTCGATCACGACTGCGCACAGCGCGCGGTACAGGAGCGCGATCGCGGCCAGGCCTGCGGCTCCGAGGAGCGCGACCACGACCACGTCTTGCCGCGTGACGGTCAGGATCGACCCGAACAGGTACTGGAACAGGTTCACGTTCAGCGCGCCGGCCATGGACACGAACACGACGCCCGCGGCGATCCCCGTGTAGAAGACGAGCGCGAGAGCCTGGTCGCCCGCCGACACGCGCCGTGCGCGGAGCCACTCGATCGCGATGCCTCCCACGACGGCGGCGACGAGGGCGGTGAGGATCGGCGACACGTCGAGGAGGATCCCGAGCGCGACGCCCGCGAACGCGACGTGGCCGATGCCGTCTCCGACGAGGCTGAGCTGGCGCTGGACGAGGAAGAAGCCCACGGCCGGGGCGAGCACACCGACGACGGCCCCGGCCGCAAAGGCGAGGCGCATGAACTCGAGCTCAAACATGGACGTGCGACGGGTCGTGCCACTCGCCGGGCAGATCGCTCGGCGAGCCGTCGAAGACGATCCCTCCACGGACGAGCACGATGCGCCCGACGTGCCGCTCGACGGCGCCGAACTCGTGCGAGACGTAGAGGATCGTGACACCGAGCTCTTCGTTGAGGTGCTCGAGCAGCGCGCCGAGCGCCTCCTGCGACTCGGCATCGACCCCGGTCGTCGGCTCGTCGAGCGCGAGCAGCGACGGCTCGCCGGCGAGAGCCTTCGCGATGAGCGCGCGCTGCTGCTGGCCACCCGAGAGGCGGCTGAGCTCGACGTCTGCTCGTTCCGCGAGGCCCACACGCTCGATCGCCTCGCCGATCCGCGCTCGATCCTCCTGGCGCAGGCGCCCGAGGAGCCGGCCGGCAGGGAGCCTTCCGGCGGCAACGACCTCGCGGACGGTGACCGGGGCATCGACGAAGAGCTGCGCTCGCTGCGGCAGGTACCCGAGCGTCGCGCGGCGCGAGAAGCTGTCGGCGGGCTCGCCGTAGAGGCGAACCGACCCCGAGCTCGGGCTCTCGAGGCCGAGCACGAGCCTCAGGAGGGTCGTCTTGCCGCCGCCGTTCGGCCCGGCGATCGCCACGAACTCGCCCTGCTCGATCCGGAGCTCGGCGTCGCGCAGCACCGCTCCTCCACGCTGGTAGGCGAAGGTCACGGACTCGAGCTCGACAGCGGGCACCTAGTGGTCGCTCCGGGAAGTACGCCACCCCTTCGCGCGGCTGCGAACACATCGCATGCCGTCGTCCTCGGTCGGCCACATACCTTCTGGTATGCGGCCTCCCTGCGTCCTAGGCCTGCTCGGTTCTCGCCGGCGAATGGGCACCGGACTTCCCGGAGAGACCACTAGCTACACCCGAGCGCGGACCGGAGCGACTCGAGGTTCGAGCGCATGACCGAGAAGTAGTCGGCGCCGCGGTCGATC
>JAWOIV010000064.1:0-14057 GCA_046484465.1 Gaiellaceae bacterium
CTCGGCCCGTTCCGCATCTCGCCCGAAGGCGACGCGAAACCAGCACGAATCGGAGTGTTCACGGCGCGCGGGGGTGGCTGGCGACTGACGAGCATCGTTCGTGTCCCGTAGTGGCGGCCTCTCGCGGACGGGCGTAGTCTGACCCGAACCAGAGTCCACGCCCGTCCGAGGACTCACTTGAAGGGCTAGGGCTCTGCCAACCAGGCAAGCCGCAGAGGTCAAAGCGGCTACTCGCGGCTCGGGCGAATGAGCGCTTCCGGAAACGCGCCTCGAAACCAGTCGATGACACTCGCTGGGACGTGACGTCCATAGAAGACATCGATCTCGATCACCTCGCGCTCACTGTCCTCGTCGTCGGCTCCACGGGCGTAGCGGAACGCCATCCCAAGGACGTCTCCCTGCGACATGTCGGGAGCTCTCCCCCACACCTGCTCGAGGTGTTGGCCGTGAGACGGAAGCCCATCTCCAGGGCCGCCGACGCTCCATACCGTCTCTCCCCGCTCAGGATTCCAGCCCCACTTGAAGCGCTCAATGAGCTCTGCGTCGGGGCCAGCGTCCCCTAACACCCATCCGTCGCTTGAGCCAACGTCGGTCAAACCGACTTCAGCTTCGTGCGGAGGTCTTGAAGAAAAGTCAAGTATTTGTTGAGAAGAGCTGGTGCTCTCCCAACTGAGCTAACCGCCCCGGAGGGGCGATGATACCGGCTCCCGGCCGTTCCCCTCGTCTCCCGTGCGGCCGGGCGATCGGCTCAGCGCACCCAGACCTGGTCGTAGAGAACACCGTAGACGGGGTGGTGCTGGAAGTTGCCGAGGCGGTCGGACACGAAGAAGAACCCGCGACCGCTCATGAGCGGCACGGCGAGCGCTTCGTCGACGACCCGGCGGTCGATGCTCGCCCACATCGCGTCCGCGCGCGTCGGTGCGAGCTCCTCCAGCGCCAGCGCCTGCGCCATCCGTGCGTCGAGCGCAGCGTCACAGACGTAGTGCCCGAACGCGCCACACCGCAGGAGCGTGGCGACGAAGCCGGCCGCGGTCGGATAGTCGGGGAACCACTGGATCGGCGCTATCTGGATGTCGCGGCGCTCGTCCACCGTCCCCCAGAAGACGGCGTCCGGGACGAACCGGTACGACACGGGATACCCCAGCCTCTCGAGCGCCGCTGCGGCCACGTCTGCCCACTTCCGAACGTCGCCGTGGCGGGTGCTCCAGATCGTGACCGGTGCTCCGGCGGTGCCGGACCGGCGTACGAGCCGCCGTGCCTCGGTGATGTCGGGAGCCGTCCAGCCGCCGTCCGAGTCGCGCGCGTACGGGCAATACGGCTCATACGCGGCGAACCCCGGCGGAAGCATCTGGCACGTCGGCTCGGCGGCGAGGCCGCGCACGGCCGCGCGGCGATCGACGGCGAAGGCCAGTGCGCGACGGACGTCCACGTCGTCGAAGGGCGGGATCGTCGTGTTGACCAGCAGCAGCGCCGTCGTCGGCAGAGCAAGCTCGTGGACGCGTCCCGCGTAGCGAATGCGAAGGCCCTCGTGACTCCCTGGCGGAACTCCCGCCGGGAGATCCACGCGGCCGGTCTCGACGGCACGGCGCTCGGCTCTGAGGCTCGCTGGGCTGGTAGGCACCAGCGAGATCCGCACCTCGTCGACGTAGCCCTCGGGCCGGGCTGCGCGCGACCACTCCTGGAAGTACGGATTCCGGACGAGACGGACGACCTCGTCACTCTCGGCGACGACGCGGTAGGGACCCGTGGTCGGCACCGGGCGCCGCTCGACGTTCGTTCGGGCGGTGCCCGCCGGCACGACGAAGCCGAACGGAAGAGCGAGCTTGTAGAGGAACTCGGGGTCGGGGTCGCGCAGACGGATCGTGACCCGCCCGGCCGCGTCGTCGACGACGACTCCCCGGGTCAGGTCGCATCGGGCGGGCGCCCGCAGGCATGCGTCTCCGCCGACGATCCCCGCGTACAGGTCTGCGCGCGGTGACCGCGCGCTGAACACGCGCTCCAGCGAGTACCGGACATCGGTGGGCCGCACCTCGCGACCGTTCGAGTACCGGATCCCGCTCCTGAGCTGGAACGTGTACGTCCTGCCACCGTCGACCGGGGTCGGGAGCGAGACGGCCAGGTCGGGCACCAGGGTCGCACCGTTCGGCCCTCCGACTCGCCTGAATGCGACGAGCCCGTCACCAGTCGCGCTGAGAACCTCCCACGATGCGACGGTGTAGGCGGTCGCAGGATCCAGGGAGTCGAGACCGAGCTCGAAGTGGTGAACCCGGAGCGACCCCCCGTCGTGCCCCTCGACCGCGCCGATACCGACCAGGATGGTGCTTCCGTCCGCAGCGACTCCGCGCGGGCTCCCGCCCACGTCGATCGTGCGCCGGACGCCGTTCGTGTCGGGGTCGAGCTGCGACAGCGTCCCCGAGAGCTCGTTCGCCACCCACACCGAGCCTCCGGCCACCGCGATCCCGATCGGTCCGCGCCCGACGGATACCGTCGCGACGACCGTGCGCGTCTCGGGATCGATGCGCGAGACGGTTCCGTCGAGAGCGTTCGCGACCCACACGCCCTCGGACGATGCGGCCAGCGCACCCGCACCGTTTCCGACACGGATCTCCCCGACACGCGCCATCGCGCCCGGATCGATCACGGAGACGACGCCGCGTGACTCATGGCTGACCCACACGGCATCGTCGGTCGCGGCTACGCCCTTGCCTACCGCGTCGAGCTCGACGACATCCGTCACACGACCGGTCGCACCGTCGACACGCGTCACCGTTGGGCGACGGCTGTCGAGCGCCCAGAGCGCGCTCCCGTCGTACGCAAGGCCCGCCGGAGACACTCCGGCCGCGACGACCTGGACGACTCGGTTCGTCTCCAGGTCGATCCTCGTAATGGTTCCGTCGGTCCGGCTCGACACCCAAGCCGCTCCGCCCCCGACCGAGATCGCGTCGGCGTCCGTCCCGACGTCGATGGTCTGCACGGTCTCGCCGCTGCGCCCGTCCACCCGCACCGCCGTCCCGTCGAGCGTGCCGACGTACCAGAGCGAGCCATCCCCGCCGGCTGCCGTGCCCGGGGGCACAGAGGCGCGCGCGACGGCACGCACGTCGGCCGACTGCGCTGCGATGAGCCCAACCGTGTCTTTGTCGACGTCGGCGATACGCGGCTCCTCCGCGCGGTCCCAGCGGACTATCGCGACCGAGACCAAGGCCACGGCGAGAACCAGCGCCCCGACCACCGGCACACGCCTCGAGCGACTCCTCGACCGCCCGTCCCCGGTGCGGAGGGGCGGGAACTCCGACGGCAGGTCGTCTACCACGAGCTGGTGGAGGTGCTCGGGCTCGGCAAGGCCACGCAGCCGCCGCACGCCGAGGTCCAGGAGTCGCTCCCCGTCGGGGAGATCCTGCTGGACGAGGTCGTAGGTCGCCTCCGACACGAGTACCTGGCCACCGTGACCGACCGCCGAGATTCGCGCCGCGCGGTGGACGTCGAGCCCGACATAGCGACCGTCCTCGACGGCGGGCTCGCCCGTGTGGAGCCCCATCCGCACACGCACGGTCGAACCCTCGGGCCAGCGGTGTGCAGCGAGCGCCCGCTGTGCCTCCGCGGCGGCGGCGACCGCATCGTGCGCGCGCGGGAACGCCACGAAGACCGAGTCACCCTGGACGTCGACGAGGTGGCCGTCGTGACGCTCGAACGCCTCTTGCAGGATCTGCCGGTGCTCCGTCAGGGTCTGGCCGTACCGCTGACCGAGTTCTCTCACGAGCGCCGTCGAGCGCTCGATGTCGCTGAAGAGCAGCGTGACTGTTCCGCGTGGGGCGTCGCTCACGACTTTCCTCCGCGTCCCGATCGTCCCGCTCCGGCCTCGTTCGGCGCATCCGGGACTCCCCCGATTGCCTCTAAGTACCTCACACCCGGGAAGCGACGATCATGTGCCGCGTGAGCTCGCTCGACCGGGCGCAGAGCTGCGAGGCACGCTCGTGCACGATGGATCGCAAGCGGAGAGGTTGCAGCGGAGCAGCCGATCCGGGTGGCGTTCGTGATCGTCGACGGCCCGATCTCGCGCATCGAGCTCGCGCTCGGTAGCTGAGACAGGCTGCGCGCCAAGCTGTGACGCCCACGGCCATGACGCACGCCGTGGAAGCGGCGACGCGCGCTCGACCCCGGGTAGTCCCGCCGACGACCGGGCTCCTCGACTCCGCCTAGGATGGTCGCTCGACCGACGCATGAATCGCCGAACGACGCATCTGCTGATCCTCGCCGCGACTGCGCTGGTCGTCGCGGCGGGCGCGCACGCGGGAACAGCCGACAGAGCAGCCGGCGACGCGAAGCCGTCTCGCTCGGCGCTCGAGGCACGGCCGACGTCGTGTCGCGAGGCGCAACCCAACCGCGCCTACGTGTAGCGCGTGAACCGTGCGCTCCGGGCGCGGCACGACACGTGGGGCAAGGAGCTCCTCGCGGCGCCGAACGGGCCGACGCTCGAGCGGGCGGAGGGTTACCTCAAGCCGATCCTCTTCGCCCGTGCGCAGAACGGGAGACTGCTCACCGACTCCGGCGTCCACTACACGCACTTCTCCCAGCCGGGCTCCGCGAGGGGCGCGACGACCGTGGCGCTGCACGTCGCCGACGGCAGCCAGGTGATCTCGCGGCGCGCGCACGGCCGGTCGCTGACCGTCGGCGTCGGCGCGGGAGGTCGCGAGCGCTACGGCTCCTGCCTGCGCCGGCTTCGCGGTCCGTCTCTCGCCGAGGGGTACCTGCCGGTGCTCCTGACGAGCTACGTCGACCGAGAGGGCGTGCGCTACGAGCAGGAGTCGTTCGCCGCGCACATCCCCGAGACGCCGTCCCTCGTGAGCTTCGTTCGGGTCACCGCCGACGCGAGCCGCGCGAAGCGGAGCGTCACGATCCGCTTGACGCCGTCCGTCACGGGCCTCGCGCGGGAGCAGACGCGCCTCCGCCGGAACGGCCGCACGTACGTCGTGCTCGGTGAGGGCGGCTCGTTCACGGGAACCGCGGCGACGTACCGCGTCACCTCGGGCACCACGCGCACCGTCTACGTGGCCTGGCTCCACACGCCGGGACGGCTTGCCGACCTGGCGCTGGACGAGGCACGTGTCGAGGGCGCCAGGGAGGAGCTGCGCGCGTACTGGGAACGGAAGCTCGCGGGAGGAGCCTCGATCACCGTCCCCGAGCAGCGCGTGAACGACGCCGTCCGCAACCTCCTGATCCAGAACATCGGGCTGACGTGGCGCTACTCGATCGGCAACCGCTACGAGCAGCTCTCCACGCCGGAGGGAATGGACGTCGCGCGGGTGCTCGCCGCGTACGGGCACCTTCCCGTCACGCGTGCCATTCTCCGCACCTCGCTGCGCAAGACCCCTGCGATCCCGCCGACGGCGCTCACGCGCAGCACGAACTGGCGGATGGGCTCCCGGCTCGTCGCATTCGCCCAGTACACGCGGGTCTCGGGCGACACGACGGAGGTTCGCCGTGCGACTCCGACCCTGCGCGCCTACGTCAAGCGCCTCGGCCGCCAGATCGACTCGTCGAAGCACGGGCTCCTGCATCGCGAGCGCTTCTCGTCGGACGTCTCGGAGCGCGTCTTCGGGCTGCACTCCCAGGCGGTCGTCTGGCAGGGGCTCCGATCGATGGGGCAGGTCTGGGCGGCGATGGGGAACCGCGAGCTCGCCGCGGAGTGCAGGCGGCTCGAGCGTCGTCTCGGGAACGGGCTGGAGCGCGCGGTCCGCCGCTCACAGGTGCCCCTCTCGGGAGGGAAGCTCTTCGTTCCCGTGCGGCTTCTCGACGGCGAGCGCCCGTACCGGTCGCTCACGGCCACGCGGGCGGGGAGCTACTGGAACCTCGTGATGCCCTACGCGCTCGCGTCAGGGCTGTTCCCGCCGAAGCAGCAGCAGGCGAACGGTGTCTCCGCGTATCTGACCGGTCACGGCTCGCGCCTTCTCGGCCTCGTCCGCGCAGGCGCCTATCCGCTGTACGGCCCGACGAAGCGCCCCGGCTCGGGCTCGAACCCCGTGTACGGGCTCAACCTCTCCCGCTTCCTCGCGGACAACGACCGCGCCGGTGATCTCGTGCTCGCCATGTACGGCCAGCTCGCCGCCGCGATGACCCCCGGGACGTTCGTGTCCGGCGAGAGCGTCTCCGTCTCCCCGCTCGGCGGGCCGTACCGGACGACCTACCTCCCGCCGAACGGCGGGAGCAACGCCTCCTTCCTCGAGACCGTGCGGCTCATGCTCGTGCACGAGACGACAGACGGTGAGGGCCGGCCGTCCGGGCTCGAGCTCGCCCACGCGACGCCGCGCACGTGGCTCCGGCCAGGCAAGGCGATCGACGTGCGCCGGCTGCACACGAGCTTCGGCCGTCTCTCGTTCGCCATCGTGGCGGGGCCGGAGTCGGCCGCTGTCACATTGACCATCCCCGACCGCGCGCCTCTCCGCATGCTCAGGCTTCGCCTTCGGCTGCCCGGCGGGAAGCGCATCGCGAGCGTCCTCTCGGACGGCATCCCGTACGGACGTGTCCTCGCCGACGGACAGACGGTGGAGGTACCACCCGTGGCGGGCAACCTCCGACTGGAGGTGCGCTTCCGCTAGAGGTCCCTCCGAGCGGGTGCGGCGGCGAGCGGCTCGCCCGCCGCCGCGAGACGCTCGCTACGAAGTCGGCGGGAGCAAGACGGCGTCGATCACGTGGATCACGCCGTTCGACGCGCCGATGTCGGCCTGCGTGACGTTCGCGTCGTTGATCTGCACCGCGCCGGAGTCGTCGATCGAGACCGTGAGCGTGGCGCCCTGCACCGTCTCGACCTCCTGGCCGTCGGAGAGGTCGCCCGAGAAGGTCTCCCCCTCGGCGACGTGGTAGAGCAGGATCGCTTCGAGCTGGTCGGCGTTCTCGGGCTGACCGAGCTCGTCGAGCGTGCCCTCCGGGAGCGCTGCGAACGCATCGTCGGTCGGCGCGAACACGGTGAACGGCCCGTCGCCCTTGAGTGTGTCGACGAGGCCCGTGGCCTCGAGAAGCGAGGCGAGCGTCGTGAAGTTGCCGGCGGCGACAGCGGTGTCGACGATGTCTGCCGTGGCGGTCGACTCCTCGTCGTCGCTCCCGCCGCAGGCGGCGACGGTGAAGACGAGCGTGAGGGCCAGAGCGAGCCCGATGATCGTGCGCTTCATGGTGTGTCTCCTTTCGGAAGCTGGACGCGCATTGTACGCCGCTCGTCCGCGGCCGGATCAGCGCGTCGCGGCCGCGATCAGAAGATCTCGGGGCACCACGGGGCGCGGTCCGTGGCGAAGAGCGCGTCGGCGCGCGCCAGAGCACCGCGGCGGGCCTCCTCGACGAGCCCCGCCCGTGCGAGCTGCGAGAACGAGAAGCCGCCGAGGTACGTCGCCCCGAGCGACGTGACGTCGAGCCGGAGGTCGGGCGCGCGACGTGACCTCTTCGCGACGCCCTCGGTAAGCGTCCACGTGCCCGCGTTCCACGGGCAGAACGTGTCCGCCACCTCGAAGGTGACGCGACCGTCCCGCGCGTAGCCGCGGGCGGAGAGCGCCGCGCCGACGTCGACGAGGCGAGTCCAGAGACCGGGGTCGGCGCGCAGCTTCAGGTAGTCCGGCCGGGCGACGAGGTGGATCAGGGGATGGTCGGGCGGGAGCAGCCAGGCGCGGATCTCGTCCATCCAGTCCACCTCGAGCAGGAAGCGCCAGATCTCACGGGTCGCCACTGCATCGAGACCGACCGCCTCGATGACGCGAAGCTTGCGGTGCCAGCCGTCGTCCTCCTCGAAGTCCGCGATCCGGTACAGCGCGTAGCCGAGCGGCTTGCCGTCGAGCTCGAACAGCGCATGGTTCAACGGGCCTGCGCCCGGAGAACGGTTCTCGTCTCGGAGCCGGCGAAGCGCCCACCAGTCGCGCGAACGAGACAGGAAGCCGGGCGTGACCCGACGCACGCGGTCGTAGATCCGCGGGAACGCACGAAGCGCCTCGTCGCGGTCGACGAGGCGCACGGAGCCCACCCGCGCCGGTGCGCCGTGACGGAGCGCCGCCCGCGCGCGCGGGAGCTTGATCGTGTACTCGAGCGCCGCCAGGCCGTAGCCGAAGCGACCGTAGATCGTCGCTTCGGACGCGAACAGCGCCGCGAACGGCTCGCCGCGCTCGTGGACGTCGTCGAGCTGCGCACGCATCAGGCGCGCGAGCAGGCCCCGACGACGGTGTGTCGGAAGGACACCCACCACCGTGACGCCGGCGCAGGGGATCGGCCCGCCCGGGACGGTCATCTCGAACGGGAAGACGCCCGCGCCGCCGACGATCTCCCTCCCGTCGAAGACGGCGTGCATCCGCTCGGGCGGAAGGACCTTGGAGAAGCGCTCGACGTCCTCGGGCGTCGGCACCCAGCCGAAGTAGTGGCCGATCGAGCCAACGGCATTCCCCAGCTCCTCGTTGGAGCGGCACGCGCGAACGCGATAGGCCACTTCTCTCCTTCCCTCCTCGTTTTCCCTCCGGCGCGGCGGACTCTATCCCGACGGGGGCGGCAGCATCAGAAGCCCTCGGGACAGGAAGGCGGAAGAGCCGTCCTGAAGAGGGCCGAGGCTCGTGCGATCCCGCCCGGCCGGAGCTCGCGCGCGCGGCCGGCCCGCTCGAGCTGCTCGAACGAGAACGCGCCGAGGTACGCGGAGGCGAGGTCGCTCACGTCGAGCGCGACGTCCGGCCCGGCGTCGGTTGCGCGGACGTCGGGCCCGACCTCCCAGCGTCCCGAGTTGTCGGGGAGCAGCACGTCCTCGACCTCGAGCACGACCCGCTCGGCGTCGACGAAGCTTCTCCCCTGCAACGCGGCCTCGAGATCGACGATCCGGAGCCAGAGACCCTCGGTCCTCGAGAGGTGCAGCCTCCGCGGATCGACGACCATCAGCTCGAGCGGCGATGTCGGGTCGAGCCGGTAGTACTTGACTCGCCCGACCAGGTCGATCCCGAAGAGAAACCGCCAGATCTCCCTCGTCGCCTCGGGGGTCGTCGCGACGACCTCGGTCGGCAACAGCTCGCCCCGCGGTGTGCTCTCCTCCCAGTTGGTCTTGACGCGGTACAGGGCGTACCCCGCCGGCTCGCCGTCGAGCTCGAGCAGCGCGTAGAACTTCGGGCCGGCGCCCTGACGCCAGTGCTCGGGATCACCCAGGATCCCCTCACGCCACCAGTCGGTCGTTCGCGAGAGAAAGCCCACTCGCTCGCGCCGGATGCGCTCGTGGATCGGCGGGAACAGCTCGAGCGCTTCCTCGGCGGTGACGAGCCTGACTGTTCCTCGCGGCCCCGGATCGTCACGCAGGGCGAACACGCTCCGCTCCGCGTCGATCGCGAGCTCGGGGGCCGCGACGCCGTAGCCGAACCGGCCGTAGATCGTCGCTTCCGACGCCCAGAGGATCGCGAGCGGCTCGCCCCGCTCGCGGACGTTCGTGAGCTGGCGGCGCATCAGTTCCCGCAGGACGCCGCGCCGCCGATGACTCGGCAGGACTCCGACCCACGTGACGCCGGCCGCAGCCATCGTCCCGCCGGGTACGGTGAGCTCGAACGGCCAGGAAGCCGCGACGCCTACGGGGCCGTCGCCGTCCCAGGCCGCCAGGACCCGGTCGAGCGGCATGAGCTTCCGGTCGCGCTCGAGGTCGTCCTTCTTCAGCTCCTCGCCGAACGCCGAGGTCACGGCCCGCAGGGCGGCCTCGAGCTCGTCGGCCGTCGGGCTCCGGTACTCGAGACTCACGACACTCGACGCTATGCGATCTTCTCGAGCGGTGCGTACTCGATCATGAGCCGCCGCTCGGCGCCGTCCTCCGCGAAGCGAACGGTGACAACGCCTCCTGGCTCGATCGCCGTGACGATCCCGTCGCCGAGCGAGCCGTGTCGCACCGCGTCCCCGGTCGAGAGGGACGGCAGGGGGCCGGAGCGCGACGGCGCGGGCGCCGCGCTCGGCGGCGAGCTGTAGCTCGACCACGACGCAGGCCGGAGCCGGTCGCGCTCGACCTCGGCGGGAAGCTCGTCGAGGAAGCGCGACGCGAGGTTGTAGCTCCGCCGCCCGAAGAGCGTCCGCGAGAGCGCGTGCGTGAGCGTCAGCCGCTCCATCGCGCGGGTCATCCCCACGTAGCAGAGGCGGCGCTCCTCCTCTACCCCTTGCTCCTCGATCGAGCGCGAATGCGGGAAGACGCCTTCTTCCATCCCGATCACGAACACGGCCCGGAACTCGAGCCCCTTTGCGTTGTGCAGCGTCATCAGCGTGACGAGCCCGCGGTCGTCCGAGATCGTGTCCTGGTCGGAGACGAGCGCGATGTCCTGGAGGAAGCCCGCGGTCGAGGCGTCCGCCGTCTGCTGGCGGTACTCGCGCGCGACGCCGACGAGCTCCTGCAGGTTCTCGATCCGGCCGCGCGCCTCGATCGTCCGCTCCGCCTCGAGCGCGTCGAGCGTGCCCGTCTTCTCGAGCACGCGCTCGAGGAGCTCGTCCACCGGCAGCTCCTGCGAGAGCGCCATCAGCGACTCCATCGTCGCGCGGAACGCCTTCACCGCCTTGCACGAGGCGGCGGACACGCCGGCGGCCTCCGGGTCGGCCAGCGCCTGGAAGAGCGTGCGGCCCGTCGCCTCCGCGTACGTCACGAGCCGTCCGAGCGACGTGTCGCCGATCCCGCGGCGCGGGCGGTTCGCGATCCGCAGCAGCGAGCCCGCGTCGCTCGGGTTGACGAGCACGGAGAGGTAGGCCGTCGCGTCGCGGATCTCCGCTCGCTCGTAGAAGCGCGGGCCGCCGATCACCTGGTACGGCACGTCCTGGCGGACGAGCACGTCCTCGAGCACGCGCGACTGCGCGTTCGTGCGGTAGAAGACCGCGATCTCGCTGGCGGAGTACCCGCCGTCGATCAGCGAGGCGATCTCGGCGGCGACGAAGCGCGCCTCCGAGTGCTCGTCCTCGACCTCGATCACGCGCACCGGCTCCCCCTCGCCGAGCTCGGAGAACAGGGACTTCGGCTTCCGCTCGCGGTTCTGCTCGATGACCGCGTTGGCGGCACGGAGGATCGTGTTCGTCGAGCGGTAGTTCTGTTCGAGCGTGACGACGCGCGTGCCGGGGAAGTCCTTCTCGAACTCGATGATGTTGCGGATGTCGGCGGACCGGAAGCTGTAGATCGACTGATCCTGGTCGCCGACAGCGCAGACGTTCCCGTGCTCGCCCGCCAGGAGCTGGAGGAGGCGGTACTGCGCGTGGTTCGTGTCCTGGTACTCGTCGACGAGCACGTACCGGAACGCCTTCCGCCAGCGCTCGAGCGCCTCGGGGAACCGCTCGAAGACCTGGACGGTGAGCATGAGCAGGTCGTCGAAGTCGACGGCGTTCGAGGCATGGAGCCGGCGCTGGTAGAGCTCGTACGTGTCGGCGACGGTCTGGTCCCAGAACGAGGCGACGCGGCTCGCGTAGTCCTCCGGCGTGATCAGCTCGTTCTTCGCCCGCGAGATCTGCGAGTGGACGCCGCGCGGCGAGAAGCGCTTGGGGTCCTTGCCGAGCTCCTCGAGGCACGCCTTGGTCAGGCGCACCTGATCCTGGTCGTCGTAGATCGTGAACGTCGAGCGGTAGCCGAGCCGCTCCGCCTCGCGCCGCAGCATGCGCCCGCAGGCCGCGTGGAAGGTGAGGATCCAGATCGCGCGCGCGGTGCCTCCGAGCATCCGCTCGAGGCGCTCGCGCATCTCCCCCGCCGCCTTGTTCGTGAACGTGATGGCGAGGATCTCGTTCGGCCTCGCGAGCCGCTGCTGGAGGATGTACGCGACACGGTGCGTGAGGACGCGCGTCTTGCCGGAGCCCGCGCCGGCAACGACGAGGAGCGGCCCCTCCGTCGAGGTGACGGCCTCGAGCTGGGCCTCGTTGAGGCCGGAGAGGAGAGGTTCGGGAGGTGCGACGGCGATGCGCCGATGCTACCCGGGCGCCGAGTCGTCGCCGGAGACCGGGGCGAGGCGGCGCGGGACGACGGCGATGCGCCCGTCCACCGGGACGACGTCGACCGCCGCGTCGTAGTGGAGCGCGACCGCCTCCTCCGTCAGCACGGCCTGCGGCGTGCCGTCCGCGACGATGCGACCGTCGTCGAGGAGCAGCATCCGCTCGGCGTACTGCGCGGCGAGCGTGAGGTCGTGCATCGCCGCCACGAGCGTGAGCTCCGACTGCGCGCGGAGCAGGTCGAGCAGCTCGAGGGCCTGCTGCTGGTGCCCGATGTCGAGCGACGCCGTCGGCTCGTCGAGCAGGATGACCCGCGCCTCCTGCGCGAGCGCGCGGGCGACGACGACGCGCTGCTTCTCGCCCCCGGAGAGCGTCCCGAGCCGGCGCTTTCGGTAGCCGAGGAGGTCGAGGCGCTCGAGGGCGGCGGCCGCGGCCTCGCGGTCCCGGCGGCTCTCGCCCGCGAGCGCACCGAGGTGCGGGGTGCGCCCGAGCAGCACGTACTCGGACACCGTCATCCACGGAGGTGTCGCCGGATCCTGGGGGACGAGCGCGAGCACGCGCGCGAGCTCCGTCCGACCGAGCTCGCCCGTCGGACGGCCCTCGAGGGCGATCGCGCCCGTGAACCGCACGAGGCCCGCGATCGCACGCAGGAGCGTCGTCTTCCCCGCGCCGTTGGGACCGATCAGAGCAACCCACTCGCCGCGCGCGACGAACGCATCGACCCCGTCCACGACGTTCCTCCCGCCGAGACGGACCGTGACGCCCCGCAGCTCGATCAAGGCCCGACCCTGGTCGAGCGGAGCACGACGGCGAAGAACGGCGCACCCAGGAACGCGGTGACGACGCCGAGCGGGATCTCGGCGGGCGACAGCACCGTGCGCGCGACGACGTCTGCGAGGACGAGAAAACCGGCTCCGACGATCATCGACAGCGGGAGGAGGGCCCGGTACCCCACTCCCGTCAGGAGCCGGATCGTGTGCGGGACGATGATCCCGACGAACCCGATCAATCCCGTCACCGCGACGACGGCGGCCGTCCCGAGCGTCGCCGCGACGACGAGCGCGAGCCGTACCCGGCCGACGTGCACCCCGAGGCTCGCAGCCTCGTCGTCGCCGAGGTTCAGCACGTCCACGACACGCCGGAACGCGATGATCAGGACGGCCGCGACCGCCACGTACGGCAGGACGAGCACGACGTCCGTCCAGCCCGTGCTCGGGATGTTCCCGAGGATCCACGAGTACACCTGCTGCAGCGTCTCGGCGTTCTGCTGCTGGACGAAGGTCTGCCACGCGGTGAAGAACGCCGCGACGGTGACGCCTGCGAGGACGAGCGTTGCGGCATCGCGCTCCCGCCGTGCCGAGCGCCCGACCGCGTAGGTGAGGAACACGGCGAGCGATCCGCCCACGAAGGCCGCCACCGGCAGCGCCCGCTGTCCTCGCAGCCCATCAGGAAGGTAGGCGATCGCCAGCGTGGCACCGAGTCCCGCACCCGCGGCGACTCCGAGCAGGTACGGGTCGGCGAGGGGGTTCCGGAAGACGCCCTGGTAGGTCGCGCCGGCGAGCGCGAGCGTGGCTCCCACCAGCGCCGCCAGCACGACCCGCGGGACGCGGATCTCCCACAGGATCGCCTCCTCGGTCGGCGTCAGCGAGGACGTCGCACCGGGGACGCCGAGCCGGGCCGCCGCCGACTCGACGATGCTCCCGAGCCCGAGCTCGATCGGGCCGACGGCGATGCCGACCACGACCGCCACGAGGAGGAACCCGACCGCTGCGCAGGCCGACCACAGCCCGAGCCCGCGGGCTCGAACCTCCGGGCGCTGCGCGGCGGTGGCGGGCACGTTCTCCTACCGCTCGAGCCGCGCGAGTGCGGACGCCATCGCGCGGAAGAAGTTCACGAGCCGTGGCCCCCAGCGAGACGCGATCGAGTCGTCCATCAACACGATCGAGCCGGTGCGCACCGCAGAGATCCGATCCCAGGCGGGGCGCGCCGCGACCGTCGAGGGCTTCTGCCCGCAGCACACGGTGTCCGCGAGCACGATCACGTTGGGGTTCGCGGCGACGACGTACTCCGCGGAGAGCTGTGGGTATCCCGAGCCGACGGAGTCCGCGGCGTCGGCGATGTTGCGA
>JAWOIV010000078.1:0-23854 GCA_046484465.1 Gaiellaceae bacterium
GGTAGGTCGGCATGCCGTCGGACTTGAGCAGAATCTGGCAATCCACCTGGCTCCAGTCGATCTCGATGGTGCCGCGCAGCATGTCATCGATCTCGCAGATGCCCTCATCCGGTACCTTCATACGGATTGCTCGACCAGGCCGTGACCCGAGACGAGCTCGTCGCGCACGTTACGGCACTCTCCGCCGCGACAGAGTTGCCGCTGAACGTCGACAGCGAGCGCTGCTACCCAGACGAGCCCGGAGGCGTCGCGAAGACGGTGCGGCTCCTCGCAGAGGCTGGGGCGGCGGGCTGCTCGATCGAGGACTACGACCCCGCGACAGGTGCGATGGACGAGATCGCGCTCGCCGTGGAGCGCGTCGCCGAGGCGGCCGAGGCGGCTCACTCGCTCTCCTCGCCCATGGTGCTGACCGCCCGCGCGGAGAACCACCTCCGCGGCGTCGACGACCTCGGCGACACGATCGCCCGGCTCGTCGCCTACCGCGACGCGGGCGCGGACTGCGTGTACGCGCCGTGGCTGAAGGACCTCGCCGACATCACCCGCGTGGTCGAGGCGGTCGGAATCCCGGTGAACGTCCTCGCCATCCCCGACGGCCCGAGCGTGCCGGAGCTCGCCTCGGTGGGCGTGCGCCGCGTCTCGACCGGGAGCCTGCTCGCGTCGGCCGCGTACGGCGCGCTCGTCGCGGGCGCGCACGAGCTCGCCGGGCCGGGAACGTCGCGCTATGCCGAGGCTGGCGTGCCGCGCGACCTCCTCGGCGACGCACTGTCCTGACGGTGGGTCGGACGGCCGCCTGCGTCTTCTGCCGGCTCGTGCGCCGGGAGGGGGAGGTGACGGTCGTCTACGAAGACGAGCGCACGATCGTCTTCGTGGACATCCAGCCCGTCGTCCGGGGGCACCTCCTCGTCGTGCCACGCGCGCACGCCGCCTGCCTTGCCGATCTCGATCCCGAAGACGGAGCCTCGCTCTTCCGCACCGGCCAGAGGGCGGCGGCTGCGCTGCGCGCGTCGGGCCTCCCGTGCGAGGGCGTCAATCTCTTCCTTGCCGACGGTGAAGCAGCCGGTCAGGACGTCTTCCACGCCCATCTGCATGTCATCCCAAGGCACGCCGGAGACGGCTTCGGCCTCCGTCTCCCGCCCGACTACTCGATCCGCCCGCGCATCGAGCTGGAGGAAGCCGGGGACGCCGTCCGTCACGTATGGCCCGCGACGACATGACGGCGCGGCGTCACCTACGGTCGCTGCACCCTGGGATCCAGTCGGTGCCTGCGAGGGGGACGCGAGCCATCGCAGCCGCCTCGATCGTGAGCGCCACGAGGTCCTCCGGCTCGAGGTTGTGTACGTGCGACTTCCCGCACGCGCGTGCGAGCGTCTGCGCCTCGAGCGTGAGCACTCGGAGGTAGTTCGCGATCTTCCGCCCGCCGACGACCGGGTCGAAGCCGGCGGCGAGCTCGTCGTCCTGGGTCGAGATGCCGACGGGGTCGCGTCCGGCCTGCCAGTCGTCGTAGTAGCCCGCCGAGCTTCCGATCTTGCGGTAGGCCCCCTCGTACTCCGGGCTGTTGTCGCCCATCGCGACGAGCGCCGCGGTGCCGATGGAGACGGCGTCCGCACCGAGCGCGAGCGCCTTCGCGACGTCCGCCCCGCTCCGGATCCCGCCCGAGACGACGAGCTGCACCTTCCGATGCATGCCGAGCTCCTGGAGCGCGTCGACCGCGATCCGCGTCGCCGGCAGGGTCGGGATCCCGACGTGCTCGATGAAGACGTCCTGCGTGGCGGCCGTGCCTCCCTGCATCCCGTCCACGACGATGACGTCCGCGCCTGCCTTCACCGCGAGCTGGACGTCGTAGTAGGTCCGTGTGGCCCCCACCTTCACGAAGATGGGCTTCTCCCAGTCGGTGATCTCGCGGAGCTCGGTGATCTTGATCTCGAGGTCGTCGGGACCCGTCCAGTCGGGATGGCGTGAGGCGCTCCGCTGGTCGATGCCCTTCGGGAGGTCACGCATCTCGGCGACGCGGTCGGAGATCTTGTGGCCGAGGAGCATCCCGCCGCCGCCCGGCTTCGCTCCCTGGCCGACGACGACCTCGATCGCGTCCGCACGGCGAAGGTCGTCCGGGTTCATGCCGTACCGCGACGGGAGCAGCTGGTAGACGAGCGTCTTCGAGTGCTCGCGCTCCTCGTCGGTCATGCCGCCGTCGCCCGTCGTCGTGGAGGTGCCCAGCTCGGTCGCGCCGCGGCCGAGCGCCTCCTTCGCGGGCGCGGACAGCGCGCCGAAGCTCATGCCGGCGATGGTGACCGGGATGGCGAGCTCGAGCGGCTTGCGTGCGAACCGCGTCCCCAGGACGACGTCGGTCGCGCACCGCTCGCGATACCCCTCGAGCGGGTAGCGGGAGACGCTCGCGCCGAGGAAGAGGAGATCGTCGAAGTGGGGCACGTGGCGCTTCGCACCGAAGCCGCGGATGTCATAGATGCCCTCGCGCGCGGCGCGCTGGATCTCGGCAATGACCGGGCGGTCGAAGAGGTATGACTCGCGGAGGTTCCAGGGGCGGCTGCCCGCCCCGTTCGCGGAGCCCGCAGGGGCGAGGCTTGCCTCGCCCGCAGAGAGACGTGCATCGTTGGTCAATACGCCCCCGCGTTGTCGATCGTGAAGTTGTAGAGCTGCCGCGCGGAGCCGTAGCGCCGGAAGTCGGCGGGGTCGGCGTCGATCGCCGCAGACTCGAGCAGCGCGGCGAGCTGGGAGAGGTGCTCGTCCCGCATCTCCTTCTCGATGCAGTCCGCGCCGAGGCCGGCGACCATTCCGCGCACGTAGAGGCGGGCCTCGTAGATCGAGTCGCCGAGCGCGTCGCCCGCGTCGCCGCACACGACGAGCGTGCCCCGCTGCGCCATGAACGCGCTCATGTGCCCGACCGAGCCGCCGACGACGATGTCGATCCCCTTCATCGAGATGCCGCAGCGCGACGAGGCGTTTCCGCGTACCACGAGCAGCCCCCCACGTCCGGTCGCGCCCGCCGACTGGCTTACGTTCCCGTCGACGACGACGAGCCCGGACATCATGTTCTCGGCGATCCCGGTCGACGCGTTGCCCTGCACGTGCACCCGGGCGCGCTTGTTCATGCCGGCGCAGTAGTAGCCGACGTGCCCGGAGATCTCGACCTCGACGTCCGCGTCGAGCCCGCAGGCGAGCGCGTGCGTGCCGTTGGGGTTCACGATCCTCCAGGCGCGCGCGCCCGGAGCCGACGAGAGGTCGTGCAGCCGCTGGTTGAGCTCGCGGAGCGACGTCGTCTCGAGATCGACGACCTCGAGCTCGACGGTCTCGACGGCCGGCACGGCCATCAGGCGACCGCCGCCTTCTCCCAGACGTACACGACGCCCGGCTCCGGCTCCCACGAGCGCGCGTCCGCAGCGCCGGGGAGCACGGCGATCGACCTCCACTCGGACGACATCGCGACCCAGTCGTCGGTCTCCGCGAGCACGGCCGGCTTGCACGCGATGGGATCCCGGAGAACGGCGAAGCCGTCGGCCGTCCCGACGGCGAAGGTGTAGAACCCATCGAGATCCGTGAGGCACCCCTCGAGCGCTTCCTCGAGGGACGCCCCCTCGCGCAGCCGCCACGCGAGGTAGCCGGCGGCGACCTCGGTGTCGTTCTCGGTCTGGAAGTCGATCCCCTCACGGCGCAGGCTCTCGCGCAGGCGGTTGTGGTTCGAGAGCGAGCCGTTGTGGACGAGGCAGAGGTCGAGGCCCGTCGAGAACGGGTGCGAGCCCTCGGTCGTGACGCGGCTCTCGGTCGCCATGCGCGTGTGCCCGAGCGCGTGCGTTCCACGGAAGTCCTCGAGAGCGAACGCGGAGGCGAACTCCTCGGGCAACCCCGTCTCCTTGTAGATCTCGATGACCCGGCCGGCGCTCATCACGCGCAGGTCGAGCCGGTGCTCGCGAACCCATGCGTCGGCAGTGTCCGCGTCCGCTTCGACGACGAAGACTGCGTGGCTCGCACGAATCGACGGAGCCTCGCACGCGCCGAAGGCGTCGCGGAGCGCATCCTCGACCGCGCCCCAGTGCTCGTGTGGGTCCGCGGAGAAGAGCGTGAGCTTGCTCCAGCCGCTCGGCGCCGGGTCACGGTAGACGGCGACGCCGGCCGAGTCGGGGCCGCGGCTCGACATCTGGACGAGCATCGCGGCCAGGTGCTCGCCGAGGCGCTCCTCCACCTGCGGCGACTTGGCGAAGAGTCCGACGATACCGCACATGTTCTATGGAGAGTAGCTACATGCCGATCGGCGCCTGATGCCGGTAATCGCCCGATTTTCGGCCATGTGTATGGACGTTTCCTCCATAGTCAGAAGCGTGTCAGGTACTCGCGGATCTCCCACGGCGTCACCTGCTCGTGGTAGCGGAACCACTCGTCGCGCTTCACGCGGAGGTAGTAGTCGAGGTAGTCCTCCCCGTCGCGCCCGCGCCCGAGCGCTTCGCGCAGGGCGTCGTCGCGCTCCGCCTCCCCGAGCGCGTCGAGCAGGTTCGCGGGAAGCGACTGGAGACCCCGCGACCGTAGCTCCTCGTAGTCGAACGCGTAGAGGTTCTCGGAGTTCGGCTCGCCCGCGTCCAGCTTCCGCTCGATCCCGTCGAGGCCGGCGGCGAGCACTGCAGCCGCCGCGAGGTACGGGTTGCAGGAGCCGTCGATCGTTCTGTCCTCGATGCGCCCCGGTCCGGGGATGCGGAGCATCTGCGTCCGGTTGTTGTAGCCGTACGAGATCCACACAGGCGACCAGGTCGCGCCGCTCGACGTGCTTCCCGGCTTGAGCCGCTTGTACGAGTTCACCGTCGGAGCGGTGAGGGCGCTCGACGCGCGAGCGTGCGTCTTGAGCCCGCCGATGAAGTGGTAGGCGGTCTCCGAGAGCCCGAGGCCACGTGGATCCGACTCGTCCAGGAAGAGGTTCGTGTCACCGTCCCAGAGCGACATGTGGAAGTGGCAGCCGTTGCCCGTCAGGTGCGTGAACGGCTTCGGCATGAACGTCGCGATCATCCCGTTCTGCTCCGCGAGCGTGTGCACCATGTAGCGGAAGAAGATCGCCCGGTCGCACGATACGAGCGCGTCGTCGTAGGTGAAGTTCTGCTCGAACTGGCCGTTCGCATCCTCGTGGTCGTTCGCGTAGTTGCCCCACCCGAGCCCGTTGCAGTAGCGGGAGACGGTCGTGAGGAAGTCGTACTGCCGCGTGAGCCCCGCCATGTCGTAGCAGGGCTTGTCGAGCGTGTCGTGCGGGTCGGCGATCTCGATCGAGCCGTCCTCTCGCTGCGTCACGAGGAAGTACTCGAGCTCGAGGCCCATCCTGAAATCGAAGCCCTGCTCGCGCGCGCGGGCCATCACCCTGCGCAGGATCGTGCGCGGGCAGTACGGCCACTCCTCGCCCTCGACCGTCACGTCGCAGGCGAAGCGCGCGAGGTTCTGCTGCCACGGCACGGGCGTGTAGCTGGCGAGATCGGGAATCGCCGCGATGTCGGGATCGCTCGGCACCTGCCCGATGTCGCCGGCGGCGAAGCCTGCGAAGCCTGCGCCGTCCTCGAGGAGGCCGTCGAACGCCTCGCGCGAGCCGACCGGCACGAGCTTCGCGCTCGGCCGCGCGTACATGTCGACGAACTGGGCGAACACGAACTCGACCCCGCGCTCCTGCATCTCCTTCCATACGGAGTCGGCGGTCGGGACGGCTGCTCCGGCCATGACACTCTCCTTGGGACGTGGAGCCGTAAGCGTTCCATTCCCGTCTCGCGGGAGGGAACGTGCGGATCCTCCATACCTGGGGGGCCGACTATGTGTGCACGTTCACCCGTCGGCGCGGGCGGACGTCGCGAGGGCCCGCTCGAGCTTCACCATCTTCACCGCGATCTCGATCATGAGCCAGTCGTCGCGGCGGAGATCGAGGCCCGACAGCTCGGCGATCCTGCGCAGGCGCTGGCGCAGCGTGTTCGGGTGCACGTACAGCGCCTCGGACGTCGCGCTGATCGAGCCGTGACGACAGAGGAACTCCTCGAGGGTCGTCACGAGCTGGGAGTTGCGCTGCGCGTCGTACTCGGCGAGCTTGGCGACCGCGTCCACCGTGGCATCGCGGATGCCTCCGTCGAGCGCGATCCGGAGCAGGTACTTGTAGGCGCCGAGCTCCTCGAAGGCGAGCACCGCCGGCTCGCCCCTGAGCACGACGCTCCCGAGGAGCGCCTGCTGCGCCTCGGTGAACCCGTCGGCGAACGCCTGCTCGCCCCGGCACACGCTCGAGACGCCGACCGAGACGGGCTCGGAGAGGTCGGCGTGAATGCGGCGGAGTCGCTCCAGGAGAGAGTCCGCGCTCGGCGTCGGGAGCCTCACCAAGGCGCGGAGCGAGTCCTCGCGGTGATCGAAGAGCGATCCGGGGGCCGCGAGCCGCAAGGCCCGCTCCAGGATGTCGTGCGCCGGCTCGGCGACGAGCACGAGATGGGGCTGGTCGAGATCGCATCCGAGACGAGCGGCGCGACCTTCCAGATCGCCGCGCGGACGACCTCCCGCGAGCTCCTCGAAGAAGTCCTTGATGAGGTTCTTCTCCGTGAGCTGCTCGATGACCTGCACCTTCTTCACCCCAACGGCGACCTGGCTCGCGACGGCGCGGCCGAGCTCGATGCGAGCGCTCCCCTGCGCGACGAGCAGTCCGACGAGCTCGCCGTTCGCGACGAGCGGAACCGCGAGGCGCGTGCTTCTCCCGCCGCGAGCGAGCTCGGGCCCGAGCTCAGCGAGACCGAGGGTCTGCCGTGCGTTCCCGGGCTCCGGGTCGCTCGCACGCCGCACGAGCTCCTCGCTGCCGTGGTCGAGCAGGTAGACGTGGCATGCGCGTGCGACAAGGAGTGGACGAGCGCGCTCGACGACCGTCTGCAGCAGCTCTTCGAGCGCATTCGCGCGCGCGATCTCCTCCGCCAGCTCCGTGAGCTCCTCGAGCTCGCTGACCCGGAGCCGGGCGTCCTCGTACAGGCGCGCGTTCTCGATCGCGCTCGCGACGAGCGATGCGGACGTGACGAGGAAGTCGACCTCCTCGTCGGAGAACTCGCGCGGAGCCTCCGTGTGCGCGGTGATGACCCCGATCACGTCCCCCGAGCGACCGACCACCGGCAGGGCCAGCAGCGACTGGAACTTCTCCTCCTTCAGCTCGGGGACGTACTTGACGCGCGGGTCGGCGAGCGCGTTGTCGCGGATGAACGCCGGCTCCGCGTTGTCGGCGGCCCACCACGCGAGCCCCTCACCGCGCTCGAGCGCGAGCTTGCCCGACTGTCGCTCGAACGGAGGTGAGGCCGCGCGGAGCTCGAGCCGCTCCCCGTCGTCCGAGATGACGTAGGCGAAGCACCCGTGTACCCCGCTGGCCTCCGACATGAGCCGCACGACCGCGCGCAGCACCTCGCCGAGCTCCAGCGACGAGTGCACCGTGGAGACGATCTCGTGGAGAACCTTCTCGCCCGTTTGCAGGGACATCGCAGGCGATCGTATGACGATCCCGTGTCCGCGTCCACCTCCGCGCACCGGACAACGCAAGTTACAAGTTGTAACTTGGCCCGGGATCAGTGCACGGCGACGGCCCCGAGATGGCGCTCGTAGGCGCCTGTCTCCAGGATCTCGGAGATCTGATCCACCGCGAAGCGGAGCTCGTCGTCGGTCGTGAAGAAGTGCGGGCCGAGGCGGATGCCCGCGCCGGGGCGGAAGTCGCACAGGATGGCGCGTGCTTCGAGCTCGGCGTGCACCGCGGCGTACGCTGGAACCTCGAGCGTGACCGTGCCGCCGCGCCGCGCATGGTCGCGGGGGCTTCGCACCTCGAAGCCGAGCGCGTCGGCGAGCTCGATCAGGAGATCCGTCTGCCGCAGCGAGTGCTCGCGAATCCGCTCGACGCCGATCTCCTCGATCAGGTCGTAGCCCGCCGTCGCCGCGTAGTGCGCGGCCGGGTTGGGCGTGCCCGTGAGGAAGCGGGCGATGCCAGGCGCGTACTCCAGCTCCTCCTCGAAGGCGAACGGGCGCGCGTGTGCCTGCCAGCCGGTCGCCGTCGGCTCGAGCCGGTCGCCGAGATCCGGCCGAACGTAGAGCCACGCGTTCCCCGGGCCGCCACAGAGCCACTTGACCGAGCCGCCGACCGCGAAGTCGACGCCGAGCGCCTCGACATCGAGCGGGACGATCCCGGCGGACTGGTAGCAGTCGAGGATCACGTGCGCACCCACCTCGTGCGCGCGGCGCACGATCGGCTCGACGTCCTGGATCTCACCGAGCTGGTACAGGACGTGGCTGATCGGCACGAGCAGCGTGCGCTCGTCGATCCGCTCGACGATCTCGTGCTCGTCCTCGCAGACCACGACGTCGAGGTCGGGCTGCGCCTGGTACAGGTAGCGCACGGAGGGGAAGTTCGCGCGTTCGTAGACGACGCGGTTGCGGGTCGGGTTCACGGGGCGGAAGCAGGAGAGGACGACTGCCTCCGCGATCGACACGTTCTGGTGCATCACGGTCGAGCCGGGAGGCGCGCCCACGATGCGTCCGACCTGGTCGCCGACCCTCATCGGCGACTCCCACCAGCCCTCCGCCCAGGAGCGAATCCCCCGCTCCCGCCACATGCGCGCGTACTCCTCGAGCCCTTCCGCGGCCCCGCGCGGCATTGGCCCGAGCGAGTGGCTGACGAGATAGGTCGTATCCTCGAGAATCGGGAACTCGGAGCGGTAGTCGAGGAGGTCGCGCACGACACGAGCCTATTCCAGTAGCGTCCTCGCTCGATGCGCGTCCGCTTCGACCGCTTCTACACGTACGCCGAGCTGACCGAGACGCTCGAGGCGTGGACGTCTGCGTTTCCGTCGCTCTTCCGTTACGAGCCGATCGGGAAGTCGTACGAGGGACGCGACATCTGGCTCTGCACCGTGACGAACGCAGAGACGGGACCGGCGGCGGAGAAGCCTGCCGTCTTCGTGCACGCACAGATTCACTCCATGGAGTTCACCGGCACGACGGCTGCGCTGCACCTCCTCGACCACCTGCTCCACGCCGAGGACTCACGGGTGCGGCACGCCGTCGACACGCGCACCTTCTACGTCGTCCCGCGCGTGAACCCGGACGGTGCGGAAGCCGGGCTCGCGGACGGGCGGTGGCGCCGCTCGAGCGTCCGCCCGTACCCGCGCGATGAGCCCCAGGACGGGCTCCATCGCGACGACGTGGACGGCGACGGCCGCGTCCTGTTCATGCGCATGCGCGACCCGAACGGTTCCTGGAAGCCGCACCCGGACGATCCGCGGCTCCTGACCGCACGCGCGCCCGACGACCTCGAGGGGGACTTCTACCGCGTCCTCCCGGAGGGCACGATCCAGAACTGGGACGGCGTGACCATCCCCATGGCACCGCCGTTCGAGGGGCTCGACCTGAACCGCAACTGGCCCGCCGACTGGGCCCCCGAGGCCGAGCAGGCCGGAGCAGGCCCATTCCCGACGTCGGAGCCCGAGGTTCGGGCGCTCGTCGAGGCGATCGTCGCCCGCAAGAACGTCACGTCGTACGTCGGCTACCACACCTTCTCGGGCGTCCACCTGCGGCCGTGGTCCGGCCGCTCGGACGAGGATTTCCCCGTGCCAGACTTGCGCGCGTTCGAGCTCATGGGGAAAGAGGCGACGCGCCTCACCGGCTACCCTGCGATCTCGATCTTCCACGACTTCAAGTACCACCCGAAGCTCGTCATCAAGGGCGGCGACGTGGACTGGGTCTACGACCACCTCGGTGCCTACGCGTGGGTGACCGAGTTCTGGAGCCCGCAGCGCGCCGCCGGTCTGGACGGCTACCACTTCATCGACTGGCTCCGCGAGCACTCCCCCGAGGACGAGCTGGCCGTGCTGAAGGTCGCCGACGAGCTCGGGGAGGGCTACGTCGACTGGTACCCCTTCGAGCACCAGCAGCTCGGATAGGTCGAGATCGGGGGCTGGGACCTCGTCCGCTTCTGGTTCAACCCGCCGCTCTCCCGGCTCGAGGAGGAGGTGCGCCCGCACGCGGACTTCGCGCTGTTCCTGGCACTCGCCTCCCCGCTCCTCGAGATCCGCTCGTTCGAGTCGGAGCCCGTCGGCGACGGCGCATTCCGGCTCCGGCTCGTCCTCGAGAACGCGGGTTGGCTGCCAACGAACGTCACCGAGAAGGCGATCGACCGCAAGGCGGTGCGCCCGATCGAGGTCTCGCTCGACCTCCCCGACGGCGCGCGGATCGCGACGGGCAAGGAGCTCGAGGAGGCGGGTCAGCTCGACGGCCGCGTCGAGGACCGTCAGGTGACGTGGTGGGGTGTCGACCACTCGACGAAGAACCGGACGAAAGTCGAGTGGGTCGTCGAGACGCCGGTCGGCACGCGCATCGAGGTCGTCGCCCGCCACGAGCGCGCAGGCACCGCACGCGCCGAGCTCGTGCTCTAGAGCGGCTTCGCCATGTGCACGTCCTCGGGCTCGAGCTCGTAGAGCTCCGGCAGCGGCTCCGCCATCGGCGAGTACGCGAGGCGCAGATAGAAGCGCACGGTGTTCTCCGACGGTGTCGCCGAGACGACGATCTCGGTGTCGCCCGCGTCGCGGGCGGCTCGCTCGAGGTCGTCCGAGAGCCGCCTTCCGATCCCTGCTCCGCGGTAGCCGTCGGAGACGTGCAGGAACGCGAGCTGCGCGAGCCCCGGCCGGAGGTGGGGCAGGACGATCCCGATCCCGACGAGGCGACTGCCGTCGAAGGCACCGAGGGCGACCGCGCCGTCGTCGAGGAGCCGCTCGCAGGCAGCTCGCTGCGCACCGACCGAGTGCTCGCCTACTCCTTCCAGCCAAGCGCGAGCGCTCCAGTCGCCCTCCAGGCGCTCCAGCCGCTCTCCGAACTGGACGTAGAGGGCTTCGATCCGCTCCGTACGGTCGATCTCGCCGAGTCGCGCGAGATCGGCACGGTCGAGGCGCCGGTACACGACCTCGGGCCGGTCGGTCACTCGGCCACTCGGCCGACGGCGCGGCAGACTGCGGTCATGCGAGCGATTGTGCTCGACGCGCCCGGAAGCGTGCTTCGCAGTGCCGAGCTTCCGGATCCGGCGCCCGGCCCCGGCCAGGCCCTCCTCCGGGTTCGAGCCTGCGGCGTCTGCCGCACCGACCTGCACGTCGTGGACGGGGAGCTGACCGAGCCGAAGCTCCCGCTGGTGCTCGGCCACCAGATCGTCGGCGAGGTGCTCGAGAGTGCGGGGCGCCTCGAGCCCGGAGCCCGCGTGGGTGTTCCCTGGCTCGGCTGGACGTGCGGCGAGTGCCGGTACTGCCTCGCCGGGCAGGAGAACCTGTGCGACACCGCGCGTTTCACCGGCTACGACCTGGACGGTGGCTTCGCGGAGCTGACCGTCGCCGACGAGCGGTACTGCTTCCCGATCCCGGAGGGCTATCCCGACGAGCAGGCGGCCCCGCTTCTCTGCGCCGGCCTGATCGGTTACCGGGCGCTCCGCTTCGCCGGCGACGCGGAGCGAATCGGGCTGTACGGCTTCGGCGCGTCCGCCCACATCGTGTGCCAGGTGGCGGTCGCGCAGGGACGGCGCGTCTTCGCAGGGACACGGGCCGCCGACGAAGACGCGCAGTCCTTCGCCTGCTCGCTCGGCGCCGCCTGGGCGGGAGACGCGCTTGCAGGGCCGCCCGAGGAGCTCGACGCCGTGATCGTCTTCGCACCCGCAGGCGAGCTCGTGCCCGCCGCACTCGGACACGTCCGCAAGGGCGGCCGCGTCGTCTGCGCGGGGATCCACATGAGCGACATCCCGGCTTTTCCGTACGAGCTTCTGTGGGGGGAGCGCGTCGTGCGCTCGGTGGCGAACCTCACGCGCGCCGACGGCAAGGAGTTCCTCGCGTTGGCGCCGACGGTCCCCGTGCGCACCGAGGTGGAGACGTTCCCGCTCGAGGAGGCCACCGACGCGCTCGCCCGGCTCCGCCGAGGCGAGCTTCGCGGCGCCGCGGTCGTCGTCCCGTAGGGCTCAACGGCAGTCGGCGCAACCCTCGCCGCGCCAGGTCGCGATCCCCTCGCGCAGCGCGATGCCGGCCACGACGAGGGCGGCGACGGGGTCGAGCCACCAGAGCCCGAAGAGCGTGTTCCCGAGCAGACCGACAAGGACAGCAGCGGCGAGGTAGGCGCACAAGAGGTTCTGCGTCCCCTCGCCGCGGGTCGCCGTCGATCCGAGAGTGTCGGCGAGCCGGCGCTTGGCGATCCCGAGCAGCGGCATCCCGACCAGGCTCGTGGTGACGAGCGCGATGCCGAGCCAGCTCGTCTCCGCCTGCTCACCGGTCACCAACACGTGGACGGCTTCGAAGGTCACGTACGGCGCGAGGAGGAAGAACTGGATCGCGACGAGCTTCTGCGCGCGGCGCTCGGCCGTCTCGGAGTGCAGCCGCGACCCGGTGAAGCGCCAGACGATGACGAGGCTGGCGAGCCCCTCGATCGCCGAGTCGAGACCGAACGCGACGAGCGCGATCGAACCGGCGAGAACACCTGCCGTGATCGCAACGGCGCCCTCGACTCCCATCCACGCGAGTGAGATCCAGGATAGGAGGCGGGCTCGCCGGGCCGCCCGCAGCCACTCCTCGCTCGGCGCGGCTGACGGAAGGACGATCCCGACGTCGCTCACCAGGGCAGCTTAGAACCGCCCGAGCTCGACGAGCTCGCCCTCTTCACCGGCGTGGTCGACCTGGAGCGTCGTGTGCTCGATGCCGAACTCCTCCGCGAGCACGCGCTCGAGCTCGAGCCGCCGATGGTGGCAGTCCTCGCCGCGACCGACGAGCACGTGCGCCGAGAGCGCGGGAAATCCCGACGTGATCGTCCAGATGTGGAGGTCGTGCACCTCGACCACCCCCGGAGCACGGACGAGCCGCTCGCCCAGCGCCGTCGCGTCGATGCCCCTGGGTGTCGCCTCGAGCAGGATCGACGTCGAGTCGCGGAGGATCGTCCACGAGCTCGCGAGGATGAGGACGCCGATGAGGATGCTCACGAGCGCGTCGGCCCGGAGCCAGCCCGTGGCGAGGATGGCGACGGCCGCAGCGATGACGCCGAGCGAGCCGAGGAGATCGGCGACCACGTGGCGGAACGCCGCCTCGACGTTGATCCCGGACGCCCTCGAGCGGTAGAGGATCCCACCGGCCGCCACATTCACGGCGAGCCCGACGAGAGCGATCGCGAGCATCCAGCCGCCGAGCACCTCCGGTGGATCTCGAAACCGCTGCGCCGCCTCGATGAAGATCCAGATCGAGAGCGCCACGAGGACGACGCCGTTCGCGAGCGCGGCGAGCACCTCGGTTCGCTTGTAGCCGTACGTCCGCTCGGGCGTCGACGGCTTGGACGCCAGCCAGACGGCAACGAGCGCGATCCCGATCGAGACGTTGTCGGAGAGCATGTGCACCGCGTCCGCGAGCAGCGCGAGGCTGTCGGCGTAGATCGCACCGACGACCTCCACGACCGTGTACGTCGCGGTGATCGCCAGCGCCGCGGTCAACGCGCGGCGGCTCGCCCCTCGGACGTCGTGGTCGTGACCGTGCCTCACGACGATGCCATCCCCATGTCCACCCGCCTTTCGGGACTCATACCTTCCAATTCAACCGCGCATCAGGCATCATGGCTCGGATGCGCGCGAGGATCATTGCCCTCGTCGTCCTCGCGGCAACCGCGGCGTCGGTGACGATCGTCGTCACGGCGACGGCGCAGACGTCCAGGAGCGGCCTTCCTGCCTACACGAACGGGTGGCAGAAGTGGCCGAAGATCAACCGCAAGCCGTTCACGTCAACCGGGCCTCTTTCGAGCGCGCACGCGGGCGTCAAGAACGTCTACGCCAGCAGGCCGAAGAAGGGAAAGGCCTACCCGAACGGCACCGTGATCGTGAAGACGATCGTCAAGCCGGGCACGAAGTTCGTCGGGCAGTTCGCGGTCATGCGCAAGGTGCGGGGGAAGTGGCAGTACATCGAGTGGGAGCGCTCGAGCCCGCAGGAGCGCTATCGCCTGCTCGCCCAGGGCCAGCTCTGCCAGGGCTGCCACATGCAGGCGCGCGCGAACGACTACGTGTTCACGAAACGGTAAGTCGCGCGCGCGAACGGGCAGCGGGGACGTCCGCTCCCCGCGTCCGACGCGGCCGCTACGACGCGGCGGCCTGCTTCTTGCGGTTCAGGTACGTCAGGAACAGGGCGCCGATGAGGCAGATGACGCGATGGCGTCCACGCCCCTCCGTTGAAGTCGGTGTCGGGCCGGGCATCCGCACGCCCGACCCGACGCAGTCGCTAGGCGGCGGCCCGCATCCGATATCCGCGGAAGATCAGGCCGAGCCCGACGAGGACGGCGACGATCCCGACGATCAATCCGATCGTGCTGTTCCAGAACAGCGCGACGAGGACTCCGAGAACGAGCGCCACGATCCCTACTGCGAGGTTGATCATGGGCGCCGATTCGACACGCAGGCGCGCTCTCCTGTTGCTCGTGGGGGATGCTACGAGCTGCGCACGCGCCTGAACGCCGCGATCGCGCGCTCCAGATGCTCGGGCTCGAGCGCGGCCGACATCTGCACGCGGATCCGCGCCGTCCCCTCCGGCACGACCGGAAACCCGAACCCGGTGACGAAGACGCCCTCGTCGAGAAGCCGCTGCGAGAGCGCGATCGCGTCGGCCGTCTCGCCGACGATGACCGGGACGATCGCCGCCTCGCCGTCGAGCGGCGCGTACCCGGCCTCGACCAGCATCTCCCTGAAGACACGCGTGTTCTCGCGCAGTCGCTCCAGGAGCTGCGGCTCTTCGAGCATGAGCTCGATCGCCCTGAGCGCGCTGCACGCGACGGTCGGCGGGAGGGCGTTGGAGAAGAGCTGTGGCCGCGAGCGCTGGGCGAGCAGGTCACAGATCTCGGCAGACGAGGCGACGTAGCCGCCCGCGGCGCCCCCGAGCGCCTTCCCGAGCGTGCCGGTGATCACGTCGACCTCGCCGAGGAGGCCGAAGTGCTCGACGGTGCCACGGCCCGTCTCCCCGAGCACGCCGACCCCGTGCGAGTCGTCCACGACCACGACCGCGTCGTACTCGCGTGCGAGCTCGACGATCTCGGGCAGCCTCGCCAGGTCGCCCTCCATCGAGAACACGCCGTCCGTCACGATCAGCTTGCGCGCGTCACGCGGCGCGCCGGCGAGCCCGTCGCGCAGCGCGGCCATGTCCGAGTGCGAATAGATGACCTTGCCCGCCGGCCGCGAGAGCCGCACCGCGTCGATGATGCTCGCGTGGTTGAGCTCGTCGGTGAGGATCACCGTCGTGGAGTCCGTGAGGCTCGGGATCACGGCCTCGTTCGCGTTCCAGCAGGAGACGTACGTAAGCGCGGACTCGGTACCGGACAGGTCGGCGATCGCGCGCTCGAGCTCGTGGTGCGGGGTGAACGTCCCGCAGATGAAGCGAACGGACGCCGTCCCCGCGCCGTAGCGCTCCAAGCCTTCGATGCCGGCGCGCACGACCTCGGGATGCCCGGCGAGGCCGAGGTAGTTGTTCGAGGAGAGGACGACGACCTCTCCTCGCCCCTCCATGCGCACGACGGGCCCCTGCGGGGACTCGAGCGTGAGGAAGTGCTTGTACGTCCGCGCCTCGCGGAGGGCGTCGAGCTCCGCGGAGACCTGACCTGCGAGCCGCTCGTTCACGTGCCGACCCCGTTCGGTCGCAGGACGATCTTGCACGCCTCCCCCGTCTCCAAGAGCTCGAACGCCTCGTCGAAGCGCTCGAGCGGCAGCTCGGACGTGATGAGCGGCCGCAGGTCGACGACACCGTGCTCGAGGAGCCAGCGGGTCGTGTACCAGGTCTCCCAGATCTGGCGGCCGTTGACGGCGGTGACGGTGAGGTTCTTGAAGATGAGCGACTCGGCGACGTCGATGGTCGCGGGCTGCGCAGGGATTCCGAAGAGCACGACGTTCCCGCCGTGCCTGACGATCGAGAACGCGTCCTGAATTGCCTGCAGCGCGCCCGACATCTCGAACACGACTCCCACGCCGACGCCCTCGTTGCGCTCCGCGAACCACGCCTGCACGTCGTCCACCTCCGCAACGTTCACGACGTCGTCCGCTCCGAGCGTCCGGGCGAGGCCGACCCGGAACGCGACGGGGTCGGAGGCGAGCAGCAGCCCAGCGCCGAACGCCCGGGCGATGGCGATGGTGAACAGTCCCACCGGGCCGCAGCCGAGCACGGCAACGGCACGACCGGCGAGGTTCTGGGTCGCCGTGGCGAAGACGGCGTTCCCGAACGGCTCCTGCAGGCACGCGATCTCGGGAGGAAGCTTCGAGCGGTCGTTCCGCCAGGCCACCGACGCGGGGATCGCGACGTAGTCGGCGAACCCGCCGTCGCGGTCCACGCCCAGGATCCTCGTCTCTTCGCACATGTGCGCCCGGCCGGTGCGGCAGTGGAAGCAGATGCCGCAGGTGACATGGCTCTCCGCGGATACGTAGTCCCCCTCCACGACGCTCGTGACGCCGTCGCCGAGGGCGACAACCGTCCCGCACAGCTCGTGGCCGAGCGTGAGCGGCGGCTTGACGCGCTCCGACGACCACTGGTCCCAGCGGCGGATGTGGAGATCCGTGCCGCAGATGCTCGCCGCCTCCACCTGAACGAGGACATCGCCCGGCCCGGGCGCGGGTACCGGGACCTCGTCGAGGACGAGCCCGGGCCCTGCGCCGCGCTTGCGGATGGCGCGCATCGTCTCCACGAAGGGAGACTCTGCCATGCCCTGGCCGGCCGTCGTGGCGCGACCGCACGCGGCGTTCGGATTTCCACCGATGCCGCGGCGCGTCCGGGCAGGGAGCATGTGCCCGATGAAACGGCTTGCACCGCCACCCTGGAAGGTGAAGGTCGTCGAGCCGATCGTGCTCCGCTCGCCCCTGGAGCGGCGGGTCGCGATCGGCAACGCGGGCTTCAACACCTTCCTCCTGCGCTCCGAGGACGTCTTCGTGGACCTGCTCACGGACAGCGGCACGTCCGCGCTCTCGCAGGAGCAGCGCGCTGCGATGGAGCTCGGGGACGAGGCGTACGCGGGCTCGCGGAGCTATTTCCGGCTCGAGGAGGCGGTGCGCGAGGCGTTCGGCTACCGGTATGTCGTTCCCGCCCACCAGGGTCGAGGAGCGGAGCACCTGCTCGCCCTCGCGCTCGTCCGGCCGGGAGCGAAGGTTCCGTCGAACCTCTACTTCACGACGTCCCGCGAGCACGTGGAGCTCGCAGGCGGCGTGTGGGTCGACGTCGCGATCGACGAGGCGAGCGAGCCCGAGTCGCCGTTTCCGTTCAAGGGGAACATCGACCTCGCACGTCTCGAGGCCACCCTCTCTGCGGCCGCACCGGACGAGATCGCCTACGTTCGGCAGGAGGCGTGCCTGAACATGGCGGGCGGGCAGCCGTTCTCGATCGAGAATCTCGCCGCGGTGCGCGAGCTCACGCGGCGGCACGGCGTGCCCTTCATCCTCGATGCGACCCGGATCTCCGAGAACGCGCTGTTCGTGAAGGAGCGCGAGCCGGGCTACGCGGACCGCTCGCTGCCGGAGCTCATCCGGCTGATCTCCGATCACGCGGACGGCGCGATCTTCTCCTCGAAGAAGGACCACTTCGTCCCGATCGGCGGCCTCGTGGCAGTCAATGACGTCGAGCTCGCCCGGAAGCTGCGCGAGCAGGTCGTCGTGTACGAGGGATTCCCGCACTACGGCGGCATGGCCGGGCACGACATGGAGGCGCTCGCCCAGGGGATCCGCGAGTCCACCGACGAGCACATCGTCACGGCGTACGTCGCCCAGGCCCACTACCTCGGCGAGCTGCTCGAGGATGCAGGCGTCCCGATCGTGCTCCCAGTCGGCGCGCACGCGGTGTTCGTCGACGCGAAGCGCTTCCTCCCGCGCCTCTCGTACGCCGACTTCCCGGCGCAGACGCTCGCAGCGGCCTTCTACCTCGCCGGGGGCGTCCGCTCGATGGAACGCGGCATCGTCTCGGGCCAGCACGGCTCGGATCCCTACGACGGCCTCGAGCTCGTCCGCCTGACGCTGCCGCGCAGGGTGTACACGCAGGAGCATCTGAACTGGGTCGCGGACGTCGTCGCGCACGTCTTCGAGCACGCTAGAGACATCCCGGGCCTGCGCATGACGTACGAGCCCGAGCACCTCCGCTTCTTCCAGGCCCGCTTCGCCCCGCTCGCCCTGTTTCCGGAGATCGCGATCGAGACCACGCTCGCCGCCACGTCTGCTGCGGCAACCACCCAGCCGATCTTCTGAGAGACGGGCTCAGCCCCGGAGTCAGAGCACCGTAACCGGAGTGCCGATCTCGACGAAGCCGTACACGCGCTCGGCCTCCCCCGCCGGTAGCCGGACGCAGCCGTGCGAGGCGGGGTACGGGGGGACGCTCGGGTACTCGTGGGTCGCAATCCCACCCTTGAAGTACGCGGCGTACGGCATCCAGACCTGGAACGGGACCGACCAGGACATGCGCTCCTTGCGGTAGACGCGGAAGTCGCCGGTGGGCGTGATGCCACCCGCGCCTGTCGACGTGTGCACGGCCCGCACCACCTCCCCGTGGTCGATCGTGAGCAGGACGCCGCGGTCGCGGTGGATCTCGATGCGGCGGCCCGGGCCACGCGATCGCGGCTTCGGTCGCGTGGCCTTGAAGAGCGCGACCTGCGTCCTGCCGGTGATCGTTCCCGTCTTCGCGAGGCCTTCCCAGCCCTGGAAGGCGAGGAGCGCCTGTGTCGTGCGGTAGTCGAGCGAGCCGGTGACGTCCGCGCGGTCGAGGAAGCCGATGCCCCACAGCCGGAGCTGGACGCCGCGGACGCTGTACCGGTAGCCACCGTCGCCCTCCTGGAACTGCGGCATGCCGGGACGCGCTCCGAGGCGCAAGGTCGTGACGAGGCGCCCGTCGACGGAGATCGCCGCGTACTCCTGGGGCGTGCCGAGCCACGCGAGCGTCGCGCCGATCTGCGCGAGCCGCATCTCGAGCGTCGCGCCCGACCCGGGTGCGACGAGCGCAGAGGAGACCCGAACGAGAAACAGGTCGCCCTGCGCGCGCACGAACCGGGGGCGAAGACCGGGTGCGACGGCGGTGCGGAGCCCGCGCTTCTTCTCCGCGCCTGTCAGCCCCTTGGCGAGCTCGCGGAGAGCGTGCAGCGCGGGCTGGGCGCGGCGCGGCAACTCGCGCTCGACGCGGACGAGGCGCCCATTGCGGACGAAGGCCACGTCCACCGTGCGCGGCTGAACGACGGCGACTCGCTGCGCCGCGAGCGCTGACGGCGTCGCCTCGGCACGCCGCGGGCCCCCCGGCTGGAGGTCGACGGCGAGCATGCCCGCCGCAGCAAGCACGAGTGTCACGAGCAGGATGCGCATGTCGGGCACGCTTCCTTCGCTGCAGGAGCGAAAACGCCTTCCGACCTCTTCTTACCACCGCGGCGCGACTCGACCAGAGGCGCATAGACGGTGTGTGAGCTGTCTCCGCGCGGTCAGTGTCGCTTCGCGGGGTGCGTTCCCGAGGTCATGACGCTGCGTACATGGTCGGTCCTTGGCACGTCGCCCTGCACGAGCCCTCCCCGCATTGGCAGTCGGTCTCGCGACGGCAAGCGGGCCCGTCGAGACGTGAGCGAGTCTCTCACACCCGCGCGCGTCCATCCATCCCTCGTCAGAGACGCCCGCGGTCGAGCCGGTCGAGAACCTCGCGGGCCCGCTCACGCACCGCGGGTACGTCGCGGAGCCGGCCTAGCGTCCGGAGCTGGTTTCCGAGGCGCGGGTTGCCCTCGAGGCGCTCCCGGTTCCGCGCGAGGAAGTCCCAGTAGAGCGTCGTGTACGGGCACGCCTCGTCGCCGACACGCTTCGCCGGGTCGAACCGGCACGAGGCGCAGTGGTCGCTCATCCGGTCGAGGTAGCGTCCGCTCGCGGCATAGGGCTTCGTCGCCATCAGCCCGCCGTCGGCGTACAGCGCCATCCCGAGGACGTTCGGGAGCATCACCCACTCCGCCGAGTCGACGAAGGACTCCGTCATCCAGTCCGCGAGCTCGAGCGGCACGATGCCGGCGAGGAGCCCGAGGTTGCCGACGACCATGAGCCGCTGGATGTGATGGAGGTACGCGCGCTCCTCGACCCCGGCGAGCGCGTCGGCGAGGCAGCGCATCTCCGTCTCGGCCTCGCCACGGAAGACGGGCGGAAGCGGACGGGTTGCTCCGAGCGCGTTCGCCTCCCGGTAACCGGGCATCTCCAGCCAGTAGACGCCCCAGACGTACTCGCGCCAGCCGAGCGCCTGGCGCACGAAGCCCTCGACCGATGCGATCGGCGCGCGACCCTCCCGGTACGCCGTCTCGGCCGCCTCGCAGACCTCGAGCGGGTGCAGGAGGCCGAGGTTCAGCGCGTGCCCGAGCAGTGAGTGCGCGAGGTGCCAGTCTCCCTCGAGCATCGCGTCCTGGTGGGGGCCGAACCGAGGCAGGACGTCGTCGACGAAGCGGCGCAGCCGCGCAAACGCGCCGCGCCGCGAGGTGGCCCAGAGACCGGCAGGCTGCGCGCCGAAGACGTTCGGCGGCAGCGAATCGAGCACCTCGCGGTCCACCTCGTCGAGGCGCGAGCGCACGGGCTCCGGCCACCCACGCTCGGCGGTCGGGGGCGGAGGCTCGCGGTTCTCCGAGTCGTAGTTCCAGCGTCCGCCGGCCGGCTCGTCGCCGTCCATGAGGACGCCGAGCCGGCGGCGCTGCCAGCGGTAGAAGTCCTCGAGCCGCAGCCGCTTCCGCCCCTCCGCCCAGTTCGCGAACTCCTCGTAGTGGCAGAGAAACTGGTTCGAGCGGACGAGCTCGACGCAGAGGCGGTCGAGAAGCTCGCGCAGGTCGTACGAGGACGGCTCCATTGCGAGCACCCGCGCCGGGCGATGCTCGAGACGGTGCGCGCGCAGCCCATCAGCGAACGACGGCGCCGTCCGAAAGTCGACGTCGAAGCCCTCGCGCTCGAGCTCGCGGGCGAAACGGCGCATCGCGGTGAGGACGAGGTGGAGCCGCTGCCGGTGCCAGCGACGGGAGCCGAGCACGGTGGCGCTCTCGACCATCAGGATCCGCGTGTCGCCTGCGTCCCGCCCCTCGAGGCTCGCGATCCCGCGGCTCAGCTGGTCGCCGAGGATCCAGACGGTCTCCATGGCCTCAGGCGAGCATGGCGACCGCGATCGCCCCACGCGCGCTCCACATCCCCGTGCGGAGCCAGTTCGTCCGGACGAGCCTCCGGTGCGCCGCCTCGTCCCAGCCGCGCTCGAGGACGCGATGGCACGGCACCTGGACGAGAAAGGTGGACGCCCAGATGGCCGCCACCAGCAGCGCGCCGAGCGCGGTGAGAGTGCCCGGCTGCGCGACCAGGAGCACGGCGACGCACACGGCTTCCATTCCCATCAGCGGAGCGACGACCCACGTCGTGCGCCTCGCGTGTTCGCGCTCGTACGCAGCGAACGCGTCCCGGGGGACACCCGCAAAGAGCGGGTAGTGCACGAGCTGCACGAACCAGACGAGGCCGACGAGGGCGAGCGTCGCGACCGCCTGGGCGACGAGGAGCGCGGTCACGCTGCGTCGGCCAGGACGGCATCGGCGGCGCGGCGCCCCGACGCCAGCGCACCGTTCAGCGACGGGTGCGAGCGGTGATCTCCGCAGGCGTAGAGCCCCTTCTCCAGTCGGGGGTCGGAGTCGAAGGAGCTTCCAGCGGGGTAGGCCGGGAGTGCCTGCGGGATCGCATACGAGCGGAGCAGGCGCCAGTTGCGCACGGCCGAGCCGAACCACGTCTCGAGCTGGTGGAGGACGGCCTCCTCGTCCGGCTCGCCGGACCCGACGACGCTCGCTGAGACGAGCGCACGGCCCGGAGGCGCGTAGCCCGGAGAGACCTCGGAGAGCGTGCAGACGTTGTTCGCGGGGCCGCTCCCTTCGCCGTCGAGAAGGAGCCAGGCGCCCGGGATGGGTGGGGCAGGAGCGTCGAAGTAGAGGCAGCTCACGCCGTTCCAGCGAACATGCAGATCGTCGAGGAGCCCCGCGGTGGCGACGACGACCGCGCCCGCCTCGAGCGTCTCGCCGCTCTCGAGCCGGACTGCTCCCGGATCGACGCCGGCGACGGCGACGCCCGTGCGCACGTCGATCCCGTGGGCGAGCTGCTCGGCGATCGCGCCCATCCCCCGGTACGGGACGGCGGCCGGCCCCGACGAGAACGCGTCGAGCACGAACCGCAGGAAGCGGCTCGAGGTCGAGAGCTCGCGCTCGAGGAAGATCCCGCGCAGGAACGGCGTGAAGAACCCATCGGTCAGCGCGCGCGAGACGCCGGCCTCGCGGAGCGCCTCCAGCGTCGTCGTCTCGCGGCCGTTGAGGCTCAACAAGCGCGGGACGGCGACGGAGTCTCGCGGTCGCACAACGCCAGACGCCAGCGAGCGGACTCCCTGCAACGGCGAGCGGCGCGGGTCGACGATCCGGTGGAAGCGGCCCTGGAAGCGGACGATCGCGCCGCGCTCGAACTGCCGCAGGTGGAGCGGCTCGTAGCGAAGCGCCGAGCGGGCCTCCGGGTACGAGAGCGGCAGCACCTGGAACCCGCGGTCGAGCCGGAAGCCGTCCACCTCGTCGGTGCGCACGCGCCCGCCGACGCCGTCGGACGACTCGAGCACCACGACGTCGAGCCCGCGGTCCACGAGCCGCCGCGCGCAGGTGAGGCCCGCCATCCCCGCGCCGACGATCATGACGTCAGGTCTGCTCATCCTCGCGCCCGCGCCGTCGAGATCCCGCCGTCCACGCCGATGACCTGCCCGGTCACCCAGCTTTGCCCGGGATCGAGCAGCCAGGCGATCGCCGAGGCGACATCCTCGGCCTTTCCCAGCCGGCCGAGCGGGTGCATCGCCCGGGATGCATCGCCGCTCGCGCCGCTCCAGATCCGCTCGTTCCCGGGGCTCATCACGAGGCCCGGCGCGACGGCGTTGACGCGAATCCCACGCGGCGCGTACGTGGCCGCGGCCGAGTACGTGAGCCCGACGACGCCGGCCTTCGCGGCGGCGATCGCCTCGTGGTTCGCGAAGCCCGTGCGCGCCGCGGCTGAGGCCATCAGGACGACCGAGCCTCCCTCGCCGAGCGCCTTCGCCCCGGCTCGGACGGTGTTGAACGCCGTCGTGAGATTCGCGGCGATCGTCGCGTCCCAGTCGGCGTCACTCGTGGCGTGCGCCGGCTTGAGGAGAAACGAGCCCGCGCAGTTCACGACGCCGTCGAGCCTGCCGAAGGCCTCCGTCGCGGCGTCGAGCAGGCGCTTCACGTCCTCGAGGCGCGTTGCGTCGGCGGCGAGGCCGAGGCCGCCGACCTCCGCTGCGAGCGCCTCGGCTCGCCCGAGGTCCCGGCTCGAGAGGACGACCTTCGCGCCCTCGGCGGCCAGCAGCCGGCTCAGCGCCGAGCCGATGCCACCGGTAGCGCCGACGACGGCGTGGACGGTTCCTGTCGCCTGCATCACGAGAGTATAGACAAACTCTCTACAGAAGCGCTACAGATAGCGGTTGCGCTGGAGCCAGCGGAGCGCGAAGAAACCCCAGAGCGGCGGAAGGTAGAAGGTCGAGATCCGGTACAGCAGCACCGCTGCCAGCGCGGTCTCAGGCGTCATCCCCGCCCCGGTCAGCCCGAGTGCGAGCCCGAGCTCGGCGACCCCGATGTTCCCGGGCACCGGCACGAGGCTCCCGAGCAGGGACACGCTGATGACGATCACGACGAGCTCGACGAGCGCGAGGTCGTAGCCGAACGCGCGCGCGAAGAAGCCGAGCGAGACGGCGAACAGGATCTCCGTGCCGAGGCTGCCCAGCACGAGCTGCGCGAGCTTGTGCGAGGTGCGGAGCGCGACGAGCGTACGGCGCACGTCCGGCCACCAGCGGCGGACGTTCTC
>JAWOIV010000020.1:0-22564 GCA_046484465.1 Gaiellaceae bacterium
ACTATGCCGGCGACGCCCCCGAGCGAGCCGTTCACGTCCTCGGTATACCGCAGCACGATTTGGCCGCGAGCCGAGAGCTGTATGAGCGACCCCTCGTCCGCGAACCATGCTCCGTCCCCGTGCTTGACGGGGATGACGAGCTCCTGCCCCACGACACAACGCCTGGTGAACAGCGTGTCGGCCGACTCGACCGTCACTGTCGCGTCGCGGCAGACGAACTCGAGCTGGCGGTTCGGTCGCAAGGCGCCCGGCAGCAGCCGTGCCTCGCACAGGATCTGGAAGCCGTTGCAGATCCCGAGCACGGGACCGCCCGCCTCCGCGAATCTCCGAACCGCGTCCATCGCGGGCGCGAGGCTCGCGATCGCCCCCGCGCGCAGGTAGTCGCCGTACGAGAAGCCACCGGGAAGGACGACCGCACCCGTCCCCTGCGGAAGCTCCTCCTCGGCGTGCCAGACGAGCGTCGTGTCCGCGCCCAGGGCACCGAGCGCCCACCCCGCATCCCGGTCGTCGTTCGACCCGGGGAACACGATGATCGCGACGAGGGGTCTGTCCATCATGCGTCGTGGAGCTGGATCTCGAAGCTCTCGATCAACGGGTTCGCGAGGAGCTCCTGGCACATGCGCTCGACCCGCGCGGAAGCATCGGTGCCGTCGGCGAGCTCGAGGTCGATCACGCGACCGACGCGCACTCCGCTGACGTCGAAGCCGAGCTTGCGCAGCGAGCCCTGGACCGCCTCGCCCTGCGGGTCGAGGATGCCCTGCTTGGGACGAACGACGACCGTCACCCTCATGTCGGCTCTCCCTCGAGCACGACCGACGGGTCGGCCACATACCGATCGAGCGCGATGCCCGTGAGTCGCTGGAACGCCTCCGCGTAGCGAGCGCGCGTCCCCTCGACCACGTCGCCGGGAAGCTCCGGGGCGGGCGGCGCCTTGTCCCAGCCGCTCCTCTCGCACCAGTCCCGCACGAACTGCTTGTCGAACGACGGCTGCGAGTGGCCGGGCGCGTAGCCGTCCGCCGGCCAGAGCCGCGACGAGTCCGGGGTCAGCACCTCGTCCCCCAGGGTAAGCGTCCCCTGTGGGGCGACGCCGAGCTCGAACTTCGTGTCGGCGAGGATGATCCCGCGGCGCTCCGCGTGGTTCGACGCGAACGAGTACAGCGCGAGAGCGGCGTCCTTCGCCTCCCTGTACCGCTCCCTGCCGCACAGCTCGGCCGCCTCCTCCTCGGTGATGTTCTCGTCGTGGCCCGAGGTCGCCTTCGTCGCCGGCGTGAAGATCGGCTGCGGTAGACGTTCGGCCTCGCGCAGCCCATCGGGAAGCCGATGGCCGCAGACGACGCCGGTCGCCCGGTAGTCCTTCCAGCCCGAGCCGGCCAGGTAGCCGCGCACCACGCATTCGATCGGCAGCATGTCGAGCCTGCGGCACACCATCGTCCGGCCGTCGTCGCGGAGCTCGAGCAGGTGGTTCGGGACGATCGCGCGCGTACGTGTGAGCCAGAAGGCGGAGAGCCCCGTCAGAACCCGTCCCTTGTCCGGGATCGGCGTCGGGTGAACGACGTCGAAGGTCGAGATGCGGTCGCTCGCGACGAGCAGCAGCCGCTCGTCGTCGAGTGCATAGATCTCGCGCACCTTCCCGCTCGCGACGTGCACCGCCTCAGCCATGGACGACCTCCGCTTCGGGCGCCAGCGACCCGAGCCTCGCGAGGACGGTGTCCGCGTGCCGGGTGAACGCAGACAGGTCGAAGACACCGTCGAGCGCGACACGCTCTGCGATCTCGGGATCGGAGCGGACGAGCTCGCGGAAGTCCAGGCCCTCGTCCCAGGCGCGCATCGCATGGCGCTGCACGGAGCGATATGCGGTGTCCCGGTCGAGACCCGCCTCGACGAGCGCGAGCAACAGCCGCTGGCTGAAGAACAGCCCGCCGGTGGCCTCGAGATTTGCGCGCATCCGCTCCGGCCTGACCACGAGCCCCTCGACGAGCCAGGCGAAGCGGTCGAGCATGTAGTCCACCGCGAGGAATGCGTCCGGGAGGACGATGCGCTCGGCGGACGAGTGCGAAATGTCGCGCTCGTGCCAGAGCGCGACGTTCTCGAGCCCTACGACCGCGTAGCCGCGCACGACGCGCGCGAGTCCGCAGATCCGCTCGGAGACGATCGGGTTTCGCTTGTGCGGCATTGCCGACGACCCCTTCTGGCCGCGGCCGAATGGCTCCTCGACCTCACGCACCTCCGTGCGCGCGAGGTGGCGGATCTCGAGGGCGAATCGATCGAGCGAGGACGCGATGAGCGCGAGCGCGGAGAGGAGCTCGGCGTGCCGGTCCCGCTGCAGGATCTGGGTCGAGCTGGGAGCGGGCTCCAGCCCGAGCGCCTCGCAGGTCAACCGCTCCAGCTCGGGCGAGGTCGTCGCGTACGTCCCGACCGCACCCGACAGCTTGCCGACGCGCATGCCGTCGAGGGCCCGCTCGAGCCTGCTTCGGTCGCGCGTGATCTGGAACGCCCACCCCGCGAGCTTGAGCCCGAAGGTCGTCGGCTCCGCGTGCACGCCGTGCGTGCGCCCGATGGTGATCGTTCCCTCGTGCTCCCGCGCACGCGCGATGACGGCGGCGAGCGCCCTGTCGACACCCTCGAGAACGAGCGCGCCGGCATCTCGAGCCGCGAGCGACAGTGCCGAGTCGAGGACGTCCGACGAGGTCAGGCCGTAGTGGAACCACCGTCCCTCTTCGCCGAGCTGCTCGCTGACCGCGTCGACGAACGCAGCGACGTCGTGGTTCGTTCTCCGCTCGATCTCGGCCACGCGCTCCGGGCTCGGCGGGCGCGCGGCAGAGCGGATCGCCTGCGCCGCGCCAGCGGGGACGACCCCCAGCTGCGCCCACGCGTCGAGCGCCGCAAGCTCGACGGCGAGCCAGCGCTCGAGCTTCGCCTCTTCCGACCAGACACGTGACATTGCCGGTCGGGAGTAGCGGTCGATCACCGACGCGATTCTAGTCCGCCTCGTCGGAAGGCCCGATGCACGCCCGAGCGAGCCCCACACGCTGTGGGCACATCGTCGATGTCTCGACGCGCTCCCGTACCCCACGCGCCACGAGTTCGGCGATACGCTCGATAGCGGGTGGAGGCGCGGGGTGGCCCCGCAGACGGATCGAGTCAGTCGCCGAGCTCGAGGTTGAAGGTACTTCCGGCCGCGGCCGCAGACGCGATGTCGCTCCGGTACCACGACCCCTGGAAGTGGACTCGCTCTGCCGCCGCGTACGCCGCGTCCCGTGCCACGGCGACGTTCTCACCGAGACCGGTCACGCCGAGGATCCTCCCCCCGCTCGTCACGAGCTCGTCGCCACGGCGCGCCGTGGCCGCGTGGAACACGAGCGCGCCGAGCTCCTCCGCCTCGTCGACACCCGAGATGAGGCTTCCACGATCGCTCCCGGCCGGGTATCCGGGTGCCGCGACGACCACCGTCACGGCGGCGCGATCGGCGGCGAGCGCAGGCGCTCCACGAAGCTCGCCCGCGGCTGCCCCGGCGAGGGCCTCGAGGAGGTCTCCCTCGACGAGCGGGAGAATCGACTGCGCCTCGGGATCACCGAAGCGGCAGTTGAACTCGAGCACACGCGGGCCGTCCTCGGTCAGCATCAGCCCGGCGAACAGGAGCCCGACGAACGGCGCCCCACGTCGCTTCAGCTCGGCGAGTACGGGGTCGTGGACGCGCGCGACGAGCTCCTCTACGTCGGCCGACGTGAGGCCGGGCACGGGGGCGTACGACCCCATGCCGCCGGTGTTCGGGCCCTCGTCGCCGTCGTGGGCGCGCTTGAAGTCCTGAGCCGGCACGAGCGGGACCGCGTCGCCTCCGTCGCAGATGGCGAAGAGCGATACCTCCGGGCCCTCGAGCAGCTCCTCGATCACGATGTCGCCGCCGAGAGCGCTCAGCTCGTGGATGGCGACGTCGACCTCGGCCTGCGTCCTGCAGACGTGAACGCCCTTGCCCGCAGCGAGCCCGTCGGCTTTCAGCACGCAGGGCGGCCGGGCGAGCGGCAGCCGCGCCGCCGTCGGAACGCCGGCTGCGGCCATCACCTCCTTCGCGAAGCTCTTCGAGCCCTCGATCGCGGCGGCCGCGCGACCCGGTCCGAACACGGCGATCCCCGCATGCCTGAGCACGTCTGCGACACCGGCAACCAGCGGCGCCTCCGGCCCGATCACGACGAGATCGGAGCCGAGAGACCGGGCGAGAGCGAGCACACCTTCCGGGTCGGCGGCCGCGATCGGATGGCACTCGCCGTGCCGTGCGATGCCCGGGTTCCCCGGTGCAGCATGGAGATCCGTCAGCGACGGGGACCTCGCAAGCTTCCAGGCAAGCGCATGCTCGCGTCCACCCGAGCCGATGAGGAGGACGCGCACGCTCGGCAGTCTACGAGCGCTGCAGCCGGGGCCTCACACGTACTCCTCGGCTTGGTCGTACGCGTCGCGGCGATCGATCCCGCGCGCTCGCTCCGCGTCGGGCAGGAACCACCGCTCGGCAACGACCGTCGGCACGACGGCCGAGAGGACAACGACGGTGACGAGCAGCGAGAACTGCGTGCGGTCGATGATCCCCGCGTTCACCCCGTAGAGCGCCGAGATCGTCCCGAACGTGAGGCCCGTGCTCATGAGCAGCGTGCTGAAGGCCGCATGCTTCCGGTCGGCGCGCCGCGCCAGTGGGTAGACGAGCGCGAGCTTGGGGACCATCTTCGCCGCCAGGAGGGCTAGCAGCACTCCGGCGTTCGCCGCGACCGCGCCGAGCGAGACGTTCAGCCCGCCCTTGAGGAAGAAGAAGGGTGTGAGCGCCGCGAACGCGACAACCCGTAGTCGCTTCTGCTCCTCGCGATGCTGCACGTAGTGCCTGCTCATGACGAGCCCGAGCACGAACGCGGGCAGCACTGCATGGCCGCCCGAGAGGTCCGCGAGCACCATGAGCACCAGCAGGCACGCGAAGACGAGCTTGATCTCCGGCTCGATGACGCGATCGCCGTAGCGTCCGAAGAACCACGGCGCGACCCGTGGGAGCCCCAGGGTCAGGCCCAGGGAGACGACGAGGAACACGGGGAACCAGACGTTCGGCTGCACGAAGATCGCCGACAGCACGACGACCGTGAGCAGATCGGTGACGAACGTCGCGCTCATGAGCAGCTTGCCGACACTCGTATCCGTGAGTCCGCGCTCGACGAGCACGGCGTACACGACCGCAAGCGACGTCGTCGAGAGCGCCGTGCCTGCGATCAGCGCCGCCCGCGGCGACCAGTCGAGCGCGAGGTACGCAACGGCCGTCGCGACCACGAACGGCCCGACGAACGACACGGTGCCGATCGCAGTCGACGCCTTGATCCGGCGACGCATGTACGCGGGGTCGACCTCCATCCCGGCGAGGAACGTCAGGACGACCGAGGCGAATGCAGCGAGGACGTCGAGCCAGCCCTGGCTCTGGAGGTCGAAGACGTTGCCGAGGACGACGCCGAGCGTCAGCTCGATCAGCGCGACGGTCACGCCGAGCTCGACCGAGATCATGCTCGCGAGGAGCGCAACGGCGACGAGGATCGCCGCGAGCTGGATGGCATCCACCCGAGACCTCCGATCGAAGAGCAGGGGTAGAAGCCATCAGCCCCGAGGGGCGGTTCGGTGCGCGGGCCTCATCGCGCGTGGGCGGCAGTGTAGCGGCGTGTCAGGCGAGAGCGAGCACGTGTTCGCGCGCGGCCCCGGTGCCAACCAGCGTCACCCGGACGTCGAGCGCCTGCTCGATGAACCCGACGTACCCGCGCGCCGCAGGAGGAAGCTCGTCGCCGATCTCCTCGCCCCACCCCGGGAGCGTCTCGAACACGGGGCGGCAATGGTGGAAGTCGCTCTGGTGCGCGGGGAACTCGTCGGTCTCGCTGCCGTCGGGGAGCCGGTAGCGGACGCACACGGGCAGCTCCTCGAACAGTGACAGCACGTCGAGCTTCGTGAGCGCGAGCGAGGTGATCCCGTTGACGCGAACCGCGAACCGGAGCGCGACGAGATCGAGCCAGCCGCACCGGCGCTCGCGGCCGGTCACGGTGCCGAACTCGTGTCCGAGCTCCCGCACGCGCTCGTTCGCCGGCCCCTCGATCTCCGACGGGAACGGCCCCTCGCCCACGCGGGTCACGTATGCCTTGGCGACGCCGAGCACCTCGTCGAGGCGGTTCGGGCCGATCCCGAAGCTCACCGCGGCCCCGGCCGCGATCGGGCTGGACGAGGTCACGAACGGGTACGTGCCGTGGTCGAGGTCGAGCAGCGTTCCCTGCGCGCCCTCGAACAGCACCCGCTCACCGGCGCGGAGCGCCCGGTCGACGAGGAGCGACGTATCCGCGACGTACGGCCCCAGCCGGGCGGCGTGGGCGAGGCTCGCCGTCACGATCTCCTCGACGTCGAACGGCTCGAGGTGGTACACGCGCTCGAGCCAGACGTTCTTCTCGGCGACGGCCAGCTCGAGCTTCTGGCGCAGGATCTTCGGGTCGAGCAGGTCCTGGACGCGGATGCCGATCCGCGTCGCCTTGTCGGCGTAGGCGGGCCCGATCCCGCGTCGCGTCGTCCCGATCTGGAGCTTGCCGAGCCGTCGCTCGCGTGCGCCGTCGAGCGCGACGTGCCACGGCATGACGAGGTGCGCGTTCCCAGAGACGAAGACGAGCCCCTCGGTGCGATGGCCGCGCGCTTCGAGATCGTCGAGCTCCGAGATCACCACCGCGGGGTCGACGACGCAGCCCGCTCCGATCGCGCTCGGCTTGCCGGCGACGATCCCGCTCGGGATCTGGCGGATCTTGTAGGTCTCGCCGCCGGCCACGATCGTGTGGCCGGCATTGGGCCCGCCCTGGTAGCGGCAGACGAGGTCGGACTCCTGGGCGAGCAGGTCGACGATCTTCCCCTTCCCCTCGTCGCCCCACTGCGCGCCGACGATCACGGTCGAGGGCACGCGCCGGAGTGTTGCACGCGGCGCGGCGTGGCTACCGCGCAGGCGTCACCGTGGACGCCTGGAGCTCGTCGACCGTGCGCGGCTCGACCGTCGCGATGGCGGGGAGCCCGGAGGGACAGCTGCCGTTGGAGCCCATCGCCGCACCCGTGATTCGGCCGGGCCGCCGATCCGGCAAAGCGCACCAGGCACCCGCGGTGCCAGGCACCAGGCTCCGCCCCCGCTACGCGGAAGCGAGATCAGCGAACTTCGCGTAGCGGCGCAGGAAGGAGAGCTTCACCGTGCCGGTCGGGCCGTTGCGGTGCTTGGCGAGGTGCACCTCCGCGATCCCCTGCTGGTCGGACTCCTCGCCGAGGTAGTACTCGTCGCGGTAGACGAAGGCGACGAGGTCGGAGTCCTGCTCGAGCGAGCCCGACTCGCGGAGATCGGAGAGGATCGGCCGCTTGTCGTGCCGCTGCTCGACCGCCCGCGAGAGCTGCGACATGGCGAGGATCGGCACCTCGAGGTCGCGGGCGAGCACCTTGAGCGCTCTGGAGATCTGCGAGACCTCTTGCACGCGGTTCTCGACGGAGGCCCCCGCGGTCATGAGCTGGAGGTAGTCGACGACGATGAGCCCGAGCGAGGGCTCGCGCGACTTGAGCCGGCGCGCCTTCGAGCGGAGCTCCATGATCGTCGTCGAGCCCGAGTCGTCGACGTAGATCGGCGCCTTCATCAGCCGGTCGCACGCCGTCGTCAGACGCGGCCAGTCGTCGGGCGCCAGGCGTCCGTTGCGGAGCCGCTGCGACTCCACCTTGGCCTCGCTGCACATCATCCGCTGCGTGACCTCGGCCTTCGACATCTCGAGCGTGAACAGCGCAACGGGCGTCTCGTGCCGCACGCCGAGGTTCGCGGCGATACAGAGGCCGAGCGCCGACTTCCCCATCGACGGCCGCGCAGCGAGGATGACGAGGTTCCCGGGCTGGAAGCCCGACGTCAGGAGGTCGAGCTCGCGGAACCCGCTCGGGATGCCGGTCACCTCGACTCCGGACTCGTAGAGCTGCGTGATGCGCTCGAAGCTCTCCTTCAGGAGAACCTCGATGTGTGCGAAGTCACTCGTGATGCGCTGCTGGCCGAGCTCGAACACGATCTGCTCCGCCTGGTCCACGAGGTCCGTGACCTCCCCCGGTCGCTCCTGGCCGAGCCGCTGGATCTCCTGGCCGGCGCGCACGAGCCCCCGCAGCGTCGCCATCTCCTTGACGATGCGGGCGTAGTGCTCGACGTTCGAGGTCGAGGGGACGAGCGCGGCCAGCTCCGCGATGCGCGACTGACCGCCGACACCATCGAGCTCGCTCCGCTCGTCGAGCTCGTTGGCGACCGTGATCGCGTCCACGGGCTCGCCCTTCGCCCACAGCGCCAGCGCGGCCCGGAAGACCTTCGCGTGGCTGTCCCGGTAGAAGTCGGAGGGGACGAGGATCTCGCCGACGGTCCCCACCGCCGTCGGCGAGAGGAGCATCGCGCCCAGCACCGACTCCTCCGCCTCGAGGTTCTGCGGCGGGACGATGGCACTCAGGCGCTCGGGGGAGGTGACGGACATGGGTGCGAGAGTCAATCGGTCTGGGGCGTCGACGTCCAGCTCGAACGTGCGGACGCCCCGGGGCTGGGGAGTGCAGGGAGATCGGAACGTGTGTTCGGAGGTTATCCCCCGATGCGGACGCTCCGTCGACAGGAGGGCCGCAGTTGTCCAGTCGGAAACACCCGCTCGGAGCGGGAACTTCGGATCGCCGTCAACAGGCCTGTGGACGGCGCGGGGGACGCGCGCGCGGCCCGGCCCCGGTCACAGGGACCCGGGCGCGCGGGTGGATCAGGCGGCGGGCTCCTCCGCCTCGGCCGAGGGCTCGGGCTCCTCGGCGCGGTCTTTGGCGAGGGCCTCGAGCTCTGCGTCCGGTGTCGCAGCTTCGACCGCTGCATCCTCGAGCTGCGCGTCACCGGCGCTCTCCGGCTCCTCCGCGTCTGCGAGCACCTCGGCGATAGCCGTCTCGGCATCGGCGCGCTCGGCCGCAGCCTCCGCCTCCGCCTCCGCGGCAGCCTGAGCCTCGGCGGCAGCCTGGGCCTCAGCGGCATCGAGGAGCGCCAGCTCTTCCTCCGGAGGGAGATCCTGGCCCTCGGGGACGACCAGTGTCTTCACCTCGACGGTGACGTCCTGGAAGATCTCGATCGGAACGGCGTAGCGGCCGATGCGCTTGATCGGGTCGATCGCGACCTTGCGCCGGTCGACGCGCACCTTCCTCGTCCGCCAGATCTCGTCGGCGACGTCGGACGGGGTCACCGAGCCGAAGAGCGAGCCCGTCGGCCCGGCCTTCACCTCGAAGCGGAGAACGGTCTTGCCGAGCACCTCGGCGATCTCCTGCGCCTGCTCACCGCTCCGCGCCTCGTGCTTCGCGCGCTGGGCCTCGACGCGCTGGAGCTCTGCGACGCGCGCCGGCGTCGCCGTCTCGGCGAGCTTGCGCGGCAGCAGGTAGTTCCGCGCGTACCCCCGCGCGACGCTCACGACGTCGCCGCGGAGGCCCAGCTTCTCGACGTCCTTGAGGAGGATGACGTCCATCGGCTCAGTTCGACACGTACGGGAGCAAGGCCATCTCGCGTGCGCGCTTCACCGCCGTGGCCACCTGGAGCTGGTGCCGGCGGCACGCGCCGGTGATACGCCGGGAGCGGAGCTTGCCCTTCTCCGAGATGTAGCGCCGGAGCTGGGCGATGTTCTTGTAGTCGACGTGCTCCACCTTGTCGCGGCAGAGGTGGCAGCTCTTGCGCCTGCCCGGCGCCACCGGGCGCGTGCGGCTGCGTGTGGGCTTCTTCGTTGCCATCTGTCGGCTCCTAGAACGGAATGTCGTCGTCGGCCGGTGAGGTCGGGAAGTCGTCGGCGGCGCTCGCGGCGCCGGCCGGGACGTAGGCCGGGCCCTCCGCGTCCTGGCGCCCGCCCAGGAACTGGACGCTGTCGGCGACGACCTCGACCGCCTGGCGTTTGGAGCCGTCCTGCGCCTCCCACTCGCGCCACTCGAGCCGACCGTCGATCGCGACCGGGCGACCCTTGGCGAGGTACTGCGCGCAGTTCTCGCCCTGCTGTCCCCAGACCGTGATGTCGAAGTAGTTGGGCTTGTCCGTCCACTGGCCGGTCTCGTCCTTCCGCCGCGTGTTGACGGCGATCCGGAGCGAGCACACCGCGGTGCCCGACGGCGTATGCCTGAGCTCGGGGTCGCGGGTGAGGTTCCCGACGAGGACGACGCGATTGATGTTGGCAGCCATGGGTTACTCCTCCTCTTCCTCGGATGCGACCTCCGCATCCTGGACTGTCGAAGCCGCCACCGCTACGGGCCGCGCGGGACCCGTCTGAAGACGCCGTGTCGCCATGTGGCGCATCACGTCGTCGTCGATCCGCAGAACGCGCGAGATCTCGTCCAGCGTCTCCGCGGCGCACGTGAACTGGAGGAGGTGGTAGTTCCCCTCCGCCTTGTGGTCGATCTCGTACGCGAGCCTGCGCCGTCCCCAGGGCTCGTGGGCGTCCCACGTGCCGCCGTCCTTCTCGACGAGCTCGCGGACGCGGCCGACGATGTCCGCCTGCCGTTCCTCGTCCAGGTCCGCGTCGAGCAGCAGCAGGATCTCGTATTCGTTCACGTTCGCCTTCCTCCGGTCTATTCGGCCTCGCCCATCGAGATGCGCCCTCGCCGGGCTGCATCGGCACGAGGCAGGAAGCCGCGGGAGTGTAGCAGCGAGGGTGTCGCGCGAGCGCGGTACCATGGTCGGCATGAAGAAGCTCCTCAAGTGGGCGATCATCACGTTCGGGGTCGCCGCACTCGCCCGCTGGTGGCGGGGACGCGGCTCCGACGAGGTGGCCGCCGAGCCGTCGTTCGAGGCTCCCGCAGCCGGCGACCCGGCCGACGAGCTCCGCCGGAAGCTGGCCGAGACGCGGCCGTCCGATGAGGCCGCCGAAACCCCGGAGTCAGCCGAGGCGTCCGTCGACGACCGTCGCGCGGAGGTCCACGCCGAGGGCCGGGCCGCGCTCGACGACATGCAGTCCCCCAGCGACGACCAGTAGGAGCGGGGCTTGCCTCGCCCGCGTGACGAGCAGGCGTCGCGAGAGCTCCGCAAAGCAGAGCCGTCCACGACGCAGGTCGCCGGCGATGAAGCGCATCCGGACCGGCCGGCCGAGCTCGTAGACGCGGTGCAGGCGCTGTCCGAGCAGGTGGGCGAGCTCCGAGTCGAGCTCGAGTCGTTCCGAGCGGAGCGCGCGCGAGCGCTCCCTGCCGCGGCACCCGAAGCCCACGGCTGGGATCAGCGAGCAGCGCTCGCGACCGACAGATCTCCAGCCTGGGTGCGCAGCCTCGACAGCCCGGCCGTGCGCCGGCCGGCCGTCCCCCGGTTCGCGCTCGAGATCGCGTTCCTGATCGCGATCGCCGCGATTGCCGCTGCTGCGCGGCTCGACGCACCCGCGATCGCCGGGCTCCTCGCGGTCGCGTGGGCGCTCGTTGCAGCCATCGAGTGGATCGCGTGGCGCTCGGAACGACGACAGGAGTCCATGCTCGCCGGGATCTCGTTCGGCGAGCAGCGCGTCGAGAGCGACCTTTCCTGGTTCACGCCTCCCATCGAGCGCACGGCGGAGCTCGACGACGTCACGGAGGCGACGGGAAAGCTCCCGCCTGCACGACCCGAGTAGAGCGATACGCTCGCCGGCGTGCGAATCGCCCTCGCGGACCGGGCCGGGCTCGTCTACCGGCATCCGTCATGGCTCGACCTGAGCCTGAGTCCACCGAAATGCGTGACCGCGGGGCGCCCGGCTGGGCAGTCAGGACGCGGCGCAGTGGGGGCGTGCGGGCCGAGGCCCGTACGTCACCGCTGTGGCGCGGAGCGCACCGTCCGGGTGCAGGCCCCGCAGGGGCCTGAGGCCGGACGGGGAGCGGCCTGGCGAGCCCAGACGGGCGCACCGCCCGCGCAGATCGGTGGATTCAGGCTGAGCCCCGCCGGCTACGGCCCCGCACGCTGACACGTGCTGTTCCCGACCGCCACCTTCGCGATCTTCTTCATGCTGGTGCTGCCGCTCTCGTGGGCGCTGATGCCCCACGGCGAGCGCTGGCGGCCGTTCATCATCGCGGCCAGCTTCGTCTTCTACGCCGGCTGGGACTGGCGCTTCTGCTTCCTGCTGGCGTTCTCGATCCTCTGGAACCAGGTCTTCGCCCTCGCGATCCACCGTGCGCGCTCCCGACAGCGCCGCAAGCGCCTGCTCGTGGGGGCGCTCGTCGGCAACCTCGGCCTCCTCGGGTACTTCAAGTACTACGACTTCTTCGTCACGTCGACGAACAACCTGTTCGCGTTCGCGGGGGTCGACCTCCCGCTCGACGTGCGCTCGATCGTGCTCCCGGTCGGGATCTCGTTCTTCACCTTCATGGCGATCAGCTACGTCGTGGACGTCTACCGCGGCGACTTCGCCCCGGTCGGGCTCGGCAAGTTCGCGGCGTACCTCTCCTTCTTCCCGCACCTCGTGGCAGGGCCGATCGTGCGGCCCGGAGAGCTGATTCCCCAGCTCGAGACGCCGCGCGACCCGCGCTACGTCGACACCTCGCGTGCCTTCTTCCTCATCGGCACCGGCCTGTTCATGAAGGTCGTGATCGCCAACTACCTGGCGGCGAACATCGTGGACGAGGTGTTCGGCGCGCCGAAGCTGCACTCGTCGCTCGAGGTGCTGGTCGGGACCTACGCCTACTCCGTGCAGATCTACGCCGACTTCTTCGGGTACACGAACATCGCCATCGGGCTCGCGCTGCTGCTCGGCTTCCGCTTCCCGCAGAACTTCGACGCGCCCTACTCGGCGACCTCGATCACCGACTTCTGGCGGCGCTGGCACATGACGCTCTCGCGCTGGCTGCGCGACTACCTGTACATCCCGCTCGGCGGCAACCGCGGGAGCCGCCTCTTCACGTACCGGAACCTCATGCTGACGATGCTCATCGGCGGGCTCTGGCATGGCGCAGGCTGGACGTTCGTCGCCTGGGGCGCGATCCACGGCGGTGCGCTCGTGGTCGAACGTTGGTGGCGCGGCCGGCCCGGCTTCGTCGAGCGGACGCCGACCGCCTGGCGACGTGCCTGGCACCGGTTCGTGACGTTCCAGGTGGTCTGCTTCGCGTGGATCTTCTTCCGCGCGGAGTCGTTCTCCGACGCGTGGGACGTCATCGTGCAGCTCTTCACCGCCTGGGGCGAGCCCTCGCCGCTCGTGACCGGCGGCGTCCTCGCCGCGATCGCCGTCGGGATCGGGTCGCAGTACCTCCCGCGTCGCCTTCCGCTCGCGCTCATGGCACGCTTCTCCCGGCTCCCGGTCCCCGCGCAGGCGGCCGTCCTCTCGCTCTGCCTGCTCGTCATCCACGCGATGGGGCCGGAGGGCGTGGCACCCTTCATCTACTTCCAGTTCTAGACGATGGCGGCGAACGACAACCGGAGGCGACGGCGGCCCGAGCGCCGCGAGGGGGAGGGCGGCCGCCGCCTGCACTCCGCCGGAGCCGCGATCGTCGTCTCTCTCGCGGCGCTCCTGGCGAGCCTGCTGCTCAACGCACCCGGCCTGCACAAGTCGGCGCAGATCCAGCCAGAGGGCTGGAAGCGGAATGTGGCGCTCGGAGTGACCGGACCGCTCGACACGGCGAGCGCGGCGCTCCTGCTCGATCGCCCGCGGCAGGCCCTGAAGGCTGCGCTGGGACGCTCCGACGACGACGTCGTGGACACCGGAGTCGTCGTCCCCGAGCCCTCCCCCTCGCAGCCCGTCGCGAAGCCGGCGCCGCCAAAGCAGCAGGTGTTCACGCGAAAGCGCCCCCTCCGGATCTGGATCGCGGGCGACTCGCTCGTCGTCGTGCCCGGCGAGTCGATCCTCCGGACGGTGGCGAGCCGGCCCTCCGTCGTGCCCGCGGCGCCGATCGACGGGAGGATCGCGAGCGGCCTCGAGCGCCCCGATGTCTTCAACTGGTTCACGCACGTGCGCGACGAGATGCGGGCGAGGAAGCCGGGCGCCGTGATCCTGATGTTCGGCGGCAACGACGACCACGGCTTCATGACCGGCGTTCCGGAGGGCTTCAACGTGGGCTCGTTCGGGAGCGCGAGCTGGGAGCGCGAGTACCGGCGCCGCGTCCGCGGGATCATGGACACCGTCACCCGCAACGACGGCTACCTCGTGTGGATCGGGCTCCCCATCTCGCGCGACGCCGAGCAGACCCGCCGCTACGACACGATCAACGCCATCGTCCAGTCGGAGGCCGCGAAGCGCCCCGGTCGCGTCTCCTACCTCGACACGTACTTCTTCTTCGCCGGCCCCGATGGCGGGTACGCGCAGTACGTGACCGACCCCGCGGGCAAGCTCGTGAAGATGCGCGCCGACGACGGTGTGCACTTCGAGCGCGCGGCCGGCGACCGGATCGCGACGGAGGTGCTCCGGCTCCTCGGCGAGCGCTTCAGGCTCCGCGACGGCGGGTCGTAGGGGCGAGGCTTGCCTCGCCCCCCTTCACGCACGCACGGTGCGGGCGGAGGGCGACCCGAGGGTCGCCCCTACGGACCGGCCGGCGCAAGGCGCTCGAGCCGTCGCCCCGCCCGCGGGAGCAGGAGAAGAGCGGCGATCGCCGGGATCGTCGGCGCCCAGAACGAGAAGAGGCGGAACACCGCAACGGCGACCAGCGCCGGAGCGAGCGCGACGCCGAACACGGTCAGCGTGTACGTCAGCGCAGCGTCCACCCCGCCGGCGCCGCCGAGCGGAAGGGGCAGGATCGTCGCGATGTGCCCGGTTGCATACGCGAGAACGAGCGCCGGGAGCGCGAGCGTGACACCCACCGACCGGAGCGCCGCCCACAGGCACACGAGGTTCCCGACCCAGTAGAGGGCCGACCAGCCGAGGGCGCGCCGGCCGCCGGGGTGTGGGAGGACCTCCCGCACCCATCCCGTCCCGGCGATCGCATACGCGAGGGCGCGACGAACGACCGACCCACCGGGCCGCGTGAAGCGCGCGAGGCGGTCCGGCCCGGTGACGATCCACGCGGCGAGGAAGCAGCACGGGACGGCGACGAGCCACGGCGCCGTCATCGCGGCAGGTGCGTCGTCGCCGACGCCGAGCGCGAGGAGCAGCGCGGCCGTCCAGGCCCCGATTCCGAAGAGGACGTAGAAGAGGGTGTTCAGCCCGAGCACGCGAACGAGCGCCTCGCGCGTCGGGAAGCGAGCGCGCCGGAAGCACCAGTACGTCGCCGCGAGCGCACCCGCGCCGCCCGCCACGACGACCCTCGTGGCGCCGATCGACGCGAGCATGACGTGCGCGCTCAGCCCCGCGCCCGGATCGGGCCCGCCTCGCCACCGGAAGCCCTCGCGGTGGACGCCCGCGTAGCCGGCGAGCGCCGCGATCTCGGCGAGCAGGCAGAGCGGGAACCAAGCGGTGCTCGCCCCCGAGAGCTCCTCTCGCACCTCGGAGAAGCCGGCTGCGCGGGCGATCAGGAGGACGACGCCGACCGCGACGAGAGCGGCCGCGACAACCCCGACCGCGATCCGCCGCCCCCGCGGCGCCGGTCGCCCTGTGGAGCGATAGGCGCTCACTCGGCACACCTCCGCTGCCAGGCACCCGCGCCGCCCTGTGCAGCGATCGGCGCGGAATCGTCACAGCTCCGGTGCCAGGCACTCACGCGAGCCGCCTCGCGGCGGCTCCGAGCGCCGCCCCCGCGACGGCGTCGAGGAAATAGTGGTTCCCCGTCGCAGCGACGACGAGCGAGACGAGAGGCGGGTAGGAATACGCCAGGGCTTTCCCGGCAGGCGACCCGACCCGCTCGGCGATCGCGGCGCCGGTCAGCACGGCGAACGTCACGTGGAGGCTCGGCATCGCCGCGACCGGGTTGTAGAAGCGCACCAGCAGCGGGTGCTCGAGGTCGAAGCCGCTGACCTCGGAGATCGTGTCCACGAACCCGTCGAGCGCGCGAGGTGGCTCGGTCGGGAAGACGAGGAAGAAGGGCTGCGCTCCCAGGTGCGCCAGCATGCAGGCACGCCGGAGGCGGTGGTACTCGGGATCCCGGCTGCGGTAGAGGTGGACGAGCCAGCCCACGGTGAGCGTGACGTTGAAGAGGCCGTAGCCCACGTTGAGCCCGTGCACGACGCTCGGCGCGCGCAGCACCGCGCACTGCAGCGCGGGCTCGACGTGGATGCCGGCGCGCTCCTCCAGCGCGACGATCCGCTCTGCGTTCCGCCGCGCCCGAGCGCGCCCGTCCGCGCGCAGCACGAGCCGGCGGACGAGCAGGTAGACGGAGTAGACGAGCACGCCGAGCGTCACCTCGCGGCGCACGGAGAAGGTCGTCACGGCTCCAGCCAGGTCATCGGGTAGACAGCCGCCCAGCGCTCCGCATGGGTGCGCAGTGTCGCGGTCCGGCGAGACGTCCTGCTCGTGACCGGCCCGGTGACGACGAGGATGCGCGGCCCGCTGCTCACGGCCTGGGCCCCGATGCCGGAGCGCCGGCACGTCGTCGCGCTCGGCGACTGTGCCCTCGGACACGACGTCCTCGGAGCGGCGGGCGAGATCGTGGGGCCGGTCAATGCCGTCCTCCATGTCGACCTCCGGATCCCCGGCTGCGCGCCGACTCCGAACGCGATCGCCGCCGGGTTCCTCGAGCTCGTCGACACCCACGGCTCGCAGCGCGTCGTCTAGGCTCGCGAGCGGAGCGGCATGGGCCCGGTGGCCCAGCGGGTCTTCAAAACTCGTGAGGTGTGGTAACCCCACGCTAGGTCGGTTCGACTCCGGCGCCGCTCCGTTCAGAGCTCGAGACGGATCACGAGCTCGTCGTCGTCCACTTCGCCGGTCTCGACGAAGCCGTACCGGAGGTAGAAGTCGCGCGGGCTGCCCTCGCCGGGACGAAGCTCGAGACGAGCTCGCGCGCGCCCGGCAGCTCCCGCACGTGCTCGACGACGAGATCGAGCCCGCGCCTCCCGTAGCCCTTGCCCTGGTGCTCCGCCCCGATCATGCAGCGCCAGAGGTAGTACTCCGGCTTCGCGGTGTCCTCGTAGAGCATCACGAACCCGACCGGCTCGTCTCCCGCGTACACCGCCCGGAACCACGCCTTCGGCTCGAAGTGCGCCTGAGCGATCGAGATCGCGTTCGGCGCGACGAATCCGCGCCGGTCGGGGCTGACGTCGAGCTTGCAGATCGCCCGAACCGTCTCGGACGTGATCTCGCGAAGCGACACTCTCCCTGCCCATGCGCCCGGGACGCTACCGGCTCGTCTAGGCTCCGCCGCGTTGCTGACGTCGATCGCGATCACGCCCGACGAGCACCGCGCGCGCTGCGACGCGCTCCTCGCGAGCGGGCAAGCGGACGGCCTCGCCGGGGTCGTGCTCTTCGACCCCTCGTACGTCCTCTACTACTCGGGGTTCGCGTTCGTCCCCACCGAGCGCCCGATCGCGCTCGTCGTCGCCGCCGACGGCACACGCGCGCTCGTCGTGCCCCGCCTCGAGGTCGAGCACGCCGAGGCGAAGGCGACGCTCGACCGCGTCGAGCACTACGACGAGTACCCGGGCGAGCCGCGCTCGGAGACGGTGCTCGAGAGGACGCTGGACGACCTCGGCGTGAAAGAGCGGATCGGCGCCGACCAGGACGGATACCCGTGGATCCTCGGCTACCGTGGGCCGACGCTCTCGGAGCTCACGGGCGGGACGGTCGTCCGGGTCGCGGATCGGATCGAGGAGCAGATGGCGATCAAGTCGGAGGCGGAGGTCGCGCTCATCCGCGAGAGCGTGCGCTGGTCGAACCTCGCGCACCGCCTCCTGCAGCGCTACACGACACCCGGGGTCACCGAGACCGAGGTCGCGCAGCGCGCCAGCGCCGAGGCGACCTTCGCCATGCTCGACGCGATCGGCGAGATCTACCGCGCGCAGAGCTTCTTCTCGAGCGGGGCACACGCCGGCTACCGCGGCCAGATCGGTAGAGACTCGGCGATCCCACATGCGCTCGCCGGGAACATCGTGTTCCAGCCGGGAGACGTGCTCGTGACCGGCGCGAGCGCTCCGGTGTGGGGCTACCTCTCGGAGCTCGAGCGCACGATGGTGATCGGGGAGCCGACGCCGGAGCAGGAGCGGATGTTCGGGCACATGAAGGAGCTGCAGGAGACGGCGTTCGACGCGATTCGGCCCGGAGCGCTCTGCTCCGACGTCGACAGGGCCGTCCGCACCTACTTCGCACATTACGACCTGTTCGCCCACTGGCGCCACCACACCGGGCACGCGATCGGGTTGAGATACCACGAGGGGCCGTTTCTCGACTCCGGCGATACAACCGAGATCCGGCCCGGCATGGTCTTCACGGTCGAGCCCGGCCTCTACGCGCCGGATCTCGGCGGGTTCCGGCACTCGGACACGGTCCTCGTGACGGACGACGGGATCGAGATCCTCACGTACTACCCGCGCGACCTCGCGAGCCTCGTCATCCCCGCCTGAGCGGGGCGGAGGGAGACGCTCCGGGCGCCCCCCTCACCCGCCGTCGATCAGTAGTCGGGCAGCGTGCCGTTGATCGCGACCGTGAGCCGCGTCGCCGGGCACGTGTAGATCCCGGAGCTGGCCGCACGCGTCGTGTGGACGTAGGAGCCCCTGACCCGCGTCGCGCGCCAGACACCGCCGATCATGGCCGCCTTCGTGACGTTGATCGTCACGGTCACCGGCCCGGGCACATCGGCGAAGTTGCACTCGAGAAATCTTGCCGTCCCCGTCCCGCGGTACGACGCCGCGCGACGATCCAAGCTCACCGTGAGCCGGTGCCTGTCGAATGACGCACCACGGTACGAGAACGTCAGCCGGACGTCGCACGCGCCCGAGCCGCAGATCGGCTTGAAGCCCCACGTCCCGGTGTCCTTGCTCCCCCGCGCGACGTCGATCCCGGAGGCCGACAGCACGCGCGTCGTCACGTCGAAGTTGCCGTGCAGCCGCGCCTTGCCGAGCGACGGTTGAGCCGGCCCCGGAGCCGCGCCGCCCACGAGGACGAGCGCAGCCGCAGCACCAGCCGCGAGCAGTGTGCAGAGGCGCCTCATGACGAACCGCCCTCCTTCTTCCGTACACCGATCATCCGCGGGCGCGCCGGTCGCCGGCAAGCGCGGATCCCCCGGTCGCGCCTGCTCGGAACTACTGAGGCACGGGGCAACCCGCAGCCCTATCCGGGCGCACGCGGATGCCGAGCCGGGCGGACGAAGCTCATGCTCCAGTCGTGATCGTCGCTCTGATCGGAACCCCTACGCGCACCAACGTCGACCTCGCCTTCGCCTGGCGGCGGTACGGGGTCGACGCGCGGATCCTCTGGCCGCACGAGGCGCTGCTGCTGCTCGGTGCGGACGACGTCGCGATCACCCGCCTCGACGTCCTCCCGACGCTCGACGGCGTGGAGCCGGGGCTCGAGCTGATGGACGAGCTCGCGCGACGCGGCGTCAGGGTGCTGAACCGCACTCTCGGCGTGCTGGCGGCGCACGACAAGCTCCTGACACGCGATCGCCTCGTCGCGGCGGGGCTTCCGCACCCGCGGACGACGCACGTCGTCCCCGAGCGCGTCCCCGAGGACATCGACGTGCCGTGCGTGCTGAAGCCGCGCTTCGGGAGCTGGGGCCAGGACGTGCTCCTGTGCCGCTCCCGAGACGAGGTCGTGCGCAGCCTCGCCCTGCTGGCCGGGCGGCCCTGGTTCCGCAAGCACGGTGCCATCGCCCAGGAGCTCGTCGAGCGCATCGACGCGGACGTGCGCGTCGTGATCGCGGGAGACCGCGCCGTCGCCGCCGCGCGACGCACGGCGGCTCCCGGTGAGTGGCGCACGAACGTCACGCTCGGCGGCAAGGTCGTCGAGGCGGAGCTGCCGGCCGGCACCGAGAAGCTGGCGCTGCAGGCAGCGCGCGCGATCGGGATCGACTTCGCGGGCGTCGACTTCCTCCCGGTGGAGAGAGGCTGGACGATCCTCGAGCTGAACGGTGCCGTCGACTACGACCGGCGGTACGCCCTTCCCGGGATCGATCCGTACGGAGCGATCCTCGACGGGCTCGCCGTGACGCACGTCGCGCCCGGAGCAGGCACACTCGAAGAGACGAACGGAAAGGAGATCGCCATGAAGACCGCGCAGGGCAAGCCCGCGCGCGCGGGCGACGAGATCGTCATCACGGGCCATGCCGTCGGCGACGCGCCGAAGACGGCAGTGATCCTCGAGGTCCTCGGTGAGCCGGAGCACGTGCGCTTCCGGGTCCGCTGGGAGGACGGCCACGAGTCGATCTACTTCCCCGGCGAGGACGCGACCGTCCACAGGCCGGCACCGAAGAGATCGAAGTCCGCCGCCCGGTAGCGCCGGCTCGCGGGCAGTACGCTTCGATGACACGAAACGGCGCGGGAGGCGAGCGATGAGCGCAGCGGTGACGACGGAGTTGAAGCTGATCGGCCACTGGATCGGCGGCGGGATCGTGCAGGGTGACTCGGGCCGCAGGGGCCCGGTCTACAACCCCGCGACCGGGGAGCAGACCGGTGAGGTCGGCTTCGCGACACCGGAGGAGGTCGACCGCGCGGTCGTGACCGCGAGCGAGGCACACCATGACTGGCGGCAGTGGTCGCTCTCGAAGCGCCAGGACCTGTTCTTCCGCATCTACCACCTGTTCGACGAGCACCGCGAGGATCTCGCCCGGCTGCTCACCGCCGAGCACGGGAAGGTTCTCTCGGACGCCCTCGGCGAGGTGCAGCGCGGGCTCGAGGTGATCGAGTACGTGTGCGGCATCCCGGAGCTCCTGAAGGGGGGCTTCTCGGAGCAGGCCTCGACGGGCGTCGACGTCTACTCGATCCGGCAGCCGCTCGGCGTCGTTGCCGGCATCACGCCGTTCAACTTCCCCGCGATGGTGCCCATGTGGATGTGGGCGCCTGCGCTGGCCTGCGGGAACACCTTCCTGCTCAAGCCGTCCGAGAAGGACCCGTCGGCGTCCATGCTCACCGCCGAGCTCCTCAAGGAGGCCGGCGTGCCGGACGGCGTCTTCAACGTCATCCAGGGCGACAAGGTCGCCGTCGACTCGCTCCTCGAGCACCCGGGCATCTCCGCGATCAGCTTCGTCGGCTCGACGCCGATCGCCCGCTACGTCTACGAGAACGGGACGAGGAACGGCAAGCGCGTGCAGGCGCTCGGTGGAGCGAAGAACCACATGATCGTCCTGCCCGACGCGGACATCGATATGGCCGCCGACGCCGCGGTCAGCGCCGGCTACGGCTCGGCGGGCGAGCGCTGCATGGCGGTCTCGGTACTCGTCGCCGTCGGTGATGCCGCCGACCCGCTCGTGGAAGCGATCAAGGAGCGGCTGCCGAAGGTCAAGGTCGGAGACGGGCTCGATCCTTCCTCCGAGATGGGCCCGCTCGTCACGCGCGAGCACCGCGACAAGGTCGCGTCGTACCTCGACTCGGGGCCTGCGCAGGGCGCGACGCTCGTCGCAGATGGTCGCGAGACGGCACCCGAGGGGAACGGCTTCTTCCTCGGCGTCTCGCTGCTCGACGACGTCACGCCCGAGATGGACGCGTACCGGGACGAGATCTTCGGGCCGGTGCTCTCCGTCGTCCGCGCGAAGACCTACGACGAGGCGCTTCGGCTCGTGAACGAGAACCCGTACGGGAACGGCGTCGCGCTCTTCACCCGCGACGGCGGCGTCGCACGACAGTTCCAGTTCGACGTCGAGGTCGGGATGGTCGGGATCAACGTCCCGATCCCCGTGCCCGTTGCGTACTACTCGTTCGGCGGCTGGAAGTCGAGCCTCTTCGGCGACCGGCACATCTACGGGCCCGAGGGGATCGACTTCTACACCCGGACCAAGGCCGTCACGAGCCGCTGGCCCGACCCGGCGACGAGCAAGGTCGACCTCGGGTTCCCGCAGACGCGGTAGGGGCCGGGCATGCCCGGCCCCTACATCCGGCTGATCGACGAGGACGAGGCCGAGGGCCTGCTCCGCGAGGAGTACGACGCGGCGATCGAGCGCGCCGGGAAGGTCTTCAACATCCTGAAGGCGATGAGCCTGCGGCCCGCCGTGCTGCGCGCGTCGATGGAGCTCTACAAGGAGATCATGTTCGGCGAGTCGGGCCTCTCCCGGCAGGAGCGCGAGCTGCTCGCGACGGTGACCTCCGCCGAGCAGTTCTGCCACTACTGAACGCAGGCACACGCCGACGACCTCCGTGCCGAGGGCGCCGCAGCAGAGCTCACAAGACACGTCGCTCGGGACTGGCGCACGGCCGCGCTCACTCCGCGGGAACGAGCTCTCTGCGAGTTCGCGACCAGGCTCACACACCTCGCGGCGGAGATCGACCAGGCGGACATCGACGCGCTGCGCGAACACGGCCTGGACGACGTGGCGATCTCGGACGCGATCCAGGTGATCGGCTACTTCAACTACGTCACGCGCGTCGCCGACGGCGTGGGGATCGACGACGAGCCAGAGTGGGGCTAAGCGCCGCCCTCACCCTCCCCAAGTGAGGGAGTGTTGCAGTCGATATCTCGCGGCATGCTCGCCCGCGAAGACGGGTTCACACTCGTGGAGCTCGTCGTCGTGCTCAGGATCGCGATGACCACGAGCACGACGACGAGCTCCACGAGTGTGAACCCGTCTTCGCGGGCGA
>JAWOIV010000122.1:0-2521 GCA_046484465.1 Gaiellaceae bacterium
GATCTGCTGGTGCGTCTCACGGCCGACATCCGCCTGCTCCGCGACGCGCTCGTCAAGATCCCGCTGGAGCTCTCGGAGAACTCGCTCCTGATGGTGAGCATGGCCGTCGTCATGCTCATCATGGACTGGCGGCTCGCGCTGCTGTCGATGACCGTGCTCCCGCTGCTCGCGCTCCTCGTCGGACGTTATCGCAAGCCGATGAAGGCGGCCATCCGGAAGCAGCGCGACCAGCAGGGCGACATGGCCACGACGGCCGCGGAGTCGCTCGGCGCCTACCGCATGGTGCAGGGCTTCGGGCTCGAGAAGCACGAGGTGCGCCGCTTCGGCACCGCCAACAAGAAGGACCTGAGGCAGGGTGTGAAGGCGGCGCGCCTCGAGGCCAAGCTGCGCTGGTCATCGGACCTCGCGGTCGGGCTGATCACGGCGGTCGTCATCGGCGTCGCCGCGCAGCGGATCCTCACGGGGGCGCTGATGCCGGGCGACATCATCGTGTTCATGACCTACCTCCGGGCGTTCGCGCGCCCACTCCGGCGCGTCTCGCGCACCACCGAGCGCATCTCGCGCACGACCACCGCGGGCGAGCGGATCTTCGAGGTGTTCGACACGGAGCCCGGTGTGCGGGACCTGCCGGACGCGCGGAAGATCTCCCGGGCCAAGGGCGCCGTCTCGCTCGAGCGGGCGAGCCTCAGGCACGGTCGCGCGCCCTGGTCGCTCCGCCGCGTCGACCTCTCCGTTCGGGCGGGCGAACGGCTCGGGATCGTGGGCCCCACCGGCTCGGGGAAGTCGTCGCTGGTGAGCCTGGTCCCGAGGTTCTACGACGCGACCGAGGGCCGCGTCACGATCGACGACCTGGACGTGCGTTCGCTGACGCTGCAGTCGCTGCGCCGCCAGGTCGCGCTCGTCTTCCAGGAGCCCGTGCTGCTCGCCGCGTCCATCGCCGACAACATCCTGCTCGGCCGCCCGGAGGCGAGCCGGGAGGAGGTCATTGAGGCGGCCCGGCGCGTGGGCATCCATGACATGATCCTCGGGCTCGAGGACGGCTACGACACGGTGGTCGGCGAGCGCGGAGGGACGCTCTCCGGCGGGCAGCGCCAGTGCGTCGCGATCGCGCGCGCCCTGCTCAAGGACGCGCCCATCGTGATCCTCGACGAGCCCACGACCGGGCTCGATCAGCGGGCGGCCGCGTTCGTGCTCTCGGCCCTACGGGAGCTGATGGAGGGCCGCACGGTGCTCATGATCAGCCACGATCTGCACCGTCTGCGCGACGCCGACCGGATCATCGTACTTGAGAAGGGACGTCTGGTGCAGGAGGGTAGCTACGAGGAGCTGGCCGGGCGCGCCGGGCTCTTCCGCGAGCTGGTGGCCCACGGAGAGGTGAGGTGAGGTGAGCCGATGAGCCTCCTGGCACCCACGGTCACCGACCCGGGCATTCCGGGGCTGCGCATCGCCATGGAGCGCACGGCCCTGATGGAGCTGCTTGCCGAGCGGCTCCCCGAGGCCGCGGAGGGCACGCGCGTGGTGGACGCCCGGGTCTACGACGTCCAGTACAACCCGGGCTCAGGGGCCCGCGTGCTGTGGAAGATCGCGTGCGAGATCCCCGAATCGACCCGTAAAGGCCTGCAGCTCATTGCCGTCCGCGCGCTGCGCAGGGGCGAGGCGATGCCCGAGCCGCCGACGGAGCTGATCCACCGCTACGCGTCCGAGCGTGCGCGGAGCCGGTCCATGGCCAGGGCGCTTCCGCTCCGCACGCCTTGGCTCTTGGTCCCTTCCGCCGGGATCCTCGTCCACGCCTTTCCGCTCGACCCGGACCTGCCGACGCTGATGGACGTGACCGACCCACGCTTCATGGCGCGGGCGCTCCACCGGGCATGGCGGCCATACCGGCAGCAGGTGCTGCGGGTGGCGGTCGAGCCCCTGTCCTACACGCCCTCCGCGCGGGTCGCCCTGCGCTACAAGGTCGAGTCCGAGCACAAGGACACCGGCGAGCGCCAGGTGCATCGGCTCGTGGGCAAGCTCGACCATCGTAGATCGCCCGCGCGGCTGTTTCCGGGGCACTGGGCGGTCTGGAAGGCCCTCGACGGGCACGTCCCCATGGCGCGTCCCGCGGGGTACCTGGCCGTGTCGCGCCTCTCGCTCCAGGACTTCGTCGAGGGGACGCGGGTTTCCGACCTCGCGGGAACGCCGGAGTTCGAGCGGCATCTCTGCGAGGCAGCCCGCTCGATCGCCCACGTGCATGCGCTCCGGCTCCCGATGCTCTCGCAGCGGAACGTCGAGAAGGAGATGTCGACCGTCAGCCGGTGGACGCGCGTGCTCGCGGAGCTCCGGCCAGAATACGCCGCCTCCATCGAGTTGCTACGTGGCCGGCTGGGGCGCGAGCTCGCGGACCGCATGCGGGTGACGAGCACCGTGCACGCCGACTTCCACCTCGCGAACAGGCGGCCGTATTCGCGGGTCTGGCCTACCCGCTGTACAGCTGGTTCCTGGCCCGCATGGGCCGACGGCTGGCTGCCACGATCACACT
>JAWOIV010000139.1:0-2684 GCA_046484465.1 Gaiellaceae bacterium
ATGGCGCGCCGCGAGCTGTACCGACGTGTCGCGCGCATCGGCGAGGTCGTCGTCGACGTCGCCGAGCGCGTCTGGTACGCGGTCGTCAAGGAAGCCTGAGCCTGAATCCACCGATCTGCGCGGGCGGTGCGCCCGTCTGAGCTCGCCAGGTCGCTCCCGGTCCGGATTCCAACCCCTGCGGGGCCTGCACCCGGGCGGTGCGCTCCGCGCCACAGCGACGACGTGCGGGCCTCGGCCAGCACGTCCCCACTGCGCCGTGTCCTGACGGCCCAGCCGGACGCCACGCGGTCACGCATCTCGGTCGATCCAGGCTAAGACGATGTGCTGCCTACAATCGCGCCGGTGATCGCCAGGGCCACTTTCTGGGGCGCGCTCGGCGCGCTCGCATGGACGCACGCCGGCTACCCGGCGTTCATGGCAGCGCTGGCACGGCTGAGCCCGCGTCCGCTGTCGCGTTCAGACGTGACTCCGTCGGTCGCTCTCATCGTGTCGGCGCACGACGAGGAGGCCGTCATCAGGCGCCGACTCGAGAACCTGCTCGAGCTCGACTACCCGACCGAGCAGCTCGAGATCGTCGTGGCCTCGGACGGGTCGACCGACCGGACGGACGAGATCGTCGAAGAGCTCGCCGCCCGCGAGCCGCGCGTCCGCCTGCTTCGCTGCCCGCGCGAGGGCAAGGTCGCCGCCCAGCACCGCGCTGTTCGGGAGACGGAGAGCGACGCGCTCGCGTTCACGGACGCGAACACGTCCTGGCGGCCGGACGCGCTGCGGCTCCTCGTGCGGAACCTCGCCGATCCCGAAGTCGGGTACGTCTGCGGGCAGCTTCGGCTCGAGAGCCCTGAGGGCGAGAACCTGGAAGGGCTGTACTGGCGCTACGAGGTGTGGGTGCGCGAGCAGGAGTCCCGTGCGAGCTCGATCACGGCCGGCAACGGTGCCATCTATGCCGTGCCCCGCGGTGCGTACGTCGAGGACGACCCGAAGTTCGGCCACGACTTCGGCTTCCCGTACCTCATGGAGCAGCACGGCCGGAGAGCGGTCTACGACTCCGAGGCGGTGGCGGTCGAGCGGGCCGCCAGCGAGACCGAGGACGAGTACGGCCGCAAGGTGCGGACGATCGCGCGCGTCTGGGGCCACATCCTCACCGGGCGGGTGCTGCGCCCGACCCGCCCGCTCTACGCACTCCAGCTCCTGTCGCACCGCATCCTCCGCTACGCGAGCGGCCTGCTGCACATCGGGCTCCTGCTCTCCAACTTCGCGCTCATCGCCCGTGCGCCCTTCTACCGTGGCTTTCTGCTGCTCCAGCTGGCGGGGCTCGCGCTCGCCGCCGCGGGCAAGCTCCGACTGCCCGTGCCCGGGTCGCGCGTCGCGTACTACTACTACGCCGTGACGAAGGCGACGCTCGCCGGGCTCGTGCAGTACCTGCGCTCGGGAACCCCGCAGACCTGGGACAAGGCGAAGGGGACGCGGTGAACCGGCTCGCCGACGTGCTCGTGGCCGGTACGGGGCTCGTGCTGACGAGCCCGCTCCTCGGCCTCGCAGCGCTCGGGATCAAGATCGAAGACCGTGGCCCGGTTCTCTACCGGCAGGTGCGCGTGGGGAGGGACGGCGAGGATTTCGAGCTCCTGAAGCTCCGGACAATGGTGGTCGGGGCGGAGAAGATCGGCGCCGGCTTCGCGATCAACGAGGGCGATCCCCGGGTCACGCGCATCGGCCGTCTTCTGCGGCGCACGTCGGCAGACGAGCTCCCGCAGCTCTGGAACGTGCTCCGCGGCGACATGAGCGTGATCGGGCCGCGCCCGACGCTCCGCTACCAGGTCGAGCAGTACGACGAGCGCCAGCTCCGGCGCCTCGAGGTGAAGCCCGGCCTCACCGGCTGGGCGCAGGTCAACGGCCGAGCTGCGCTTCCCTGGGCGCAGCGGATCGAGCTCGACGTCTGGTACGTGGAGAACCGCTCGCCGCTCCTCGATCTGAAGATCCTGCTGCGCACCCCGCTCGCGCTGTTCCGGGGGACGTACAAGGGCGCGACGGGCGGTTGGCACGGCAAGCCCGAGGCGTGACGGGCGCCGTCCGCGCTCGCGCGGTCACTCTCGGCGGCCGGATCGTGAAGTCTCGCCCGTTCCCCTCGCGCGCACGGAGGGCGATCCTCGAGTGGAAGTGGAGCCACGACGGGCGTCGGGCGCTCGCCGTTCCCCGCCGGCCGAAGACGTTCAACGAGAAGGTGCGGTTCAAGATGACGAGCGACCGGCGGCCGCTGCTCGCGACACTCTCCGACAAGGTCGCCACCCGCGAGTACGTCGCGCGGGTGGTCGGGCCGGACGTCCTCACGGAGGTGTACCTCGTCACGGACGACCCGGAGGAGGTTCGCCGGGAGTCGCTCCCGCGCGAGGTCGCGGTGAAGGCAGCGCACGGCTCGGGCGGCTGCGTGCTGATCGCGGAGAGCGCGCCGCGCCAACGGACGCTCCCCGAGTCGCCTGCGGGGTGGGGACGCTTTCTCGTCCATCCCGAGTCCGTGGACTGGGGTCGCCTCCAGGGGCTGTGCGGTGAGTGGCTCGCGCGGCGGTACGGCTTCTGGGAGTGGGGGTACCGTGACCTTCCGGGGAGGATCCTCGCCGAGGAGCTCCTCCAGGACGCAGGCGCCGTCCCGACCGACTTCAAGCTCTTCACGTTCCACGGGAAGGTGCGGC
>JAWOIV010000063.1:0-8348 GCA_046484465.1 Gaiellaceae bacterium
ACACGATCGAGCCGGTGCGCACCGCAGAGATCCGATCCCAGGCGGGGCGCGCCGCGACCGTCGAGGGCTTCTGCCCGCAGCACACGGTGTCCGCGAGCACGATCACGTTGGGGTTCGCGGCGACGACGTACTCCGCGGAGAGCTGTGGGTATCCCGAGCCGACGGAGTCCGCGGCGTCGGCGATGTTGCGAAGTCCGAGCGTCGCGTACACCCGCCCGATGAAGGTCGTCGACGTTGCGGAGTAGAGATCCGGGCTCAGCTCGTGGTAGACCGAGAGCCTGCTCGCTGTCGCCCGGTGCGTCCTCACGATGCGGTTGATCCGTGTCTTCATGGACGAGACGAGGCGTGCTGCTCCCGTCTGGTTGCCCGTGACGAGGCCGAGCTGTCGCATCTGCTGGTACGCGCCAGCCATCGTCTTCGCGCCGTCGTGATGCACGACGGTGATCCCGAGCCGACGCAGCGCGCCCGAGAGCCCCTGCGGGTCATAGGCGATGACGACGAGGTCGGGGCGGTAGCGCGCGATCGCCTCGACGTTGGGCGTGAAGCCGGAGAGGGACGTACGCGGAGCGTTGCGCGGGTAGTCGGACTGGTCGTCGGCGGCGATCACCTGCCGGCCGGCGCCGATGGCGAAGAGCGACTCCGTGGCGGTGGGCGACAGCGAAACGATGCGCCGCGGCTTCTTCGACACCGTGACCTTCCCAGCCGGCGTGGTGATCGTGACCGGGAACTGCACGGGTGCCGCCGTCGTGGCGGAAGCCCCCGAGACCGCGACTGCACATGCGGCAACGATCGCGACTGCGACGAGCGAGAGAGAGCGAAGCACCTGAATCCTCCTTCCGCGAGGGGTTCGGCTATGGAGGAGCGCGACAGGTCTTCTGACTCGGGGCTCCCTCCCTCGCCGCCTTCCCAGCTTCAGCCAGTGGCTTCGTGGCGGGGGAGCAACTCCCCTCACAGCGGCGGGACCGTCCCGGACTCGCACCGGGTTCCCTCACCGCGCTCCGTGGTCGGCGGCGAGCCTATCATCGGACGGTGTCCGACATCGGCTCCCCGGGCGCGCGGAGGCGCGGCGTCGGGCACGGCACGCGGCGGGTGCTCTCGCTCTGGCTGCCGGTCGTCACCTGGGCCGCGCTCATCTTCGGCCTGTCGTCCGTTCCCGATCTCGGAACGGGGCTCGGGGGCTGGGACCTCGCGCTTCGCAAGCTCGCCCACGCAGCCGAGTACGCGATCCTCGGGGCGCTGCTCGCCCGCGCGCTCGGGAGGAGTTGGCTCGCCTTCGTGCTCGGGTTCGCCTACGCCGTGAGCGACGAGGTGCACCAGGCGTTCGTTCCCGGGCGGATAGGCGCTCCGCTCGACGTCGCGATCGACACCGTCGGTGTCGCGGCCGGCGTCCTCCTCTGGAGTCGGATCGCCCGGAGGACCGGGTGACGGACGGGCGAGCGGTCGCGATCGACCTCGACGGAGCGCTGGCCGACACACGGCCGCTGTGGGACGACTGGCTCGAGTCGGCGTCGAGCGTGCTCGGAGTCGACGCAGAGCCGCTCGCAGAGTCGCGCGCCGACGCGGCCGCTCGACTCGACCGACACGGGGGAAACTGGCGTGTCCTGCTCGAGCGTTTCTGCGAGGAGCGCGTGGCCGTGTACGTGCGCCGTGACCCGGCGACGAGCGAGACGCTCCGCGCTCTCTCGGCGGCAGACCGCGAGATCGGCGTATTCACGGATGCGCCCGAGCCACTCGCGAGGCTGGTGCTGGCGCAGATCGGAGCCGACCGGCGCGTCTCCGTCCTCGAGGCGGGAGCAGGCGCTCTCGCGCGGCTGCTCGCGACGCTCGGACCGGACGTCGTCGTCGTCGCGACGCGTGCCGATCTCCTTGCTCTCACCCCGAAGCCGGGGAGGGAAGAAGCCACGTAGCAGACGGTCACTTCGCGAGAGTGGCGGCCGGTTGAGGCGCGCAAGCGAGGGCGACGTCCTCGGCTCGATTCTAGAATGTCCCGCATGGAGAACAAGGACGTCGGCGACCGTCAGCTCGACGCGCTCCTCGAGCGCCTCGACCGCATCGCGGACGAGCTGGAGCGCATGAACAGCACCGCGGAGAAGCAGGAAGGATTCCTCCTCGTCGCGCGCGAGCTCCACGACCTCAACGAGTCGTTGAACACCCTGGCCTATGCGGCGCTCGGCCAGGCACCTCCGCGCGTCCAGCGACGGCGCGCGAGCTGAGCGCGTCGGGCAGGAGGTCGCAGGTGCGAATCCCTGTCGCGCGAGAGATCACCTGAAGCGCGGCAGCTTCGCCGTCGCCGTGATCTCCGTGCCGCGGCAACGCGCATCCCGGGGGCGGGAGCCTCATGCACAGCCAACGGCGACCTGAAGGGCCTTGTCGCGATTCTGACACGGATCCGCTCACCACCTGCGCGCGTTGCCAGGATAGGCTAGAAGTGGGAGGAGGCAAGGGGTGGCCCCAGGGGCCGATCGCGCTACGTCAGGCGGTACACGACGCCGGCCTGCGAGACGGCGTAGAGCTCGCCGGCGACGTCCTCACCGAACGACGTGAGCTGCGGGATCCGGAACGACTCCCGGCGAGTGTCCTGCGCCGCGCCCGAGGCCACGCGGAAGCTCCAGATCGTCCCGCTGCAGTAGTCGCCGAGGACGTAGCGCCCACGCTCGGCCGGTCGTGCGCGCCCCCGGTACACGTGGCCGCCGGTGACGCTGCAACCGCGATCGTGGCCGTACTCGAAGACGGGGAAGACCAGCCTGCCCGGCCCCGGGCTGGCATCCGAGTAGCGCCGCGAGCCCTCGTACGCGTTCCAGCCGTAGTTCTGCAGACCGGTCGCGCTGCGCGGCGTGAAGTTGACCTCCTCGATCTCGCCCTGGCCCACGTCGCCGATGTAGAGATCCCCCGTCGCGCGGTCGAACGAGTACCTCCACGGGTTCCGGAGCCCGAGGCCGGCGATCTCCGGAGCCGAGCCGGGCCGGCGAACGTTCAACCGCAGCATCTTGCCGAGCAGCGAGCCCATGTTCTGGGCGTACCCGCGCGGGTCACCGCCCGAGCCGCCGTCGCCGAGGCCGACCCAGAGCCGGCCGTCCGGGCCGAAGGTGAGGTGCCCGCCGTTGTGGTTCCCGAACGGCTGCTCGACGCGAAGGAGCAGGCGTGCCGAGCCCGGCAGCACGCGCGTGCCGTTCGTCCGGAACCGGACGATGCGCGTGTTCCCCGCGGTGTCGGTGAAGTTCACGTAGAGGAAGCGATTCGTCGCGTAGCGCGGGTCGAACGCCAGTCCGAGCAGGCCCTGCTCCCCCCCGCTCTGCACGCGTGCACGGATATCCATGAAGAAGCCGGGTCGCAGCCGGCCGTTCTGGATCACCCGAACGGTTCCGCGCTGCTCGACGACGTAGACGCGCCGGGGCTGGCTGGCCGTGGACGCGAGCGCGACGGGCGAGTCGAGCCCGCGCGCGACGACGGCGAGGCGGAATGCCGCCGTCGTCGTCGGCGCACCTGTCTCCTCTGCCACCGAGGACGCGCCACACCCTGCGGCGATCGTGACGAGTGCGACGAGCACGGCAATCGGCCCCACCGTCCGCATGGCGCCACCGTAGCCAACGGCCGTAAGGGCTCCGTGGGGGAGAGTACGCTTCGCGCTCGTGAAGGTCTTCATCATCGGCGCCGGCCAGGTCGGCTCGACGGTCGTCGAAGCCCTCCACGCCGCCCACGAGCTCACCGTCCTCGACCTCGAGCCGTCGCGGCTCTCGGCGCTCGCGTACAAGTACGACGTCGCGACGTTCGAAGGCGACGGCACGAGCAGGCGCGATCTCAAGGACGCGGGCATCGCGAGCGCGGACCTCGTCATCGCATGCACCTCTCGCGACGAGGCAAACCTCGTCGCAGGCATGTTCGGACGACGAGAGGCGCCGCACGCCAAGACGATCGTGCGGACCTCGGAGCTCGAGTACGTCGACCTCTGGCGCGAGGGACAGCTCGACGTCGACTTCGTCGTCTGCCCGGAGCTCGAGACCGCCCACGCGATCTCGCGGACGATCGGCGTCCCGGCAGCTCGACAGACGGACGTGTTCGCCGACGGCCAGGTGCAGATCGTCGAGTTCGACGTCGAGGAGGGCGCTTCTGGAGCCGTGGCGGGTGTGCCGCTCCGGGACGCCGGATTCCCTCACGACTCCAAGGTCATGGCGATCATCCGCGACGAGGAGCTCACGCTCCCCGGAGGCGACGCCGTCATCGCGCCCGGCTCGCGGATCGTGGTGATCGGCTCGCCGAAGGCCGCGAAGGAGTGGGGCGCACTGCTCGCGCCAGGCGGCGCGAACGTGCAGGACGTCGTGATCTTCGGAGCCGGCCGCGTCGGATCCGCCATCGCCCGCGTCCTCGCCGGCCAGGGAATCTCGGTGCGGTTGATCGAGGCCTCGCGCGAGCGCGCCCGAGCCGCGGCGGAAGCGTTCCCGAAGGTGCGCGTCTACAACGCCACGGGCCTCGACGCCGACTTTCTCGAGCGCGAGCGGATCGGGCTCACGCAGGCGGCCATCTTCGCGATGCGAGACGACACGAAGAACCTCTACGCGGCCTCGCTCTCGAAGGTGCACGGCGTTCCGTTCACGATCGCGGTCGCGCATGAAGCCGTGTCGCTCGGCGCGTTCGATCAGGCCGGCATCGACGTCGCGATCAACCCCCGCGCGGTCACCGCCGAGGAGATCGTCCGCTTCGCCCACGACCCGCGGACGCAGCAGGTCGCCATGCTGGAGGGCAACCGCTACGAGGTGCTCGACGTCACGACGCGCGAATCGAGCCGCTACATCGGCACGAAGTTCCGCGACATGCCGGTTCACGGGGCGCTCATCGGCGCGATCGTGCGGAACGGGTCGGCGATCTTCCCGCACGGCGACGACGAGCTCGAAGTGGGCGACCGCGTGATCGTGTTCACGGAGGCGACGAACGCGCCCTGGGTGATCGAGGCTCTGTGAGCCCGAGGTCGGAGGTCGTCCTTCCGCCTCCGCGGATCGGCCCGAGACGACGCATCGCGGTCGACCTCGCAGCGTCGATCAACCTCCTCGGAACGCTCGGGAAGTTCCTGGGGCTCGCTGCGCTCGTCCCGACCGCCGTGGCGCTCTGGTACGGCGAGCCCGTCTGGCCGTTCCTCCTCGCCGGCGGCATCACCAGCGGCGTCGGCCTGGCCCTCGAGCGCGCGACGAAGGGAGCCGGTGCCCGCGTCGGCGTGCGCGAGGGATTCCTCGTCGTCGCGCTGACATGGCTCCTCGCGGCGTGCTTCGGCGCGCTCCCCTACCTGTTCACCGGGGGTGAGCAGTTCAACCGGCCCGTCGACGCGCTCTTCGAGGGGATGTCCGGCTTCACGACGACCGGCTCCACCGTCGTGACCGACTTCGACGCGTTGTCGCAGTCCCTGCTCATGTGGCGGGCGCTCACGCAGTGGCTCGGCGGGCTCGGCATCATCGTGCTCGCGCTGGCCGTGCTCCCCCGCCTCCGCGTGGGCGGCCGCCAGCTCTTCGAAGCGGAGCTCCCCGGCCCCGAGGTCGATCAGCTCGGCGTTCGCATCCGGCAGGCCGTGCAGCGCTTCTGGGTGCTGTACGTGGGCCTCACGCTCGCAGAGGCGGCGATCCTCGCGACGTTCGGCTGGACGGGCGTCGACGACGCCATGACGCCGTTCGAGGCGGTCGCCCACGCGTTCACGACGATGCCCACCGGGGGCTTCTCGACACAGGCCGACTCGATCGGTGCGTTCGCGCCCGCGACGCAGTGGGTGATCGTCGGGTTCATGGTGCTCGCGGGGATGAACCTCGCGCTTCTCTACTACGCGTTTCTGCGTGGCCGTCTGGGCCCCCTTCTCCGAGACGAGGAGACAAGGCTCTACGCGGTGCTGCTCGTCCTCGCCTCCTCCGTCCTCCTGATCGAGCTCGTGACGAGCGAGATCGAGGGGAGCGACGCGCCGCTTCGCAACGGGGTGTTCCAGGCGGTCGCGATCATGACCGGAACGGGGTACGCGACGGTGGACTTCGCCGCCTGGCCGACGCTGGCGCTGATGACGCTCGTCCTGCTCATGTTCGTCGGAGGCTCGGCGGGATCGACGACGGGGTCCGTGAAAGTCATCCGGCATCTCGTGCTCGGCCGCGTCCTGCGACGTGAGCTCACCCAGACGTTGCGCCCGGAGGTCGTGATGCCGATTCGCCTGAGCGGCAGCGTGGTGGACGAACGAACGCTGCGCGCGATCGTCGTGTTCGTCCTCCTCTACCTCGGCCTCTTCATCGCCGGAGCCGGCGTGATCGCGGTCGACGCGTCCCTCCAAGGGCCCGACCTGCTCCCGATCGATGCGATCTCCGCGGCGGCCGCGACCCTCGGGAACGTCGGGCCTGCCGCAGGGCCGGCCGGGCCGATGGACTCCTACGCGCCCTTCAGCGACCTCTCGACCATGGTGATGATCGCGCTCATGTGGCTCGGGCGCCTCGAGGTACTGCCGATCATCGTGCTCTTCACCAGGAGCTACTGGCGGCCGTGAGCCCGACGACGGGGATGCGTGTGCTCGAGCCGCCGCGCGTCGGAAAGGCGCGGCGCGTCGGGGTCAACGTTCGCGGCGCCCTCGGCCTCGTAGGGACGCTCCTGAAGTGGCTCGCCATTGCGCCTCTCCTCCCGCTCGCGCTCGCGCTCGGCTACGGGGAGTCGCCGTGGCCGTACGCCGCCGCGATCCTCGTCGCCGCGGGTCTCGGCCTCGCACTCGCGCGGATCGGCCGCAGGCACGTGTCCCACGTCGGGTTCAGAGAAGGCTTCCTGGTCGTCGCGCTGACATGGCTGCTGGCGGCCGCGATCGGTGCCGTCCCCTACCTCCTCTCCGGCAATCCCGACCTCGACCGGCCCGTCGATGCGCTGTTCGAGTCGATGTCCGGGTTCACCACGACGGGGGCCTCCGTGGTCACCGACATCCCCGCTCTCGACCGGTCGCTCGCGATGTGGAGGCAGTTCACGCAGTGGCTCGGCGGCATGGGGATCATCGTGCTCGCGCTCGCCGTGCTCCCACGCCTCCGCGTCGGCGGCAGGCAGCTGATGGAGTCGGAGCTCCCCGGGCCCGAGGTCGACGACCTCGGCACACGCATCCGACAGACCGCGCGCAGGCTGTGGGGCCTCTACGTCGCCCTGACAGCTGTGCTCGCGACGATCCTCGCCGTGCTGGGCTGGACGGGCGTCGACGACGCGATGACGCCCTACCAGGCCGTCGCCCATGCGTTCACGACGATGCCGACCGGCGGCTTCTCGACCGAGCCCGACTCGATCGGCGCCTTCGCGCCCGCGACGCAGTGGGTCTTCATCGTGTTCATGCTCCTGGCCGGGGTCAACTTCGCGCTGCTCTACCGCCTGTTCGTCCGCCGCCGCATTCGGTCAGGGCTGCGTGACGAGGAGCTCCGGCTCTACCTCGGCCTCGTCGTGCTCGGCTCGGCGCTCCTGATCCTGCAGCTCCTCGAGCGCGAGCTCGCCGGCAGCGATGCCGTCCTCCGCAACGGCGTGTTCCAGGCCGTCTCGATCCTCACCACGACCGGCTACGCGACGGTCGACTTCACCGGCTGGACGACGCTCGCGCTGCTCACGATCGTCGCGCTGATGTTCGTCGGTGGCTCCGCAGGTTCCACGGGCGGGTCGATCAAGGTCGTCCGCCACCTCCTCGTCGGCAGGATCCTCCGCCGCGAGCTTCACACGACGGTGCACCCCGAGCTCGTCTCGCCGATCCGGCTCGCCGGCGCGTCGGTCGACGAGCGCACGCTCCGGGCCGTGATCGCGTTCGTGCTCCTCTACGTCGGGCTCTTCGTGGCCGGCGCGGGGATCATCGCCCTCGACACGGCGCTCCAGGGGCCGGATCTCGAGCCGATCACCGTGATGGCGGTCGCGGCGACGACGCTCGGTAACGTCGGGCCTGCCTTCGGCCACGCCGGGCCCTTCGCCTCGTTCCACGAGTTCAGCGACGTCTCCACGCTCGTCCTCGTCGGGCTCATGTGGCTCGGCCGGCTCGAGATCATCCCGGTCGTGCTCCTCTTCACGCGCCAGTACTGGCGCCCCTGAACGAGCGAGGGGCCGGGTTTCCCCGGCCCCTCGTCAGGTCGTGCTCGTGACGTCGCCTACGGCGCTCTGAAGAGCAGCGCCTCGGTGCCGTCGGTGGCGCCGCCGCGGTTGCCCGCGCCGCGGTCGCCGTTCGTGAAGAGCATCAGCCCGAGCTCGGGCGTGTTGCCCGGGAACAGGCCGTAGTCGTACACCGAGAGACCGGCTGCATCGTTGGTCTTCCCGGGCACGTCGTTCGGCACCCCGTACCACCGCTCGCCGAGCGGCGTGACGGTGAGGCCCGTGATCGCGTCGCCAGG
>JAWOIV010000037.1:0-18295 GCA_046484465.1 Gaiellaceae bacterium
CAACGTGTAACGAGCGCTCTCTCGACGCTGCGGATCCCCGATCGATCGGCCTCTTCGGTCTCTGCGCGTCGGTATCGCGCCAAGTTACAACTTGTAACTTGGGTGCCCTTTCGGCCGCGTCTCGATGGGGCAGCAGAGCCCCGTGCGTCGTCGTGGCGCGGAGTCAGTCATTCCGTTCGGCCCAGGCGCGGGCCATCGCGACGCGGTCGGCGAGCGCGGGGTGCGTCCCGACCATGAGCTGCACCCAGCCGGGCGGCGTGGGATCGCCGAGCGACGTGGTCGAGAACCCGACCATGAGCCGCTCGAGCGCCGCCGGGTCACTCGTCACCTCGAGCGCCTTCCAGTCCGCCTCCGCCTCCATGCGGCGAGAGATGAGGTTCGCGGCAGGTGCGAGCGCGAGCTCGAGCACGACGACGACGAGCAGGGCGAGCGGCACGGCCTCCGGCGCTCCCATCCCGCCGCGCCCGCGCGTCGTGCGCATGAGGATCCACGCCCCCGGCAGGGCGAAGAGCGCGAACCACGCAAGGCCTTCGGGGAGATGGCGCTGCGAGTGGTGGGCGAGCTCGTGCGCGAGGACGAACCGCTGCTCGTCGCCGCCGAAGGGATCCTCGAGCATCGTGTCCCAGAACACGACCTTGCGGCTGGGGCCGATGCCGTACGCGTAGGCGTTCGCGAGCTTCGAAGAGTCGCTGACCTCGAGCACGCGAATCGGGATCTCCGGCAGGCCGAGGTCGCGGCGATAGAGCTCTGCCGAAGCGAGCAGCGCGTCGTCGTCGAGCGGCTCCGTCTCGAAGTCGAGGTAGGGCGCGGCGAACGTGAAGAGTCCCGCGACGGCGACGAAGACCGCAGCGCCGGGAAGCCACCAGCGCTCGCCGAGCCAGCGCGCGAGGGCCATCACCACGAGGAGCGCGAGAGAGATGGACAGGAACTGCGCCGCGAGCAGGCTCCAGTCGCCGACGATCCACGACAGGTAGTCGAGCTCCGCCAGGCCGTGTCGCCGCTCCCACCAGTGCGAGGCGAGGCGAAACGGGATGCCGACGAGCCAGGCGATGCCCAGGCCGAGCATCCCGAGCAGCATGCCCGTGCCGATCGGCCCCGCTGCCGACTCTCGCATGAACGCGACGCCACGGCGCGCGTACAGCCAGAGCGTGCCCAGGAGCGCGAGCTGGGCGAGCACCCAGTTCGCGTAGTGGAAGCGCTCGTAGCGCTTCGCCTCGGCCACGTGCTCGGCGCCGAACACCGCACCGGCGTCGACCGCCGGCGCCGAGAGCCCGGGCGGCACCGCCGTCGGGTAGAGGACGACGGCTCCGGCCGCCAGCAGGACGAGCACCAGCGCAGCGAGCGCGACTCTCAGAACGCGTCTCCGGGGACGAACGACGGGAGCGGCTCCCTCCGCGCGGGTCGCGGAAGCACAGGCCCGGCGTACGGGTACTCGGGAGTGACGAGGAGGAGATACGCGTACGTCTGCGCGTTGTAGCGCAGGCAGCTCGCGCCGAGGTTTCGGAGCCCTTCGGGCATCCGCCCGCGAACGATCGCGTACCACCAGGCGAGGAAGGCCGCGACCCAGAGCGCCGTCCCCAGTGCGTTCGCGACGAGCAGTGCCGGGATCGCAAGCAAGAGGCGACCGAGCACGCCGATCCGTCGCTGCGGCACCGGGCCGGGGAGCTCGACGTCGATCTGGTACGAGCCGACGCGACCGGTGAACCCCGGGAAGCGCCGCCCGACGAGCGCGGTGAAGGCGAACACATGGGTCGCGTAACGGACGTAGGCGGCGAGGAAGCGGTGGAGGGCGGGGGGCACGCGGCCGACCGCGAGCGCGGCGAGCCACGCTGCGATCACGGTGAAGAACACGGCGAGTCCCCAGAGCGCGAGCCAGAAGAAGTGCGGGAACGCCAGCAGGAGGCGGAAGAGGACGACGAGCCGCGGGCGTGCGAGCTCGTCCGTGACCGAGATTCGAACGGCGTGCTCCGGGAGCGGCGCGTACGGCTCGGCCAGCGCGGGATCGGTCGACGGATAGCGGCCGGTGAGGAGGAGCCCGTACCCGGCCGACTCGGCGCTGTACCCGAGCGCGTACGCGGTGAGGTCGCGCAGGCCGCGGGGCGCGCGACCGCGTACGAGCGCCGCGAACCAGGTGAGCAACGCGGCCGCTCCTGCCACGCCGCCGCCGGTGAGGAAGACCGCGGCGATGACGTACGGCCCGGCGAGCGCGGTCCAGGCGAGCCCGGCGCCGAGGGCGGACGCGAGGAGCGCCGCCGGGAGCGCGAGCACGAGACGGAAGAAGCCCGTCCAGCGGCTCTGCCGCGCAGGCGGGTCGATCTCGACGTCGACCGGGTAGCCGGGCGCACCGCCGAAGCCCGGGAACGGGCTCGCGGCGAGGAAGACGAATGTGGCGACGTGCGTCGCGTAGCGCAGGTAGCGGGCCACGAAGTCGTGGAGGCTCTCGGGAGCCTTCCCCTCGATCACGACGCCGAGCCAGAGGGCGATCGCGGCGAACGAGGCGGCGATGCCCCAGAGCGAGAGCCAGACGAGGTGTGGGAGCGCGAGCAGGAGGCGCAGGAAGACGGTGAGCCGGCTGCGCCGTAGCTCCTCGTCGCGAACGACGATCCGGATCGGGCGTTCTTCGAGGCGGGGCGGCACCGGCGCATTGTCGGCGACGCGACGGCGATCGGGGCGGGTGCCTGCTCTACGATCGGGCGATGGCGTCGTTGCCCGTCTCACGCGAGGACGTCGAGCGGGCCGCCCGCGTGATCGAGGGCCGGCTGCACCGGACGCCCACGCTCTCCTGCCGAACGCTCGGCCACGGGACGTTCCTGAAGGCCGAGCTCCTCCAGCGAACGGGCTCGTTCAAGCCGCGCGGCGTCATGACGAAGCTCGCGTCGCTGACCTCCGAGGAGAAGGCGCGGGGCGTGATCGCCGCCTCGGCCGGGAACCACGCGGCGGCGCTGGCGTTCTGCGCGGCCGAGGAGGGCGTCTCCGCCCTCACCGTCATGTACCGCGGGGCGAGCGAGCTCAAGCGGCGGGCGACCGAGTCGTACGGCGCGCAGGTCGACCAGGAGGCCTCGGGGCAGGGAGACATCTTCGAGCGGCTGCACGAGCTCCAGGCGGAGACGGGCCGCGTCCTCGTGCACCCCTTCGACGACCCGCTCGTGGTCGCGGGGCAGGGCACGGTCGGCCTCGAGATCCTCGAGGACGTCCCCGACACCGAGACCGTCGTCGTTCCCTGCGGCGGCGGGGGGCTCTACGCGGGCATCGCCTCCGCCCTGGCCGGTACAGGGGTACGCGTGGTTCCGGTCGAGCCGGAGTCGTCGCGCGCGCTGCACGCGGCGGTCGAGGCGGGGGAGAGCGTCCGCGTCGAGACACGGACGATCGCCGACGGCCTGAACGCGCCGTTCGCGGGCGAGATCGCGCGCCGAACGTGCGCCGAGCTCGGCACGTTGCCCGTCCTCGTCACCGACGACGAGATCGCCGAAGGCTTCCGCTTCCTCTACGAGCGGGCGAAGCTGGCGTGCGAGCCCGCCGGGGCCGCCGCCGTCGGCGCGCTCCTCGCCGGCAAGGTCGGCGGAGGCCGCATGGTCTGCGTGGTCTCGGGCGGGAACGTCGCAGCCCAGACCGCCGCTGGTATCCTGGCGGGCCGATGAAGGCCGACATCCATCCCGACTACGTCCTGGCGCACGTGACGTGCTCGTGCGGCAACGAGTTCTGGACGCGCTCCACGAAGGCCGAGCTCCATGTGGAGCTCTGCGCGGCCTGCCATCCGTTCTACACGGGGAAGCAGAAGCTCGTCGACACGGGCGGCCGGGTGGAGCGGTTCCAGCGCCGGCTCGAGAAGGCCGGCGGCGCGCGCCGCGGATAGTCAAGTAGAGCATGAGGATCTCGTTCGGCGGTCAGGCCGTCCTGGAAGGCGTGATGATGCGCAGCCCGTCGAGCTGGGCGGTGGCGATCCGCACGCCGGAGGGCGACATCACGGAGGTCGTCCGCGAGATCGAGTCGCCGATGCAGAAGCGGAAGCTGTGGCGGCTACCCGTCATCCGCGGCGTCATCGCGCTCGGCGAGTCGCTGGCGATCGGGTTCAGGGCGCTTGCAATCTCGGCGAACGTCGCGTCCCAGGAGCGCGACGAGGACGGGGAGATCCAGACGCAGATCAGCCGCGGGCAGATCATCTTCTCGTTCGTCCTCGCGATCGGGTTCGCGCTCGCGCTGTTCAAGGTCGGCCCCGCGCTGCTCACCAACTGGCTTCCGATCGAGTCCACGACATGGTTCGTCGTCGTCGAGGGCCTGGTGAGGGTGTCCGTGTTCATCGCGTACATCCTGTTGATCTCCCTGCTGCCCGACCTGCGCCGCGTGTTCCAGTACCACGGGGCGGAGCACAAGACGATCAACGCGCTCGAGGCGGGCGTCGAGCTCACGCCCCAGAACGTGCAGCGATTCAGCTTGATTCACCCACGTTGCGGAACAGCTTTTTTGCTCTGGGTAATGGTGATCGCGATCTTCGTGTTCGCGTTCGTCGGGCGACCGGAGTGGTACTACCTCATCCTGAGCCGCATCCTGCTGCTGCCGGTGATCGCGGGGCTCGCCTACGAGGTGATCCGCTATGCGGGGATGCACCAGGACAACCGCTTCCTGATGGCACTCCTCGCGCCCGGCCTCTGGCTGCAGCGGCTGACGACGCGCGAGCCGTCGGACGACCAGGTCGAGGTCTCGATCTGTGCGCTCCAGCGGGTGCTCGAGCGCGAGGAGGCCGAGACGCCGGAGCAGCGGGCGCTCGAGTCCCGTGTCGAAGTGATGGCGTAGGGTCCGGCTATGCCGCGGATCACACGCGAGGCCGAGATCGTCTGGGAGGGCTCCATCGCTCGGGGCACGGGCGTCGTCAGCGGGACGAACTCGGGCGCGTTCGCGCTGCCGACCACGATCGCGTCGCGGGTCAGTGACCCGCAAGGCAAGACCAGCCCGGAGGAGCTGCTCGCCGCCGCGCACGCGTCGTGCTACGTGACCTCGCTCGGCGGTGAGCTCGCCCGCGCCGGCACGCCGCCGGAGCGGCTCGAGGTGCACTGCTCGCTCACCATCGACGAGGTCGAGGGCCTTGGGCACCGAGTCGTCCTGTCGGCCATCACGGCGCGCGGCGTCGTTCCCGGCAGCGACGCCGCCGGCTTCGCGCAGGCCGCCGCGGCCGCCGACGACGGCTGCACGATGTCGGCACTCGTCAGGGCCAGCGCAACCGTCACCGTCGACGCGACTCTGGAGGAGGCAGGCTAATGGCCGATCGCACTGCACACGTCACCTGGTCGGGGTCGCTCATGGAGGGCGGCGGGACGATCGACAGCGTCGGCAGCGGCGCCTTCGGCCCGCTGGATGTCACCTGGGCATCGCGCGCCGACGAGCCCGAGGGACGCACGAGCCCGGAAGAGCTCATCGCGGCCGCACACGCCGCCTGCTTCTCCATGGCACTGTCGGGCGGGCTTGCGAAGTCTGGGCACCCACCCGAGCGCCTCGACGTGTCTGCGACGGTGACGTTCATCCCCGGCACGGGCATCACGAAGAGCGCGCTGCGCGTACGGGGAGCCGTCCCGGGCATGGACGAGGCGGCGTTCGTCGAGGCGGCGCAAGGAGCGAAGGAAGGCTGCCCGGTCTCGCAGGCGCTCGCCGCGGTTCCCGAGATCACGCTCGACGCGGCGCTCGCCTGAGTCCTTCCGACTCGGCGAGATGACGGACGCAGCCGCACCGGCCGCGAGCAGAGCGGAGAACTGGCTCGAGCTCGTCGCGACGCTGCTCATCGCCGTCGCCGCGGTCGCGACGGCGTGGAGCGGCTACCAGTCCGCGCGCTGGAGCGGCGAGCAGGCGAAGGCGTACAGCCGGGCGAACGCGGCGCGCCTCGAGTCCACCCGCGCCTCCGCGCTCGCGAACACGCAGACGCAGATCGACGTCGCGATCTTCACGCAGTGGGTCGACGCCTTCGCGCTCGAGCAGAAGGAGCTCGCGGACTTCTACTTCGCGCGCTTCCGCGAGGAGTTCCGTCCAGCGATCGACGCCTGGATCGCGACGAAGCCGCGCGTCGATCCCGATGCTCCCCTGACGCCGTTCGCGATGCCCGAGTACCAGCTCGAAGCGCAGGTAGAGGCCGACCGGCTCGAGGAGCAGGCGACGGCCGAGGCCCAGGACGCGGGGACGTTCAACCAGCGCTCGGACAACTACGTCCTCGCGGTCGTCCTCTTCGCGTCCTCGCTCTTCTTCGCCGGGATCAGCACGAGGCTGCCGACGACGCGGAGCCGGATGGCGATTCTCGTGCTCGGCTGCGTCGTCTTCCTGGCCACGCTCGGTTGGGTCGCGTCGTTTCCCGTGAACTTCGGGGTCTGACGACAGCCGGCGACGCCGTGACCGCGCGCCGGTCCGGCACGAGTCCGACGACAGAGCGCCCCGGCTTCGATGGTTGATGCCACGACCTCGCGCGTCCAGATGCGCGATCTCGCTTCTCGCGCCTGCGGGCGGCCAGCCCGCGCTCTGGAGAGGGCGACTCCGTGGCATCGACCATCTACGATCAGCGCGTGAACGGGATCGAGCAGCTGGTGGACGAGCTCGACCGCTCGTACGCCGATGCGCAGGAGCGCATGTCCGACCCCACCGTCTACAACGATCGTCGTCAGGCTGCGGAGACGGGCCGAAGGCTGAAGGAGCTCGAGGGGCCGAAGCGGCTCGCCGACGCCTGGCGACAGGCGAGCGATGACCTCGACGCCGCGCGCGCCGACCCCGAGCTCGCCTCGATGGCGAACGACCTCGAGGCGGAGATCGCGCGGCTCGAGGAGGAGCTCAGGCTCGCGCTGGTGGAGAAGGACCCCGCCGACGCGAAGGACGTGATCGTCGAGATCCGGCAGGGCGTCGGGGGCGACGAGGCGGCGCTCTGGGCGGGAGACGTCCACCGGATGCTGGCGAGGTACGCGGACCGCCGCGGGTACCGGACCGAGACGCTGTCGACGAGCGAGAGCGAAGCCGGCGGGGTCAAGGAGGTCGTCTTCGCGATCAAGGGCCAGGGGGCGTTCTCGGTGTTCAAGTTCGAGGGCGGGACGCATCGCGTGCAGCGCGTTCCCGAGACCGAGTCGCAGGGGCGCATCCACACGTCGACGGCCACGGTCGCGGTCATGCCCGAGGTCGAGGACGTCGAGATCGAGATCGCGGAGAAGGATCTCAAGATCGACGTCTACCGCTCCACGGGGCCAGGCGGCCAGAGCGTCAACACCACGGATTCCGCCGTCCGCATCACGCACGTCCCGACAGGGATCGTCGTCGCCATGCAGGACGAGAAGTCGCAGCTCCAGAACAAGCAGAAGGCGATGCGCGTCCTCCGGGCTCGCCTCTACGAAGCGGAGCGCGAGCGTCAGCAGGCCGAGGTGGCTGCCGCCCGCCGGTCGCAGATCGGGACCGGCGAGCGGGCCGAGAAGATCCGGACGTACAACTTCCCGGAGAACCGGGTCACCGACCACCGCATCAAGTTGACGCTGCATCGACTCGACCACGTGCTCCAGGGCGAGCTCGACGAGCTCACCGAGGCTCTCCAGACAGAGGAGCGCCAGCGCGCGCTCGCGACTGTCTCCGCGTGATCGCGGCGCCAGAGGCGGCCCGGACGGCGCTGCGTCCGCTTCGCCGGCGGCTCCGGCCAACCGAGGTGGAGCGGCGGCTCGCCGCACTTCGACTCCGTCGGGGTGACGTCGCGATCGACTGCGGGGCCAACGTCGGCGAGGTCGCAGTCGTCCTCGCGGACGCGGGCGCCGAGGTGCACGCGTTCGAGCCGAACCCGCACGCGTTCTCGGTGCTGGAGGCGCGCCTCGGCCATCGCGCGAACGTCCATCTCTACCCCGTCGCGGTCCTGGATCGCGACCAGCCCGCCAGGCTCTATCTCCACCGGGGGTCGAACCACGATGCAGTGGCCGCGTCCGTTGGCTCGAGCCTGCTCGAGACGAAGGGCAACGTCGATCCCGATTGCTTCGTCGACGTCCGCGCCATCGACCTCGCGCGCTTCGTCCTCGCACTCGGACGCCGGATCAGACTCGTGAAGATCGACGTCGAGGGAGTCGAGCACGCGATCCTCCACCGGTTGCTGGACAGCGGGGCGATCGAGCTGATCGAGACGGTGCTCGTCGAGGTGCACGACGCCCACGTGCCGTCCCTGCGCGACGAGACCGCTCGCCTGCGTGCACGGTTGCGGACGGAGGGGCTCGACTCCAGGGTGCTGACCGACTGGAGGTAGCGGAGGGTGGAGGTTCGCGATGCTCTCGGATCGACGGCGAGCCGGCTCGCGGAGGCCGGGTGCCCGACACCGCGCGTCGACGCGGAGCTGCTCGTCGCCCACGTGCTCGGGACGACCCGGTCGGGCGCACACGTGGAACGTCGTCTCCTCACCGACGCCGAGGGCGCGGAGCTGGAACGGCTGATCGCACGGCGGGAGCGGCGCGAGCCCCTCGCCTACGTCCTCGGCGAGTGGGGCTTTCGTCGCCTCGTGCTCGGCGTCGACGAGCGAGTGCTCGTCCCGAGGCCCGAGACCGAGGTGGTCGTGGAGCGCTGCCTCGCGCTGCTCGAGGGGCGGGTCGAGCCGCGCGTGCTCGACGTCGGCACCGGGAGCGGCGCGATCGCGCTCGCGATTGCGGACGAGCACCCGGGCGCGCGCGTCACGGGGATCGACGTGTCGGAGGGTGCGCTCACCGTGGCGCGAGCGAACGCGGAGCGGACGGGGCTCGACGTCGATCTCCGCGCCTACGACCTCTTCGACGGGCTTCCGAGCGGCCCGTGGGATCTCGTCGTCTCGAACCCGCCGTACGTCGCGCCCGACGAGATCGACCTCCTCGAGCCGGAGGTGCGCGACTGGGAGCCCAGAGCCGCGCTCGTCGGCGAGGGCGCCACCGAGGCCGTTGCCCGCTCCGCGCTCGGCGTCCTCTCGCCGGGTGGTGCGCTCGTGCTCGAGTGCGCGGAGGGTGACGCGCGGCGTGTGGTTGTGCTCCTTCGCGCGCTCGGCTACGAGCGCGTCCTTGTCACCCGGGACCTGGCCGGACGGGACAGGGTCGTCGAGGGCGTGACCTCTCTGGCCGATTGACGTGACTACAATATCCGCTAGCGTGACCACGTACGTGGGCATCCGTGAGCTGAAGGCCAAGCTGTCCGAGTACCTCGACCGTGCAGCGGCGGGGGAGACGATCGTCGTCACGCATCGCGGGAAGGCGAAAGCCGAGATCCGATCGCTCTCGGTGGAGGAGCGCATCCAGCAGGGGGTCCGCGAGGGCTGGATCAAGCCCGGGCGACCCGGGGGGCTCTCGACGCGCCCTCGTCGTCGGTTCAAGGGCAAGATGACGATCGCGGAGGCGATGGAAGAGGATCGCCGGGAGTGACGCTCTACGCGGACGCGAACGCGATCCTGAAGCTCTACCTCGTCGAAGCCGACTCGGAGGAGGCGGAGGCGATCCTCAGCTCGGATCCGGTGTGGATCACGGGCTTCCACTCGCTCGTGGAGGTCAGGCGCAATCTCGCACGCCTCCTCGAAGGTGTCGACTTAGAGGATGCGCAGCAGCAGTTCGCGGTCGACTGGGAGGCGACCGAGGCGGTCGAGCTCGACCGTCGTGTGTGCGAACGAGCCGCCGACCTCGCTGAGCGGACGGGCGTCCGATCCCTCGATGCGCTCCATCTCGGCGCGGCGGAGGTGGCGGGAGCGGCGGATGGCACTCCTCTCGTCACGTTCGACCGGCGGCTGGCCGGAGCCGCCCGCTCGCTCGGCTGGAACGTTCTTCCCGGATGAGCTCCGTCGACGACGTCGTTGCGGCCGTCCGCGCGGGCGAGCTCGTCATCATCCCGACCGACACGGTCTACGGCCTTGCCTGCACGCCGTACGGCAAGGAGCCCGTGCGGCGCCTGTCCGAGCTCAAGAGGCGCTCTTCCGACCAGCCGATCGCGCTCGTCGCGGCGAGTGTCGACTGGCTCCTCGAGTGCGTGCCGGAGCTGCGCGGCAAGAGCACGGCCGTGGCGCGGGCTCTCCTGCCCGGGCCCTTTACGCTCGTCCTCCCGAACCCGGCCCGCCGCTTCGCGTGGATCGCGGGGAGTCGGCCGGAGACGATCGGGGTGCGGGTGCCGGACCTCGTCGGTCCGGGCGCAGCCGTGCTCGACCGTGTCGGGATCGTGGCTGCGACGAGCGCGAACCACCACGGCGGCCCCGATCCCCGGCGGCTCGATGACGTCCCCTCGGAGATTCGTGCAGGGGCGGTGTTGCTCGACGGCGGGGATCTCCCGGGCACGCCGTCCACGGTGCTCGACCTCACTGCACCGACTCCGGCCGTACTCCGAGAGGGCGCCGTTTCGGCCTCCGATGCCCTCGCCCGCGTGCGCGTCGCCCTCGCGGAGTAGCATCCGGGCGATGGCCGTCGCGCCGATGACGCTCGAGGATCTCCGCACCGCGGGCCTCGCCGACGTCGATCCCGAGATCGCCGCGCTGCTCGGCCGGGAGCTCGACCGGCAGCGAGGCGAGATCGAGCTGATCGCGTCCGAGAACTTCGCGTGGCCGTCGATGCTCGAAGCGGTCGGAAGCGTCCCCACGAACAAGTACTCGGAGGGCTACCCGGGTCGTCGGTACTACGGCGGCTGCGAGGTCGTCGACGAGATCGAGCAGCTCGCGATCGACCGCGCGAAGGCCCTCTTCGGGGCCGAGCACGCCAATGTCCAGCCGCACGCCGGGGCGCAGACGAACATGGCCGTGTACTTCTCCTGCCTCCAGCCGGGCGACACGATCCTCTCGCTCGAGCTGTCCCACGGCGGCCATCTCACGCACGGGCTCCGCGTGAACTTCTCCGGGCGGCTCTATCAGATCGTCCACTACGGCGTCTCGCGAGAGACGAACCTCGTCGACTACGACGATGTCCTCGAGCTCGCGCGCGAGCACCGACCGCAGCTCATCGTGTGCGGCGGCTCGGCCTATCCACGGACGGTGGAGGCGGAGCGGTTCCGCGAGATCGCGGACGACGTCGGCGCCTACCTCCTCTGCGACATGGCGCACTTCTCGGGGCTCGTCGCCGCCGGTCTCCATCCGAGCCCGGTGCCTCACTGCGACTTCGTCACCTCGACCACGCACAAGACCCTCGCAGGCCCGCGGTCGGGGTTCATCCTCTGCAAGGAGGAGCACGCGCAGGCGATCGACCGCGCCGTGTTCCCGGGCATGCAGGGCGGCCCGCTCAACCACGTGATCGCCGCGAAGGCGACCTGCTTCCAGATCGCCGCCTCGGAGCCTTTCCGCGAGTACCAGCGGGCCGTGCGGGCGAACGCGGATGCGCTCGCCGCGACGCTTCAGGAAGGCGGTATCGACGTTCTGACGGGAGGCACCGACACGCATCTCCTGCTCGTCGACCTGCGAGCCACCGACTGGACGGGCAAGGATGCGGAGGAGCGCCTTGCGGAGGTCGGCATCACCGTCAACCGCAACACCGTCCCGTTCGACGAACGGAGCCCCACGGTCGCCTCGGGGTTCAGGGTGGGGACGCCCGCCGCCACGATGCGGGGCTTCGACGAGGACGACTTCCGCGAGGTGGGACGCCTGATCTGCGACGCTCTCGGTGCGACCCCCGACCTCTCGGCGCTCCGTGACCGCGCCGGCGCGCTCTGCGATCGGCGCCCGCTCTACCCGGGCCTGGGCGCGTTCCCGACCTTTCCGGGCACCGAGCCCGAGGACGGCATGTGACCGAGCCGGGGCTCACGACGACGACGGCCGGGGCGCTCGTCGAGGTGGCGCACCCGCTCGTGCAGCACAAGCTCGGGCTGCTCCGTGACGTCACGACCACGACGCAGATGTTCCGCCAGCTCGTGAACGAGCTGACGTTGCTGCTCACGTACGAAGCCACCAAGGATCTCGCGGACGAGGAGGTCGAGATCGAGACGCCGCTCGAGCGGACGACCGCACGGCGCATCTCCGGGAAGAAGGTGGCCGTGTGCCCGATCCTGCGGGCCGGGGTCGGGATGCTCGACGCCGTGCTCTCGCTCGTTCCGGGCGCGCGGGTCGGGTTCATCGGCCTCTTCCGCGACGAGGAGACCCTCGAGCCGGTCGAGTACTTCGTGAAGCTGCCGGGCGACATCGCCGACCGCGACGTGATCCTGCTCGACCCGATGCTCGCAACGGGCAACTCGACCGCTGCGGCCGTCGAGACGGTGAAGCGCGCCGGGGCGACGTCCGTCCGCCTGATCGCACTCATCGCCGCACCGGAGGGGATCGAGCGCGTTCACCGCGAGTACCCGGAGGTCACGATCGTCGTGGCGTCCGTCGACCGCGGCCTCAACGACGTCGGCTACATCCTGCCGGGCCTCGGGGACGCCGGCGACCGGCTCTACGGCACGAAGTAGGTCTCCCATGCGTCCACGCCGAGCGTGGGTCGGTGGTGCGCCTCGGCGCGCGGGCAGCCGTTGCATCCTCGCGCGCACCCATACTCCCGGGGTGATGCCACGCTCCGATCGTGCACGGGGACGTCGGTGAGCGTCTGGGATCAGCTGCGCGCGAACCCGGAGGTCCTGTACGGGGCCGCCATCGCGTTCGTGATCGTCGTCCTGCTCACACCGGCGGTCGGGGGCATGGCGCGCCTGCTCGGCGTGGTGGATCGGCCGGACTCGCGCCGCGTGCACCGGCGCCCGATCCCTCGGCTCGGTGGCCTCGCCATCTTCCTGGGGATCCTCGTACCCTCGCTCGCGTTTCTCGACCTGTCCGGCGTGAGCCGCGGGATCCTGCTCGGAGCCGCCGTCGCGACCGTCGTGGGCGCCGTCGACGACTTCAGAGGTCTCACGCCGCCCGTGAAGCTCGCCGGCCAGTTCGTGGCCGCGTCGATCCCCCCGATGTTCGGCGTCTGGATCGACCACTTCACGCTTCCCTTCGTGGGCGTCGTCGACCTCCCGGCCTGGCTCGGCGTCCCGATCTCGATGCTCTTCATCGTCGCCGTCATGAACATGGTCAACTTCCTCGACGGGCTCGACGGCCTTGCGGCCGGGGTCTGTGCGATCGCCGGCGTGACGTATGCCGTCCTCGCGCTCTCCCTCGGGCGGCCGAACCCGGCGATTCTCTCCGCGGTCGTCGCCGGAGCGTGCCTCGGGTTCCTCCGCCACAACTTCTTCCCGGCCCGGATCTTCATGGGCGACTCGGGTGCGCTCTGCCTCGGGTTCATCCTCGCGGCCGTCTCGATCCAGGGGCTCCTCAAGACCGCTTCGACGGTCGTCCTCGTGCTTCCGCTGCTCGTGCTCGCCGTGCCGATCCTCGACACGTCGTTCGTCGTCGCACGCCGGCTCAAGTACTCGCAGCCGATCTACACCGCCGATCGCAGCCATCTCCATCACCGGTTCCTGAACATCGGCTTCTCCCAGCGCCGCGCTGCGGTGACGATGTGGCTCTGGTGCGCGAGTCTCGCCGCCGCGGCGCTCGCCACGCGCTTCGTCCCGCCGAGGCCGGGCGGCGAGTGGCAACTCGTCGAGACGCTCGTCGTCGCGGCCATCGGACTCTTCGCTCTCGCGTTCTCCGTGTACGTGATCTACCTGCTCGAGATCGTGAAGCTCGCGAACCCGCGCGTCCGCCGCCGTGTGCGCGAGCAGGCCGAGAACGCGCGCACGGCGCGCAAGAGCGCGTAGCAAGCCCCCGCCCGCCTTTCGCTGCAGCCGGAGAGAGCGGGCCCCGTCCCCGAGCGGCCAACGAAGCCAAGTTGCAAGTTGTAACTTGGGTGCCCTCGAGACACGTTCTCGCACGGTTCGTGGGCGCGGATCTCCGGCGGCGCAATGGCGTCCGCGACGAGACGTGAATCGGGCAGCATCGATACGGGTCGCGATGCCTCGTCTCGCCAGGCTCCGGGCCGATCGGGTGAGCCGCAGGTGCGCGCACGTGTCCTGGCAGGTAGAGCCCTCTGTTGCTGTGACGAACCGGCGCTTCATTCGGCTCCGAGAGACGAAATCGGGTGTCACAAACAGGGTGGTATGCTCCGGCCGAATGACGCCTGCCGCGTCCTCCTCTCCGCACTCACTTGCGACCGCGTCGGGGCTCCTCCTCGGCTCCCTCGGCCTCGCCATGGCCTTCGGAGCCCTCGTCGGCTGGGCGCTCGGCTCCGGGGGCATCGGTTTGCTGGTGGGTGCTCTCGTCGGAATCCCGCTCGGCGTTGCGGTCGTCTACTACGTCTACACGCGCGAGCGATGAGCGCCGGGATCTTCTCGACGCCGAGGCCGCTGCCGCACCGCCTGGCGCCCACGGTTGCGGGCGGCGCGGTCGTGCTCCTCGCGCTTCCGCTCTTCGCCGTCGCAGGCTGGCCGCTCGCAGGCTGGGCGTTCGCCGCCGTCCTGTGGGCCGCAGCACAGCTCTTCGCGCTGGTACTGACGCGTCTCCCGGGCAACCCGGATAACCTCGCCGCCGCAAGCATGCGCGGTATCGGCACGACCTCACGCGGGCTCCTCGTCGGCGTCCCTCTCGTCGCGATCACGATCGCCGACGAGCGCGTCGGCATCGCCGCCGCCTGCGTGTACGCGCTCGCGTTCACCGTCGAGCTGCTCGTCGGGCTGGCCTCGTATTTCAGCCGGGAGGCGAGGGCATGAAGCGCGCCCTCCTGGTCGTCGTCGGGCTCTTCCTCGCGCTCCCGTCGGTCGCGCTCGGAGCAGGAGGCGAGTTCGACCCGTCCCACGAGTGGGACCTGAAGACGTGGGGCCCCGAGCTGAAGCTCGGCCCGATCGACATGTCGATCAACAAGGCCGTGGCGTACCTCATCCTCGGCTCGATCGTCTCCATCCTGATCGGGGTCCTGTTCATGCGTGTGAAGACGGGGAAGGACCCGGACAGGCGGCAGGCGCTCGGCGAGACGATCTACGAGATCGCGCAGGTTCAGGTTGCCGAGCAAGGCCTCCCGACGAAGGCGATCGGCCGCTGGTTCCCGTACGTCGCGACGCTGATGATCTTCATCTGGACGGTGAACATGCTCGGGTTCATCCCGCTGCCGCTCTCGGACGAGCGGTTCGAGCTCTTCGGCGTGGAGATCCCGACGCTGGCGATCTTCGCCGCGACCTCGACTCTCTCCGTCACGCTGGCGCTCGCGCTCATGACGTTCGTGTTCACGCACGTCGAGGGCATCCGCGAGAACGGCTCCTGGAACTACTTCAAGAGCTGGATCCCCGACGTCCCGAAGGCGATGCTGCCGCTGATCATCCCGCTCGAGATCCTCGGCCAGTTCATGCGCCTGATCAGCCTCTCCGTCCGCCTCTACGCGAACATGCTCGCCGGGCACATGCTCATCCTCACGTTCATCGGGCTGATCTTCGTGCTCGAGAACGTGTTCCTCGCCGTCGTCGCCGTTCCGGCCGCAACGATCTTCTACCTGTTCGAAGTCGTCATCGTCGTCTCGATCCAGGCGTACATCTTCGCCGCCCTGTCCGCCATCTACATCGGCTCGGCCATCGAGCCCGAGCACTAAGGAGGGTCTCCCACATGCTCTCGTCGTTCCTCTTCCTCGCCCAGGCCGACACGGGTGCGGACGCCGGCAAGGCAATCGCGCTCGCGCTCGGCATCGGCCTCGGCTCGCTCGGTGCCGGCATCGGCATCGGCAACATCTTCGGCTCGATGATCCAGGCGGTCGCCCGCCAGCCCGAGCTCCGTGGCGAGCTGCAGGGCATCCAGTGGCTCGGCTTCGCCCTCACCGAGGCAGTCGTCTTCTACGGCCTCATCGGCGGCCTCCTGGCCTACGTCCTGGTCTGAGCGATGTCGTTCCTGCCCCTTGCCCAAGCAGCGGAGGAGTCGTCCGGCGGCCTGATCGACGTCGTCCCCGGGCTGATGATCTGGACGCTGATCTGCTTCGCGATCACGTTCTACGTCCTCAAGCGCTTCGCGTTCGCGCCGATCCAGCGGACGATCGACGAGCGCCGTGACCGCATCCGCAAGGCGGTCGAGGAGGCGGACAACGCGCGGAGTGAGGCGCGTGACCTGCTCGAGCAGCACCGCCAGCTGATCGCGAGCGCCAAGGGTGAGGCGGGGGACATCCTCGCCGACGCCCGCAAGGTCGCAGATGCGCAGATCGAGCGCGTGAAGGAGGAGTCGGAGACCGAGCGCTTGCGACGCCTCGAGGAGACCCACCGCCAGATCCAGGCCGAGACGAAGCGCTCGCTCGACCTGATCCGCGCCGAGGTTGCCGACCTCACGCTCCAGGCCACCGCACGCGTGACCGGCAAGGTGCTCGACGCCGAGGATCAGCGCCGGCTGATCGACGAGGCCATCTCCGAGCTCGACTTCTCCGTGCTCGAGGAGAACGACTAACCGCCGGTATGGCCGTCGCGCAGCGCATGTACGCCCGGGCGCTCTTTCAGGCGGCCCGGGAGGACGGCAGGCTCGAGGGCGTGGCGTCCGAGGTTGCCGCTCTCGCGGCCGCGCTCGAGCAGGTGCCCGAGCTGGAGCGCTTCCTCCGCAACCCAGAGGTCGACCCGCCGCAGAAGTCCGCGGTCCTCGAGGAGATCATGAGCGGCGCTGACGACCTCGTTCGCAACTTCGTCCGGCTCGTCGCTGAGAAGGGCCGCGCGGGAGAGCTTCGCGAGATCGCCGCCGAGCTGCAGGTGCTCGTCGCGCGCGCTCAGAACCGGCTGACGGTGGAGCTGACCACCGCCCACGAGCTCACGGAGGAAGCGGCGCATTCGATCGTCCAGACGATCGAGAAGGCGTCCGGCCGCTCGGTCGAGGCCACGCGCTCGGTCGATCCGGAGCTGATCGGCGGGCTGGTGCTGCGGATCGGCTCGTTCCGCGTGGACGGGAGCGTGCGCGGGCGGCTCGAGCGACTTCGACACGAATTGGCAACCGCACAATGAGGGCGAGGCGAGCCTCGCCCCTACGAACCCCAACCGAGTTGTAGGGGCGAGGCTTGCCTCGCCCTCGAACCGAGGAGAACCCGTGAAGCTACGCCCAGAAGAGATCACCTCGATCCTCAAGGATCGAATTCAGGAGTTCGACGTCGAGACCGACCTCAGCGAGGTCGGGACCGTCCTCCAGGTCGGCGACGGCATCGCCCGCGTCCACGGCCTCGAGAACTGCGTCGCGCTCGAGCGCCTCGAGCTCGAGCACGGCGTCGTGGGCATCGCGTTCAACCTCGAGGAGGACAACGTCGGCACCGCGCTCTTCGGCGACTGGGACAAGGTCAAGGAGGGAGACCCCGTACGGCGCACGGGCGAGGTCATGAGCGTGCCCGTCGGCGAAGCCCTGCTCGGGCGCGTGGTCGACCCGCTCGGAAACCCGCTCGACGGCCTCGGCCCGATCGAGACGACCGAGCGGCGTCAGCTCGAGTTCAAGGCGCCCGGCGTCATCAGCAGGCAGCCGGTGAAGGAGCCGCTGCAGACGGGCCTGAAGGCGATCGACTCCATGATCCCGATCGGGCGAGGCCAGCGCGAGCTGATCATCGGCGATCGCTCGACCGGGAAGACGGCGATCGCGATCGACACGATCATCAACCAGCGCGGCGGCAACGTCGTATGCATCTATGTCGCGATCGGGCAGAAGGGCTCGACCGTCGCCCAGGTCGTCGAGCGGCTCCGCGACGTCGGCGCCATGGAGTACACGATCGTCGTCTCGGCGGCTGCGAACGAGGCGGCGCCGATCAAGTGGATGGCACCGTTCGCCGGCTGCGCGATGGGCGAGCACTTCCTCTACAACGGCGGCCACGCGCTCCTCGTCTACGACGATCTCTCGAAGCACGCGGACGCCTACCGGCAGCTCTCCCTGCTCCTGCGCCGCCCGCCCGGTCGAGAGGCGTTCCCGGGCGACGTCTTCTACCTCCACTCGCGGCTGCTCGAGCGGGCGGCCAAGCTCAACGACGCGAACGGCAAGGGCTCCTTGACGGCATTGCCGATCGTCGAGACCCAGGCCAACGACGTCTCCGCCTTCATCCCGACCAACGTCATTTCGATCACCGACGGCCAGATCTTCCTCGAGACCGACCTCTTCTTCCAGGGCATCCGCCCGGCCGTGAACGTCGGCCTCTCGGTCAGCCGCGTCGGCTCGGCGGCCCAGACCAAGGCGATGAAGAAGGTCGCCGGCCGCATCAAGCTCGAGCTCGCCCAGTACCGCGAGATGGCGGCCTTCGCCCAGTTCGCCTCCGACCTCGACGCCTCGACCCAGCGCCTCCTCGCCCGCGGTGCCAGGCTTACCGAACTCCTCAAGCAGGGGGAGCGGCAGCCGATGACCATGGAGGAGCAGGTCTGCGTCATCTATGCCGGCGTCAACGGCTATCTCGACGGCGTGCCGGTCGCCAAGGTCGGCCGCTACGAGGGTTTCTGATGCTGAAATTGACGGTCA
>JAWOIV010000153.1:0-33071 GCA_046484465.1 Gaiellaceae bacterium
GGCGACGGCTCGGTCCCTCGCCGCCGAAGGGAGAACGCCGTCGAACGCTGCCGCTACTCGCGCCTCGTCGCGCCGATGTCCTCGAGCTCATCGCGATCGACGAGGTCATGAGCGCCTCCGACTCCTCGTCTCCCCACGGGGTGCGCTCGCCGTGCGCCTCGCGGTACCAGGTCTTGAAGTCCACGATCCCCGACTTCGCGACGAGGTTGCCTTGTGGTCGTAGATCCAGTGGCGCGGGAAGTGGCTGGCACCGACGACCTCGTGCTCCGACGAGCCGTCGGCCCTGATCGTCAGAGCGAGCGTCGTCCACGCGATCGCCGGTCGGGCGGCGGCTCCTCGTAGTGGCCGATTCCGCGCTCGAACGGAAGCTTCGACTTCCCCTCGATGGCTTCGGACGGAATCCAGGAAATCGCGGTGACCGACGACTCGATACGCACCTCAGGCTCCCTTTCGTCCGACGACTGAGAGCCAGAGGACGCGGCCGGATTCTCGAAGCTTCGCTCGGTCGACGCCGACGCACTCGACCTGAGCCCAACCCCGGAGCGCCATTCGAGGGACGTGCAACTCACTCGCCGGGGGCATGCGGTCGAGCGTCACGTGTGAATAGATCGTAACGCCTCGAACAACCGCCGCACCGGCCCGACGAACGGAGGTGAGCCGGGCGTCAACGTCTATGTCGTCGCATCCGCACGGGCACGGGTAGCGGCGGCCATGCATCTCGACCAGGGGAGATTCCGTGAGTAGCAAACCGACCATCTTCAGGCGCTCGCGCCTTGTCATCGTCCTCGTCGTTGCGTTTCTACTGACAGCGCTCCCCGCAGCGGCCGGGTCGAACAGCACGACCCTGCCGAACGGAGCGCAGCTTTCCGTATCGATCGACAGCCCGGCTGACGGCACGGAGTACCTGGCGGACGGCGCGCCGGTCCCTGTCCCGGTGACCGGCACGGCGAGCATCGGCCTGGGCACGCCGCAGGCGACCATCGTGTACGTCTTCGACGCCTCGGGCAGTACCGGCCTCTCCGGCGGGGCCTGCGGAACAGTCCTCGCCTGTGAGAAGACGTTCTTCACAGGGCTCAACACCGCTGCGGCGGGCAGCGGCTCGATCAACCAGATCGGGCTCGTCGTCTTCGGTGCGGATGCCGTGCAGGCGGACCTGACTCCTGTCGCCGGCGATGATCCGCTCGGAGCGCCTGGCGACGGCAACACGGCGATCAACTCGATCGTGCTGACGAACGGTGGCTTCAACTACCAGGTCGGCCAGTACACGGTGAAGAACGGCAACGCCGACGGAACCAACTACGCCGCCGCGCTGCAGGCCGCCCTCTCCGTCCTCAACGCGAGCACGGATCCGAAGAAGCTCCTGGTCTTCGCGTCCGACGGCCTCAGCAACCAGGGTGGGCTTGCAGCGTTCGATGCCGCCGTCTCGGCGATCGAGGCAACCGGCGCCGTCGCCAACTCGATCGCGATCGGGGGGAGTGCTGCGTGCACGGGCGGAACGGACGGAGACCTCGTCGACATCGCGGTCAACGGCGGAACCTGCTTCAGCGTCTCGGACCCGAACGACCTCCCCGATCTCGTTCCGAATCTGATCGGCTCGACGCTCACGAGCGTGGAGATGAGCGTCGACGGTGGAGCGCCGACCCCACTGACGACCGTGCCCGCGACTCCGCAGACCGGGCCTGCACTCGTCACGTACTCGACGATGACGGCGGGGTTGAGCCCCGGCAGCCACGAGATCTGCGTGACGGCATACGGGACCGACTCGACGGGTGGGAGCGCAAACGTCACGACATGCGTGACGGTCGAGGTCTACGACCTCGTGCTGGCACCGGCCAGTGCCACCAACGAGCTCGGCTCGGACAACACCCATACGGTCACGGCGACGCTAAACGGCCCGCCGGGATCGGTTGGCGGCTACCTCGTGACCTTCGGCGTTGGGGGCCAGAATGCCGGAGCAGTGGGGACGTGCAACCCGGTGGACTGCAAGACGAACGCCGCGGGGCAAGTCACCTTCACCTACTCGGTGCCGGTTGCACCGAGCACCATCGGCGACGACACCATCGACGCCAGCGTCACGCTCGGTGACCCGACCGGTGCGACCGACACGGAGCAGGTGACGAAGCGGTGGGTCGACACGACTCCGCCGGTGGGCGCGTGCTCGCCGACGACCAACCCGTCCGGGAAGAACGTCCCGCCGGCTGGAACCAACCCGCCCAGCGGCCAGAACCCCGACGGGTTCTACGTCCTCACCGCCACGGACGACGTCGATCCGAATCCGCAGATCACGATTGCGGACACGGGGAGCAGCTTCGTCGCCGGCCCGTACGCGAGCGGCACGAAGATCAAGCTGATCCAGGCGCCTGGCGCAAAGCCGAACGCCAAGCCGGGACCCGGCGTGATCGACTGGCAGATCACGCTCAAGGGCGACGCCCTCGTCACTGCGACGGACAGCTCGGGCAACAGCACGAGCTTCAGCTGCATGGTTCCGCCTCCTCCGAAGTAGACGGAACACGGACAAGCGGCGAGAGCGAAGGGCCTGCGAGCAGGCCCTTCGCTCTCGCGGACGTCGCTCCGGCGCAGCCGAGTTGGAGGTCGCCGCTTCCCTCGCGCGCAACCCCTGAGAATCCCGCTTCGGCTACGGTGTGTGCAGCGTTCCCGTGCTCTGACTCCCGCACGAGCCGCCGTATGCCGCTTTCGGGGAGTCACGAGAGGAAGGCACATCATGAGGGAGAGGCTGAGGCGAGTCCTCGAACGGCTGCGTGGAATGACGCGCAGGAATGGCCGAACGGCGACGTCGACCCGCGAGGGGCTGCACGAGCGGCCGCGCATGCAAGCGATTCCGGTTCCGGCACGGATCAGGTCAGGCCGGTAGACCCGCGTGCGCGCGGCAATCGTCTCCACGTACCCGCCGCGTGCCTGCGGGATCGGCGCATTCGCGGCAGATCTGCGCGGGACGTTGCTGGGCGTCGGCGGCATCGCGGGGGTGGATGTCGTCGCCGTCGTCAACGAGCCGTCGCGGCCGCAGCGACCGGGCACGCTCTCGGTGATCGCACATGCCGTCCGCGGTGACTACGTGCGCGCCGCGAGGGACGTCGGCCGGCTCGACGTCGATGTCGTGCTCCTGCAGCACGAGTACGGAATCTTCGGCGGGCGCGACGGTGACTACGTGCTGTCGTTCGCGGAGAAGCTGGCGCAGCCGCTCGTCGTGACCTTGCACACCGTGCTCTCCGAGCCGACGCCGCACCAGCTCCAGGTCCTCACCGAGCTGTGCGGGCATGCGGAGCTCGTGATCGTGATGACGGACACGGCGCGGCGACTGCTCGTCGACTGCGGCGCCTGTCCGGAGGACAAGGTTCGCGTCGTTCCCCACGGGGCGCCCACGCGCCTCACCACCCGCGACGTGGCGCGAGCCGCGGCACCGGCGTCGTCGAACGGTGTCCCGACGTTCGGTCCCTACGCACGCACGGACGGCCGCTTTCTCCTGTCGACATTCGGCTTGATCTCACCGGGCAAGGGGCTCGAGATCGTGATCGAGGCGTTGCCGTCGATGGTCGCGCGTCACCCCGAGATCGTCTACGTGATCGCCGGGCGCACCCATCCGGACGTCGCTCACCGCGAGGGTGAGCAGTACCGACTCATGCTCGAGCAGCGAGTGCTCGAGCTCGGGCTCACCGACCACGTCGAGTTCGACGACCGCTTCCTCTCGATCGACGAGCTGTCCGATCTCCTCTCGGCCACCGACGTCTTCGTGACGCCGTACCGCAACCGGGAGCAGATCGCCTCCGGTGCGCTCACGTTCGCGATTGCAGCAGGCTGCGGCATCGTCTCGACCCCCTACTGGTACGCCCAGGACATGCTGGCCACAGGCGCCGGCCGTCTCGTGCCCTTCGATGATCCTGCCGCTCTCGCCGATGCCGTCTGCGACTACGTCGCAGAGCCTGACACGCTCGTCTCGGCGCGAGCCGAAGCGCGGCGCATCGGCTCCTCGCTTGCCTGGCCGTCGGTCGCCGAGGCGACGGCGTCGGTGCTGCAAGAGGCGCACGAGCTCGCTCCTCGGCGCCGGCCGCTGGGTGTGGCCGACCTGCAGCTCACAAGCCTCCGCACCGACCACCTCCTCGCCCTGGTCGACGACGTCGGGATCATCCAACACGCGCACGGGATCATCCCCAACCGCCACACCGGATACTGCGTCGACGACGTCGCGCGGCTCGCGGTCGTGTCGCTCGAGCTCGCGCGACGCGACGACGAGCAGGTCTGGACTCCGATCCTCTACCGGGCGCTCGCCTTCCTGCACGCGGCGGAGGGCCCGGGTGGAATGCGCAACTTCATGGGTTACGACCGCCGCTGGCTCGACGAGCCACACATGGGTGATCACGTGGGACGCTCGATCTGGGCGCTCGGAGAGATCCTCACCACCGCCTGGATCCCGGCCGTCGTCGAGCCCACACGGAGGCTGCTCGAGCGGCTCGTCACCGGGCTCGACCGGGACGTCTCGCTGCGAACGGCGGCGTACGCAGTGCTCGGGCTCGCGCCGCTCGACTCCGACAGGCTCGATCCACAGGCGCTCCTCCTGCTCGAGCGCCTCACCGAGCAGATCGCGGACGCGTATCGGCGCAACGCCTCCGCCGACTGGAGCTGGTTCGAAGACGAGCTCCGCTACGACAACGCCCGGCTTCCGCAGGCGCTCATTCGCGGCGGCAGCGCGCTCGGACGCGAGGATCTGACCGAGCTCGGTCTCGAGTCGCTGCGCTGGCTCGGCGACGAGTGCGGCCTCGAGGACGACGTTCTGCGTCTTCCGGGTCATCACGGACGCCTGCGCGGCGAGGCCGCGCCGGGTGCAGGCGACGAGCAGCCGATCGACGCCGCAGCGCTCGTCGAGGCCGAGCTCCTGGCGTTCGCCCTCACACGCCAGGCGGAGCACGGCGTCCGCGCCCGGCATTCGTTCGAGTGGTTCCTCGGGCGCAACAGGCTCCACCGCCCGCTCTACGACTTCGCCACCGGCGGCTGCAGCGATGGGCTCGGCCTCGAGGACCTGAACAGGAACGAGGGCGCCGAGTCGACACTCGTGTTCCACCGTGCGGCACTAGCCCTGGACGTCGCCGGCGTCCCGTCCTCCATCGGAACGCGCACGGTGGACCGAGCAGCTGCGTGAGCCCCCGCGAGCTCTTCCAGCGCCATCCGAGCAATCCGATCCTCTCCGCCGAGGACTGGCCCTATCCGGCCAACACCGTCTTCAACCCGGGAGCGGCCACCCATGACGGCGAGACCGTCCTGCTCGCCCGCGTGGAAGACCTCAGGGGAATCTCGCACCTCACCGTCGCCCGCTCGAGGAACGGCGTCGACAGCTGGGTGATCGACGGCGAGCCGCTGCTCGCACCCGAGCCCGGCGTCGAGAGCGAGCAGTGGGGGCTCGAGGACGCCCGCATCGTCTGGGTCGCCGAGCTCGAGCGCTGGGTCATCACGTGCACGGCCTACGGGCCTGTCGGCCCGGCGGTCTTTCTCGCCACGACGGCGGACTTCACGTCGGTCGAGCGTCACGGAATCGTCAAGCAGGCCGAGGACAAGAACGCCGCCCTGCTGCCGTATCGCATCGACGACCACTGGATCCTGTTCCACCGCCCGAAGACCGAGTTCGGCGGGGGTCGAGGCGAGATCCTCCTCTCACGGTCACTGGATCTCGTCAGCTGGAGCGCGCCCGAGCAGGTGCTCCAGCCCCGCGCCGGTGCCTGGTGGGACTCCCTGCGGATCGGCCTTGGCCCTCCGCCGCTGCGCACGGAGCACGGCTGGCTGCTCATCTATCACGGCGTGAAGGACACGGTCTCCGGCGAGCTGTACCGGGTCGGCCTCGCTCTCCTCGACCTCGAGGAGCCGACACGCGTCCTGCGGCGCGTGTCCGACTGGATCCTCGCCCCACTCGCCCCTCACGAGCGGACCGGCGACGTTCCGAACGTCGTCTTCCCCTGCGGCCTCGTCCACGACGACGTCAACGGCGAGGTGCGCCTCTACTACGGGGCCGCCGACACGTCGATCTGCCTCGCCACTGCCCGCCTCGACGATCTCGTCGCCGCGGTGCTCGCCGCTCCAGCCGACGGGTAAGACGCTCCCACGGGCCGATGAGCCGTCGTCAGCGGCCGGCGCGGCGCCGGGCCAGGTGCCGGATGAAGTACACGGGCACGACGAGGCCGACTGCGAGGAACGCGGCGGCGCCCCACAACGTCGCGTGCTTGTACCCGTGCTTGCTGGCGTGCGCAAACACGCCGGTCGCGACGGCGGCAGCGAGCGCCACTGCCAGCACGAACGTCACCGGGTCGACCGAGCTCACCATGGGACCCTACGAGAAGATCGTCGACCCTGGGTGAGCCGGTGCTGCGGGTTCCGCAGCGATGAGGAGGAAGTTGCGGACGCGTAGGATCGGGGCATGCGTGCCGCACGGATCACGGAGCTGGGATCGGCCCCCCAACCGGTCGAGATCGACAGTGATGGCGCGATCGAAGTCGTCGCGGTCGCCCTGAACCCGCTCGACCTCGCAGTCGGCGCCGGCCGGTTCTACGGTGGCCACCCGCCCCTTCCGTACGTCCCGGGTGCCGAGGCCGTCGGGCGACTGAACGGGCTGCGGGTCTACCTCTTCGGCGAAGGATTCGGCGTGAGGCGGGACGGCTTCCTGGTCGAGGAGACGGACTATCCGATCGAGCGGGCCATCCCTGTTCCAGACGAGCTCGACGACGCGACGGGAGCAGCGGCCGGGATCGTCGGTGTCGCGGCATGGGTGCCGCTCGCGCGGCTCGCACCCGTTCACCGAGGCGACCGTGTCCTCGTCCTCGGTGCGACCGGGCTCGTCGGGCAGGTCGCGGTGCAGGTCGCACGCCTGCTCGGCGCCGAGCGCGTCGTCGCCGCGGGGCGGGACGCGGCCAGGCTCGAGCGCGCAGTGGAGCTCGGTGCCGATGTGAGCGTGCAACTCGAAGGCGACGGGCTCGCCGAGCGGATGAGGGACGCGTGCGGCGGCGACGGGCCGACGCTCGTCTTCGACCCGATCTGGGGCGAGCCGGCCCGCGCCGCGATCGACGCAGCCGCGCCGCGGGCGCGAGTGGTGAACCTCGGCCAGTCCGCAGGCCCGGAGACGACCATCAGCTCGGCCGCGGTGCGAGGGAAGCAGCTCACGATCGTCGGGCACGCGAACGTCGCGATGGCGCCGGACGACAGGCGTGCGGCCTACGAAGATGTTGCCGCGCACGTCGCCGCGGGTCGGATCCACCTCGACCTCGAGACCTTCCCGCTCGACCGGGTCGCCGAGGCATGGAGCGCCCAGGCGGCAGGGCGCAAGGCCGTCATCCTGCTCTGACGGCGCGGGTTCTCCGATCGGCCGATCCGTGACCGCGCGGATGGCGCCGACGGAGCCCGTGGCGACAATCCGCCCATGACGCGTCGGGTCGATCTCGTCCTCGCAGGGCTGATTCTCGCCGGCCTCACGGTCGGCGGGGCGCTCTGGCTCGCGGGTGAGAAGGACGCCGCCGCGATCACGTGGGCCTTCGCGACCGCGATCGTGCTCGTTCCGCTCGTGCTCGACGTGGCGCGCTCGCTCCTACGCGGCGACGTCGGCGTCGACCTCATCGCGCTCGTCGCGATCGTCGGCGCGCTCCTCCTCGGCGAGTTCCTGGCCGGCGCGATCATCGCGCTGATGCTCGCGGGCGGGAACGCCCTCGAGGACTACGCGCAGGGACGCGCGGGTCGCGAGCTCCGCTCCCTCGTCGACCGCGCCCCGCGGATCGGCCACCGGCGGGAAGGAGAGCGCATCGTCGAGGTTCCGGTGGACGAGCTCGAAGTCGGGGACGTGCTCATCGTCCGCGCCGGCGAGGTGGTGCCGGCGGACGGGCTCGTCGCGGACTCGCACGAGGCCGTCATCGACACGTCGGCGCTGACCGGCGAGCCGCTTCCGGTCGCGGTGCATCCGGGACAGGAGGTGCTGTCCGGCACCTCGAACGCCGGCGAGGCGTTCGAGCTCGTCGTGAAGCGCCCCGCTGCGGAGTCCGCATACGCAGGAGTCGTGCGGCTCGTTCGCCAGGCACAGGAGCAGCAGGCGCCGTTCGTCCGGATGGCCGACCGGTACGCGGTGGTGTTCCTGCCGGTCACCGCGGTGATCGCCGGCCTCGCGTGGGCGCTGAGCGGCGACCCTGTGCGGGCGCTCGCGGTGTTCGTCGTCGCCACACCCTGCCCGCTCATCCTCGCCGCCCCGATCGCCCTCGTCGCCGGGCTCTCGCGCTCCGCTCGCGCGGGCGTGATCGTCAAGGGAGGCGGCGCGATCGAGGCGCTCGGTCAGGCGCGCACCGCGCTCCTCGACAAAACGGGCACGGTCACCGTCGGCGAGCCCGAGATCGCGCAGGTCATTCCGCTGGACGGGCGATCGCCCGACGAGATCCTGCGCCTCGCAGCCTCGCTCGACCAGCACTCGGCGCACGTCTTGGCCGAGGCGCTCGTGCACGGGGCCGAAACGCGTGGGCTCACACTCTCCGCTCCGAAGGAGACGAGCGAGACACCGGGCCAGGGAATCGTCGGCATCGTGGACGAACACGAGGTCGCCGTCGGCTCCAGCGGCTGGCTCGAGGGCCTCGGCTACCGGGATGCGAAGGCGGCCACGGCGGCGCTTGACGGCTCACCGACCCTGGGACAGGCCAAGGTCACCGTGGCGATCGACGGGGAGCTCGCGGGCGTGATCGTGATGGCCGATCACATTCGCCCGGACGCGCGCGGGCTCGGGGATCAGCTGCGAGCCGTCGGCATCGCCCACGTCGCACTCGTCTCCGGCGACCGGGCGGAGATCGCCGAGGAGGTCGGACGCCTCGTGGGGGCCGACGTCGTCTACGGCGATCAGAGCCCGGAGGACAAGCTCGACGTCGTCCGTGCCATCCAGGCGCAGGAGCACCTGCGCAAGGTGATCATGGTCGGCGACGGGATCAACGACGCGCCGGCCCTAGCGCTCGCCGACGTCGGGATCGCGATGGGAGCGCAAGGTGCGACGGTCTCGTCGGAGACGGCCGACGTCGTGATCGTCGTCGACCGCATCGACCGGGTCGCCGACGCGATCCGCATCGGCCGCCGGTCGCTGGGCATCGCGAAGCAGAGCGTCGTCGTCGGGCTCGGACTGAGCCTGGGAGCCATGGTCGTCGCGGCCTTCGGCTACCTCCCACCGGTCGCCGGCGCCTTGTTCCAGGAAGTGATCGACGTCGCGGTGATCCTGAACGCCCTCCGCGCGCTTCGCTGATGAGGAAGCGGGTGCCTGGCACCCAGGAGCGGGGGTCTCACGAGCGCCGGTTGGGGAGTAGAGTCGGCGCGTTCCCGGAAGGAGGCGCTATGAGCGACTACACCGTCACGCGGCTCGAGGACGTTCCGGACGTCCTCGGCGACTACCCCGGCGAGATGCGGATGATGACGTCCGCGCTCGAGGCCGAGCAGGTCGCGTTCACGTACCGCCGGATGCCGCAGCACACCGGAGGGAAGGGCTCGTACGGGCACCGGCACAAGGTGCAGGAGGAGCTGTACTTCGTGGCCTCGGGCCGACTCCAGTTCAAGCTCGGTGACGAGGTGATCGACCTCGAGGCGGGCACGGCGGTCCGAGTTGCTCCCCAGACGTGGCGGTCGGTCTGGAACGACGAGCCCGAGGACGCGGAGCTCATCATCGTCTCGAAGGTCGTTCCCGGCGGCTCGCGCGACGACGCGGAGTACCTCGAGGGCTTCTGGCCCGAGTAGGGACGGAGGGCGACCCGAGGGTCGCCCCCGCGCAGGTCAGGAGCGAGGCTCTCCTCGCCCGCAGCGGGCGCCCCGAAGGGCGCCCGCGTCGGGACGGAGGATCTCGCTCAGGACGGGATGCCCGGAGGGCCGAGAATCTCGATGCCGTACTCGGCCGCGACGGCGGTCATGTGCTCAGGGCTCGGCACCTCGACGGATGCGGGCGGCAGCGTGAGCGCGTCCGCAGGGGAGGACAGCGCGCGCACGAAGTCCGCGAAGGGCGCTGGCTCCGTGACCATGAGGAAGCGAGCCTCGGGCGAGGTGACGAGGAAGGTGTGCGGGATGTCACGCGGCCCGTAGACGAACGATCCCGCCGGAGCGACGATCACGTCGCCTCCGACCCAGAGCGTCAACTCACCCTCGATGACGTAGAACCACTCGTCCTCGTTGTGGTGGACGTGCAGCGGCGATCCGCCGCCCTTCGGCCAGCGGAACTCGATCACGGCCACTCGGCCGTCGGTCGTCTCAGGTGCCGCCTTGATGATGCCCAGTGCACCGATGAACCAGCGTGCGTCGCCTTCCCCGGGCTGGAGCGCGATCGGTGCGATGGTCGGAACCGAGGTGGTGCTCATGAACGATCTCCTTTCGTTGCACACATCCGGTCGATGGAAAACGACTATATGCCCCTGCACGCGATCTGTCAATATGAGCGCACAGCTATGGCTGACCAAATACGCACGAGACGCAAGTACGAGCTGAAGAAGCGCGCCGAGGAAATGGCCGAGACGCGCCGGCGGATCACCGAAGCGGCGGTGGAGCTGCACGGAACCGTCGGGCCGGCACGCACGACGCTGAGCGCCGTTGCCGAGCGGGCAGGCGTGCAGCGCCATACCGTCTACCGCCACTTCCCCACCGACGCCGAGCTGTTTCAGGCGTGCTCGGCCCACTACTTCACAGCGAACCCGTGGCCCGATCTCGAGCCCTGGAGAGCGATCGACGATCCAGGCGAACGGCTTGCCCGCGCCCACGACGAACTCTTCGCCTACTACGAGCGCACGGAGCCGATGTTCAGCAAGGTCCTGCGCGACGCCGAGCTCGTCGACGCCGTGAAGCCGACGCTGGCGCCGTTCGCCGACTACCTGGCGGAAGCGGTCGAGGTCCTAGCAACGGGCTGGCCCGCACGCGGTCGCAGGCGACACGTCTTGACGGCCGCGCTCCGCCATACCATCGACTTCACCACCTGGCACTCACTGGTGGCCGACGACCGCATCACCCGGAAGGAGGCGGTAGCACTCGTCACCGCACTCGTCGAGTCCGCCGGCGCCGCGCAACGACGAACTACCGCCTGACAACCACTCCGGCATCGAAGCCGTCGCTATGCGCGGGACCAGGCCGCGAGCCCCTCGATCACCGGGCGCAGCCTCTTGCCGTTCGTCGTGAGCACGTACTCGACGAGCGGCGGCCGGGCATCCCGCACCTCGCGCCGGAGCACGCCGGCCCGCTCGAGCTCCACGAGGCGCTGCGCGAGCGTGCGCGGCGGGATCTCGCCGAGCGCCTGGCGAAACTCGCCGAAGCGCGTGCAGCCCTGGTACGACGCGTAGAGGATCGAGACGGCGTAGCGGCGCTCGAGGAGGCTCGCCGTGCGGCGAACCTCCTCGGGCACCGGTGCGCAGGTCTTGCAGCGCCACACGCCGGAATCTCCGTTCATACGACGCCGTGTCCCCTGCTCTCAGAACGAGGCATGGGCCTCGAAAGACGCCTTCTCGAGCGCGAGCGCGAGAACCTCGTCGATGGACATCACCGGGTGGAAGGTGACGTCGTCGCGCACGTTCTCCGGGATCTCCTCGAGATCGGCCCGGTTCCGCTCGGGGATGATCACGTCGGTGATCCCCGCGGCGTGCGCCGCGAGCACCTTCTGCTTGAGCCCGCCGATCGGAAGGACGCGGCCCTGGAGGGTGATCTCGCCCGTCATCCCGACCGTGTGCTTCACCGGCCGGTGCGTGAGGAGCGATGCGAGCGCGGTCGCCATCGTGATCCCCGCGCTCGGGCCGTCCTTCGGAATCGCGCCCGCGGGGACGTGCACGTGGAACGAGCGATTCTCGAACGCGTCCTCGTCGATGCCGAGCTGCGGAGCGAGTGCGCGAACCGAGGAGAGCGCGATCTGCGCCGACTCCTTCATGACCTCGCCGAGCTGGCCCGTGAGGACGAGCTTGTCGCCGTTCGCGTGTGACGTGGCCTCGATGAAGAGCACGTCGCCGCCCGCCATCGTCGCGGCCAACCCCGTCGCCACGCCGGGAACGGCGGTGCGCTCGGCCGTCTCGCGGAAGACCTTCTGGCGTCCGAGAGCCTCCCGCACGCCTGCCTCGTCAACATCCACCGGCGGCTCGACCGACGCCGACGCGATCTTCGTCGCGGTCTTCCGGAGAGCTGTCCCGAGCTCGCGCTCGAGCTGACGGACACCGGCCTCGCGCGTGTACTCGCTGACGACGAGCTCGAGCGCCTCGTCGGAGATCGACACCTCGTCCTCGCGCAGGCCGTTCCGCTCGCGCTGTCGCGGCCACAGGTAGTCACGCGCGATGGCGACCTTCTCGTCGGTCGTGTACCCGTCGAAGCGGATGACCTCCATCCGGTCGAGCAGCGGCCCGGGGATCGTCTCGGCCATGTTCCCGGTGGCGATGAACAGCACTTCCGAGAGGTCGAGCTCGACGTCGAGGTAGTGGTCGCGGAACGAGTGGTTCTGCGCGGGGTCGAGAACCTCGAGGAGCGCCGAGGACGGATCGCCGCGCCAGTCCGCGCCGACCTTGTCGACCTCGTCGAGCATGATCACCGGGTTCATCGTCCCCGCGTCGCGGAGCGCGCGCACGAGCCGGCCGGGGAGGGCACCGATGTACGTGCGGCGGTGCCCACGGATCTCGGCCTCGTCACGAATACCGCCCAGCGACATGCGCACGAACTCGCGCCCGGTCGCCCTCGCGATCGACTCGCCGATGGACGTCTTGCCGGTGCCCGGAGGCCCGATCAGGGTGAGGATCGCCCCGGAGCGCCGATCCTCCGCGATGCCGCGCTCCTTGCGGAGCTTCGCGACCGCGATGTACTCGACGATCCTGTTCTTCACGTCGTCGAGGCCCGCGTGATCGGCGTCGAGCACCTCGCGGGTGTGCTGCGGGTCGAGCCGCTCCTCCGAGCGGTTGTTCCACGGGACGGCCAAGAGCCAGTCGAGGTAGTTTCGGATGACGGTCGCCTCGGGGGTCTGGTCACCCATCCGCTCGAGCCGGGACAGCTCGCGTTCGGCCTGCTCGAGGACGTTCTCGGGCATCTCCGCGTCGGCGATCTTCTGTCGGTACTCCTCGACGACGGACGCCTCGTCCTCGCCGAGCTCCTTGCGGATGGAGTCGATCTGCTTGCGCAGGATGTACTCGCGCTGCTGCTTCTCGACGCCGGACTCGACGTCCTCGGAGATCCGCTTGCGCAGGCGCATGAGGACGAGCCGCTCGCGCTGTAGCTCCAGGGCGAGCTCCAGGCGCTCGCGAACGTCGACGGTCTCGAGCAGCCGAACCTTCTGCTCGAAGGTCAGGTCGGGCGAGTAGCCAGACGTGTCGGCGAGCGCGCCCGGCTCGGTGATCGAGCGGACGAACGCGGCGATTCTGCCGTCGTCGCCGCGCAACTCGAGGATCTCCTCGACGATCGCCCGGTACTCGTGCTCGAGCTCCCGGATGGGGTCGTCGGTCTCCTCGGGGTCGGGCCGCTCGTCGACCTCCACGAGCAGCCGGCCCTGGCCGTCCGTGACCGCCGCGCCGGCAACGCCGCGGTGGATACCGGCCAGCGCGACCGCGCGGCCACCCCCGGGGAGCCGGATGCGATCGGTGACCTCGGCGACCGTGCCGACCTTCGCGTACTCCTCGTCACTCCTGGGGACGAGCAGGACGCGCTCTTCGTCCCCCACCTCCACGGTCAGGGTCACGTTCATGTTCGGGAAGACGACGATGTCGTCCAGCGGGACGAGCAGCAGACGGGTCGTGCTGGGGTCCTCGAAATCGATGTTGCTCACGTCGCTCCTTTGGTGCGAAAGCTGTACTTGGTTCAGAAAGTGTACCGATATGTCTCTAGCGTCCGCGCCGGCGGAAGTGATCGAGCGAGACGGACGCAACCCGGCCCGCCAAGACGTCGCTCGACGCGCCGGCACCGCCCAGGCGCCACGTCATGACGCACGCGACGAAGACGCCGCCTCTCCAGAAGACGAGACCGGTGTCGTGCCGCGAAGACGAGATCCAGCCTGCCTTGTGGAGCACCGCGATCCTCGGCCGGCCGCGCAGGGCACGGTCGAGCTTCGGGGTGTCGCGGACGCGGGCTGCGAGCCAGAGTAGATGGCGAGCCTCGGGCGGCGTGAGCCCCAGCTGCGCCCGGCGGAGCGGCCCACGATCGCCCGACGCGAGCCACAGCGCGCGCCACAGCGCCGCCATGTCCGAGGCCGTCGTGTACTTGCCGACGCCAAATGCCGGCTGACTCTCGACACGCACGGGAATCCCGGTCGAGAGCGTGCGCGTCTCGTACCCGCCGTACATGAGCGTGTCGACGAGGCCGATCGATCGCATGAGCGCGTCGACGCGGCGCCCACCAGCGCTCGTCGAGCCTCCGAGCCAGACGAGAAGCGCGTTGGCGGCGCGGTCGTCCGAGACCGTTGTCAGCTCGCGGAGGAGCCGTGAGATGCTCGAGCTGCGCTCCGGCACCACGGGATGCGCAGCGAGAACCGTCGCCGCGATGGCGAGCTTCAGCGTCGATGCCGCAGGGAAGCGCGCTCTCGCGTTCCACGCTGCCCCTCGGCCGTCGACCAAGCTCTCGACGTAAACGGCCGCCGTCCCGCGGTGCCTGCGCACGAGGCCCCGGAGGTCGCCCGAGAGCACCCTGTCGTTCATCGCGACTCGGGCGCGAAGCGGCGCGGCGGAGCCGGGGAGGCCGAAGACGTCCTTGACCACGGCCGACGACCGCCGACCGCTCTCCGCGATCGTCGTGACACGAACCGCCTGATCGCCCACGGGGAGCTCTACGCGGAGAGAGAACCTGCGTCGCTCGAGAGACCTCGCGGCGAGAACGTGCCCGTTAACGGTGACAACCACGCGCCGGGCGCCCGGAGCGGCACGTCCGGAGACGATCCCGTACGACACCTGCCGGGAGGCCGGCTGCTCGATCGCCGGAGGGGTGAACGCGGGGGGAAGCGGAAGCGGTGGGGGCGGAGCAGCAACGATCACCGCGTCACCCTACGACCGTGAAGACCGCCAAGTTCAACTTGTAACTTGGCGTCTCGTTCGGCCTTGTCCGGACGGGCCAACATCAGAACATCATCGCTGGAAATCCCGCACCCTCAAACGTGCGCTCCCGTCGCTGACAACGCTCGTTACAACTTGCAACTTGGCGTCCGTTTCGGACAGGTGGGGCGGGAGCGAGTCGACACGAGGGGCGGGCTCCGGAGTTGAGGGACGCAGATCTACGCTTGCCGGCGTGCGCTCACCCCACGTGCGGATCCTCGCCCACCTCGACCTCGATGCGTTCTTCGCAGCGGTCGAGGAGCTCGAGGATCCGGGACTCCGCGGGAAGCCGCTCGTCGTGGGCGGCGACCCACACGGGCGCGGGGTTGTGTCGACCGCCAACTACGCGGCGCGCGCCTTCGGCATCCGCTCGGCCATGAGCGCAGCGGAGGCGCTCCGCCGGTGCCCGCAGGCGACCTTCGTCCGGCCGCGGCATGCCCTCTATCGCCAGTACTCGCGGTCGGTCTGGGACACGGTCGGCGAGGTCGTCCCTCGTATCGAGCGGACCGGGCTCGACGAGGGGTACCTCGACCTCGGCACGGTCGCGCGCGATTTCACGCACGCGCGGGCGGTCGCGTCCGCCGTGCAGACGGCGGTTCAGGCGATGACGAGCCTTACGTGCTCGCTCGGCGTGGGAACCTCGAAGGTGGTCAGCAAGATCGCGTCCGATCGCCGCAAGCCCGGCGGGATCACCGTCGTCCCGCCCGGCACCGAGGCGCGGTTCCTCTCACCCCTTCCCGTGCGAGCGCTTCCCGGCGTCGGGCCACGGGCCGAGGAGCGTCTGCGTGCGTCGGGAGTCGAGACGGTCGGCGACCTCGCCGCCCTTTCGGACGTCGAGCTCCCGGCGAGACTGTCCGGATCGGTCGGACGAATGCTCCGCGACCGGGCCCGCGGGATCGACCCGCGCGACCTCGAGCTCGTGTCCGAGCCCGTCTCCGTGTCCGCGGAGGACACGTTCGCACGCGACGTCACGAACCGGGAGGTGCTCCACGCCGAGGTTCGCCGGCTCGCCGAGGAGGTCGCGGCTCGCCTTCGCTCGTCCGGCCTCGCAGGGAGAACCGTCACGGCGAAGCTCCGCTACGCGGACTTCTCGATCCGTACCCGCTCGACGACGCTCTCCGCCGGTATCGACGACGCAGCGACCATCGGGGATGTGGCGTGCAGCCTCCTCGACCGCGGGCTCCGGGAGCGGCCCGGCACGCTTCGTCTCGTCGGCGTGGGCGTGGCCGGCCTCTCGGCGCACCGCCAGCTCACTCTCGAGTCGTAGGATCCTCCCGAATGCTCGAGGCCGCCTTCTGGGGACTCGTGACCGCGTCCTCGCTCCTCCTCGGAGCGGCGGTCGCTCTCCTACTCCGCCCGGGTGAGCGTGTCGTCGCGCTCATCATGGCTTTCGGCGCCGGCACGCTGATCGCGGCGGTTTCGTACGAGCTCGTGCTCGAGGGTTTCGAGACCAGCGAGACGGGCGCTGCGCTCGGGTTCGCTGCGGGCTGCCTCGCGTTCTATGGAGGCGATCGCCTGATCGCCAGCCGCGGCGGCGCCAGGAGAAAGAGCATGAGACACGACCTCCCTCCTCCTCCCGCAGCTGCAACGGCGATCGTCCTCGGAACCGTGCTCGACGGCATCCCCGAGTCGTTCGTCCTCGGCGCATCGCTCCAGTCCGGAGGCGCGGTTCCGATCGCGGTCGTCGTCGGCGTCTTCGTCGCGAACGTGCCCGAATCGCTCTCTGCAACGATCGGGCTGCGCGAGGCCGGCTGGCCCGGTCGGAGGCTCATGACGATGTGGACAGGGGTCGTCCTCGTGTCCGTGGCCGCCGCCGCCATCGGCTGGTGGGCGCTCGACGCAACGGATCAGGCCGAAGGCGCCTTCGCGCTCGGGTTCGCCGGCGGTGCGCTCCTCGTCATGGTGGCGAACACGCTGATCCCCGAGGCGTTGGAGCACGGCAGACGCGAGGCTGGGCTCTTCGTCGCGCTGGGCTTCGCGTTCGGATTCGCGCTCTCCTAGAGGCTCGACGGGAGTCAGTCTCGGAGCAGCGGGCGCGTGAGGCAGGTGGGGCCGCCGTCACCCTTCTTCGAGATCTCGTCCCCGTGGTAGGTGACGACGTCGACCCCCGCCCGCTCCATGCGCCGGCGCGTCTCCGGGCTGCCCTCGAGCGCGAGCGCACGGCGCGGCCCGAGCGCGAGGACATTCGGGCCCTGCGTCTCGAACTCCTCGTCGGGGACCTCGACCACGCGAATGCCTCGCTCGGCGAGCAGCTCGAGCAGGCGGACCGGAGCGATCCGCGGATAGACGAGCGCAAGGTCGGCGTCGAGCGGCGAGACGAACGACAGGAGGTGCATGACCTCGTCCCGTCCGTTCCAGTGGGGGAGGTCGAACGAGATCACGTCCACGCCCGGGAACACCACCTCGAGAGCGGTGAGCGCGGTCGTGTTCGTCCGGTAGCCGACTCCGACGAGAAGCGTTCGCTCGTCGAGCCAGAGCGTGTCACCGCCCTCGACGATCGTGGGTTCCTCGACAACTGCCGCGACGGGCACGCCAGCCCCCTCGAGCACTGGAACGAGAGCGGCCGGCTCGCTTCGTCGGACGGTCTTTCCCGGCCGCAGGAGCACGGCGCCTTCGTGGCCGACGAGCAGCGGGTCGAAGACGTAGATCGCATCGGGGTTGCCGGGGTCGTGCCGCGAGACGACCACCTCTGCCCCGGCCTCCTCGAGGACGCCGCACAGCACCTCGTGCTCGGCCGCCGCAGCAGCGTGATCCGGCGCCGCACGCCAGCCGAACTCGCGCCAGTGCGGAGCGTCCTCGGCGAGGGGCGCCCGGACGAGCACGCGCCGTAGCACGCCGGTCATCGACGTCGCACCGAACCCGTTCACGGACGAGACGCTACCGGCGAGCCCCAGCCCCCATACGCGTCCTCCCCGATGCCGAGTCGCTCGGCACGCGCGAGCATCGGTCGGAAAGGAGGAGCCAATGACCATCACGACACCGCGGTTCACCGACGTCGAGGTGAGAAGTATCGGTGAGGAGATCGGCATCGACTGGGCGACATCGCCGTTCGACGTCGAGCAGTTCCACATGGGGCTCGAGGTCGAGCTCGAGCACGGCGCGCACGACCCGGAGACCGACGTCACGCACGACGACCCGATCCTGACCGGGAAGATCGCCTGGGCGCACCTGAAGGAGCTGTCCGACTACTACACGCGCCTGGTCGCGATGGAGGCCGAAGCGGAGAGCTGATCAGAGCACGTCGAGGACGCGCGGCCGGTGCGAGGACGAGTACACGTCCTTGCGCGCGATGAGGCCGTCCTCGAACGGGAAGACGTCGATTCCGTCCCACTCGAGGCGTCGGCCCTGCGCATCGGTCGCCGTCGCGGTCCACTCGTTCACGACCAGCCCGTCGCGGACGTAGAGCCGTCGACCTCGGAACTGGAGATCCTGCCAGCGCTCGAAGATCGCCGCGATGTGCGGGCCGACCGCGTCGCCCTCGACGCACTCGCCCGCCGTGTGATTCTCGAAGACCATGCCGGGCGCGTGCAGTGCCAGGATCGCCTCGACGTCGTGTGCGTTCCAGGCCTCGTTGTACTGCTCGATCACGCGCTCGAGCGCGGCCGCGTCGTTCCGATCCCGCACGCGGCAAGTATCGCACGGGATGAATTGACAACTATCGATGTATTGGTATGGTTCCATCGATGGTCATCGATGGAAGGACAAGGAGAGGAGCGCGGCGTGACGACTGATCTGAGGGAACAGGTGAGAGCTCGCTATGCAGAGGCGGCGGTCGGGACGACCGAGGGATGTGCGTGCAGCTCCGACGGTGCGTCGTGCTGCGGTGACGGCGCGAGCACGAGCCTGTTCGGGAAATCACTCTACGACCCGACCGAGCGCGATGAGCTGCCCGAGGCCGCCGTCGCCGTGAGCCTCGGCTGCGGGAACCCCGTCGCCGTCGCCGACCTGAACGAGGGCGAGACCGTCCTCGACCTCGGCTCCGGCGGAGGCATCGACGTGCTCCTCTCCGCGAGGCGCGTCGGCACGTCGGGAACGGTCTACGGCCTCGACATGACCGACGAGATGCTCGCGCTCGCTCGGCGCAACGCCCGAGACGCCGGCGCGACGAACGTCCACTTCCTGAAGGGCGTCATCGAGGACATCCCCCTCCCCGCCGAGAGCGTGGACGTCGTGATCTCGAACTGCGTGCTGAACCTCTCAACGGACAAGCCGGCGGTGCTCGCCGAGATCGCGCGTGTCCTCAGGCCGGGCGGCCGCATCGGGATCTCCGACATCGTCGCGGAAGACGAGCTCTCGCTCGAGGAGCGGGCAGAGCGGGGCAGCTACGTGGGCTGCATCGCCGGAGCGCTCTCGGAGGGCGAGTACCGCGACGGCCTCGAGGCCGCAGGCCTCGCCGGGATCGAGATCGAGCGCACGCACGCGGTCGCCGAACGGATGCACGGCGCGATCGTCCGCGCGGTCAAGCCCGCCTGAGCGTCGACGTCACGCGCTCGCCGTCGGCGCTCCCGGAGGGCGCGGTGGCCCTAGCCGGTCGCTGAGCCGCTGCAGGAAGAAGCCGCCCGCGAGCAGCAGTCCGCCGACGAGGATGAACGAGAACGCCCGCGCGACGGAGCTCAGCTCGGCGAGGTCGTAGACGAAGATCTTCGCCAGGCTGAGGCCGAAGAGCGCCAGGCCCGCGTAGCGGACAGCCGCCGAGCCGCGCACGAGACCCACGACGAGGAGTGTGAGCCCGAGAAGCGCCCAGAGCCCGCTCACGGCGGTGTGACCACGCTCGAAGCCGGTCTCGAACGAGCCGCCGGAGACGCGTACCGCGACCTCGAGGATCCCGAGCGACAACGCGTAGAGCGCGAGAACGCCCGCGATGGATGCCAGGGCGAGACGGGACTCCGCGTCCGGTGTCGTCGCCGCTGCGACAGCGAGCGCCAGCACGCAGGCGGCGAGGACCCAGAGGCCGCCGGCCGGGCTAGCCGAGGCCGTGAAGAAGTGCGAGAAGGGCGTGAGCACGATTATCGTCCCGGCCGTCGTCGCGGCGGCGACGAAGACGCCTGCACTCCAGAGCCTCACCTCCCGGAGCGGGCGAGCGAGGAGCGCGAGCACGGCAGAGGTGAGCGCGGCGGCGAATGCGGTCCGCCGCCAGTCGTCGATCAGAGCCCGCTCCGTCGAGAGCAAGGAGAGGATCCCGATCGACCAGAGCACCGTGGCCGGGTCGCGCCACCTCGCCTCACCCCACACGAGCGCCGCGAGCCCGAAGGCGGCGACGGCGCAGGAGCCGGCGACGAGCGCGAGCCGCTGCTCGATCTCGCCCTCCGCAGACCACGGCTGCACCTGTGCGAGGAGCCCCACCGCCGTGGTGGCGACGACCAGAGCGCCTCCCGCGAGCCACAGGCGCATCTCGCGGAGCGGCTGCGAGAGCGCGCCGGCGGCAAGGCCCGTCAACGCGATGACGGCAGTCCGCCACACGTCGTCCGTCACCAGCGCCGCCTCGGCCCCGACGAGGAAGACGAGCCCGATCGACCAGAGGATGGTCGATGCGTTCCGGAAGCCCTCTCGCCCGAAGATGCCGGCTGCCAGCGCGCCGTAGACGAGTGCGATGACGAGGAGTCCGGCTCCGCTGCCGCGCAACGTCTCGGCGACGACCGCCACGGCGATCGACGCCGCAAGCCCGGCAATGCCGGCGACGATCCCGAAGAGGACGTCGGCGTAGCCCCGCTCGCGGTGCAGCAGGCGATGCGCATACGCGCCGCCCACGAGGCCCGCCGCTGCGGCAGCCACCGACCAGCCGCCGACGGAGAGCCCCGCGACGTCCTCGTAGAAGGCGTCGACGTCGAACGCGACGGCCTCGGCGAGGACGACCCCGAGCCACGTGTACGACGCCACCGCGAGACCGAGCGACCGCTGCTCTCCGGCGATGCCGAGCAGGAGCGCACCCACGGCCGCCGCGAGCGCACTCGCCGTGACGTGGCCCCAGTCGAAGGACGCCGCGACGAGCCCGAATGCCGCGGCGAGCGTCGCGAAGGCAGCTGCGCCGACGGCAAGGGCCTCTCCGATCCCGACTCGATGCCGCACGAGCCCGCGCCGGATGTCCCGGACGAACCGGAGCAGACCGGTCTCCGTGCGCCTCACGTACTCGCTCGGGACGAGCAGGCCGGCAGCCGCCGCGGCGGCTGCCACGGTCGCGAGCGGCAGCACGGCCTCACGCTGGGCGCCGAGCTCGTCGAAGAGGATGCGCAGCGGGGCGTCGGCGACGAGTGCCTGCGCGGCTGCCAGAGCGGCGTACGCGATACCGGCAATTCGCAGCCGGGCGTCCCCGAGGCGCCAGGCGGTCACGGTGAGGGCGATCGACTCGGCCGCCCAGACGACGGTGAGCGCCGTCCCACCGAGAAGGCCTGCGGTGCCGATCGCCGCGAGCGCAAGAGCGCCGATGGCGACGACGAAACCGAGATCCGCGAAGCGGGCGAGCTGGAGGGCGGCGAAGACGACAGCCCAGACCGCGCCCGCCGCGAGGAATGCGGTGCCACGATCAGTGCCATCCGCGAACAGCTGTGACGTGAGCCCGAGTGTGACGCCGAATGCAACGGTCGCGTAGCCGAGCGCGAGGGCGTCGAGCTCCTCCTCACGCCCGGCGATACGTCTGCCCACGGCGATTCCGAGCAGCGTCAACGTGAACACCGCGGCGACGGTCACCGGCCCGGGTGCGGGAGGAGACGGCTCGTCGAAGACCAGCCACTCGATCTGCAGCCCGACGAGAACCGAGGACGCGACGAGCAGGACGACCCAGTCGCGCGTCACGCAAACGGCGGCAGCGGCGACCAGCACGATGGCGGCGAAGGCGGCTGACTCCCAGGTCATTGCCGTGTCCACGGACTGGAGCGCCGGGGCGAGCGCTGCTCCGAGGAGCCCGATCGCCGCGATGACCTCCGACTTCCAGCGGAGCGCGACGAAGGTCGCGACCGCGGCGATGGCCCCGGCGAGCGGAAGGGCGAGGGCGTCGGGAACGAGGTCGTAGCGAGCAGCAGCTGCCGCGAGCGTCGCGTACGCGCCCGCGATCCCCGCGCCGACTGCAGCAAGTGCCGACCAGTACTGCCCGTAGCGCGAGCGGAGGAGCAAGCCCGCGCCGAAGGCGAGTGCGGACGCCGTCGCACCGAGTGCGACGCGCGCGCGCTCGTCGATCCAGCCTCGATTCGCCGCGAGCACGAAGAAGAATCCGATCCCGAGCGCCATGACGGCGCCGCCCGCGATCGCGAACCCGCGGGCGCCGACGAGATCCCAGTCGCGCGCGAGCTGCCCGAGCGACCGCCGGGGCGGCTTCGGCGGTGCAGCCGGCGGTTCCGGGCGGGACGCAGCCGGCGGCCTCGCCGCGGCGGGCCGCGTCTCGGGTCGCGGGGCCGGTGGTGGCGCCGGGGTGGGCACGCGCGTCACCGCTGGGGAGGGCGTCGGCGGCCTGACGGCCCCGCGGCGCGTCGCGTCCGTGATCGCCCCGACCCGCGCCTCGCCGACGTCGGGCTCGGCCGGGGACGTGGTGCCTTCGGGCTCCTGGCTCGACACGAACGCGCGTACCTCGGCCAGTTCGCGGGCGATCAGCGCCAACCGCTCGTCGAGCTGGTCGAGCCGTACACCGACGTTCATCCCGTCATGACCAGTCACCGCGACTCCTCGTCCGGCACGAGTGACTTTACGAGCCACCCACAGAACCGCCATCCGTAGGAACAACGGATGCCCGAGCCGGCTCAAGATGCGCTCAAGAAGCGGCTCAGGCGAGCAGGCTGCGGTTCGCGGCGAGCGCGGCGAGGATGCGGTCGACGTCTTCGTCGACGTTGTAGAGATGGAGCGCGATGCGGAGGTTGCGGTCGCGGGACGACACCACTATCCCGACCTCCTGCAGCGCGGCGACGAGCGCGTCGACGTCCGTCGACGCGACGCAGACGAGCGGGCCGAACGCCCCTTCGGCACGCGGCGTCGCCACCGTCGCCCCCAGCTCGTCGAGCCCCGCGAACAGGCGGTCGACGAGCCCTCGGACGTGCGTGGCGATCGCGGCCACTCCGGCCTCCTCGACGATCCCCATGCCCGCAATACCCGCGTAGATGTTCGGGACCGGCGGCGTGCCCGCGTCGAAGCGCCGCGCATCGTGCGCCGGCGAGTAGTCCGAGATGTCCATCTCGAAGATGTCCTCGTCGGCGAACCAGCCGGTCTGCGTCGGCAGAAGCCGCTCGTGCAGGTCGCGTCTCACGAACATGAACGCGAGCCCTGCGGATGCGAGCAGGTACTTGACGGTGCCGGCCGTGAGGAAGTCGACGCCGAGGGCCCCGACGTCGAGCGGGATCGCACCCGCCGCCTGGTAGCTGTCGGCGAGACAGAGCGCGCCGTGGTCGTGCGCAATGCGCGCAACCTCCGCGACGTCGAGCCGGTACCCGGTGCGATACGAGATCGCCGTGCAGCAGACGAGCGCGGTTCGCTCGTCGATCGCGTCGGCGAAACGCTCGAGGGGGATCTGCCCGTCGGACTCGGGCTCGACGTGCACGACCTCGGCGCCCCGAAGCTCCTGGGCGTGAGCGATCTGCCCCACCGTTGGGAACTCGAACTCGGAGATGACGATCCGGTTCCGCCCCCGCTCGAGTGGTAGCGCACTGACGAGAGCGCTCACCGCCTGGGAGACCGACGACGTGACCGCGATCTCGCCGGGCTCGGCCGAGACGAGGCGCGCGAACGTCGCCCGCGCGGTCTCGGCGCGCTCGACCCAGTGCTCCCACTCCGCCCCGTGCGCGTCCCAGCCGGCAAGGTAGGTCTCGTACGCCTGGCGCACGTCGACGGACAGCGCGCCCTGCGAGCACGAGTTCGCATAGATCGTGTGCTCGAAGATCGGGAAGCGTCCACGGACGGCGTGCCCGACCATCACCGGCCCAGGTAGGCCTTGCGCAGCTCGTCGTGCGCCAGGAGCTCGGCGGCCTTCCCCTCCAGGACGACGCGCCCGGTCGAGAGGACGTAGCCGCGGTCGGCGATGGAGAGCGAGACGTTCGCGTTCTGCTCCACGACGAGCATCGCGACCCCGGCCTGGTGCACCTCCTGGATCACCTCGAAGCTCCGCTCGACAAGGACGGGCGCGAGGCCCATCGACGGCTCGTCCATGAGCAGGAGCTTCGGCCGCCCCATCAGCGCGCGCCCCATGGCCACCATCTGCTGCTCTCCGCCCGAGAGCGTCCCGGCGAGCTGCTTCCGGCGCTCGGCGAGCAACGGGAAGATCGAGTAGACACGGTCGAGGTCGTCCTTGAGATTCGCCCGTGGCCGCAGGTACGCGCCCATCTCGAGGTTCTCGAGGACGGTCATCGGCCCAAAGAGGCGGCGGTTCTCGGGGACGATGGCGAGCCCGCGCTCGATGCGCTTCGCGGTCGAGTCGCGCGTGACGTCCCTCCCGTCGAGCACTACCGACCCCGTCTTCGGCTGCACGATGCCGAGGATCGTCTTCAGCGTCGTGGACTTCCCGGAGGCGTTCCCCCCGAGGAGGCAGACGAGCTCACCCTCCCCCACCTCGAGGTTCACCTCCTGGAGGATGTGCATCTGCCCGTAATAGGTGTTCACGCCCTCGAGCCGGAGGAGCGGCGCAACCTGCCCGTCGGCGCTCATTTGCGCTCCGTCCCCGTCGTGCCGAGGTACGCCTCGACGACGCGCGGGTCGGTCGCGACCTCGTCGAACGTCCCCTCGGCGATCTTGACACCGTGGTCGAGCGCGATCACACGATCGGAGATGCCCTCGACGACGTGCATGTCGTGCTCGATGACGAGGATCGTGTACCCACCCTCCTCGCGCAACCTCGCGATGAGCTCCGTGATCTCGTGCGTCTCGACGGGATTCATTCCGGCTGCCGGCTCGTCGAGCAGGAGGAGTCGCGGCTTCGCGGCAGTGGCGCGGGCGATCTCGAGCCGGCGGCGGTTCGCGTACGAGAGGCTGTACGCGGGCTGGTTCCAGCGGTAGCCGACGAGGCGGCCGCCGAAGAACCCGAGCCGCTCCTCGGCGAGCTGCTCGATCTCGCGCTCCTCACGCCGCATCCCGGGCGTGCGGAAGACCGAGCGCAGGACGCCCGCCTTCGTGTGCCCGTAGGCCGCCGTCATCACGTTCTCCTTGACCGACATGTTCAGAAAGAGGCGGAGCGTCTGGAACGTCCGCGCGATCCCACGCCGTCCGATCTGGTGCGGGTCGAGGCCGAGTATCGACTTCCCCTCGAAGACGACATCCCCGGCGTCGGGCGGGTAGACGCCGGTGACGACGTTGAAGAGCGTCGTCTTCCCCGCCCCGTTCGGCCCGATCACGCTGACGATCTCCCCCTCGCCGACGACGATGTCGAGCGCGGACAGGCACGTGAGCCCACCGAAAGCGAGGGTGAGCCCCCTGATCTCGAGCAGCGGTGAGCGCTCTCCGTTCGACATCACACGACCTCCACGCGCGCCTTGCCGAAGAGCCCTTGCGGCCGGTACGCCATGAGCGCCACGAGCAGCGCGCCCATGAGGATGAACCGGGCGACCGCCGGCTGCGGGAGCATCAGGTTCTGCCAGACCACGGCCGCGAAGTAGAGAACCGGAACGAGGCCGATCGTGCGCCAGAGGGGGTTTCGGATCAGCGTCAGGCCGAGCACGGCGGCGACGAGGCCGAGGTACAGCAGCCGGCCGGTCGCACCCGCCGGAAGCCCGTCGGCGGAAACGAGGTCGACCGGCACCAGAACCCAGTCGTCGACGAGGCGGTCGATTCGAGCCGTGCCGAAGGTCGTCCCCTCCACGAGCGAAGGGCGCCACTGCTCGGCCGCCTGATGGACGACGAGCCCGAAGGCGATGGTGCCGGCGATCACCGCGAGCCCGCGCCACCACGGCTTGATCATGACGAGGAGGACGAGCACGACGGCGATGTAGACGAGCCAGCTCGCGTCCTCGGGGTCGCGCAGCGCCTCCAGCGAGGCGGAGATGATCACGGCGCCCACCGTCGCCCCGAGCAGGCTGCCCGCGCCACCGAGCACGAGCATCGCGTACACGGTGATCAGCAGGATGATGTCGAAGCTCGCCGGGAAGATCGCGCCCTGCGCGGGCGCGTAGATCGCGCCCGCGACACCGGCGATGCTCGCTCCGAACGCGAACGCCATCAGCTTGAGCCTGTTGACCGGCATCGTCATGAGCTCGGCGGCGAGCTCGTCCTCGCGCAGCGCCCTCCACGCGCGCCCCGTCCGCGACTGATTCACGAGATAGAGAACGGCGACGACGAGGATGAAGGTGACGAGCGCGACGGCGTAGTAGCCGTCGAGCGAGCGCACCTCGTTGCCGAAGAACTTCAGCGGGCGGATGTCCGAGATGCCGTTCGGGCCGCGGGTGAACGTGGAGTTGATGAGGAGGACGAGGAAGAGCTGGAGGAAGAAGAGCGTCACGATCGCGAGGTAGTCGCCCACGAGGCGCCTCGACGGGAGGCCGAGCAGGAAGCCGGCCGCGGCCACCGTGATCGCGATGATCGGGATCACGAGCACACCGTCCAGGTGGCGCCCGGCGTAGTCCGACGCGAGAGCGGCGTAGAGGTACGCACCGAGGCCGAAGAACGCAACGAATCCGAGGTCGAGGAGACCGACCCAGCCGACGGCGACGTTCAGCCCCAGGGCGAGCAGGACGAAGATCAGCGTGTTGACGCCGACCTGCATGAGGTACTGGTCTTCGACGAGGAAGGGGAAGATCACGAACGGGACGGCGAGCAGCCCCAGCTTGGCGATGGGAGGCACGCGAGCGAACGCGCGCTCGAAGCGCGCCGACAGCGTGTTGGCGCGACGCTCCTCCGAGCTCGCCACCCACTCGTCGACGCCGATCCGCGGGCCCTCGGGCTCGGAGCTCAAACCTTCTTCACCTCCTTCTTCCCGAAGAGCCCCTGGGGGCGCAGGAGCATGAACCCGATGAGGATGAGGAACACGACGAGGTCGCTGAACTGGCTCCCGAGACGCGGGAACCGCCCGCCCGTGCGATCGGAGATCCAGCCCGTGACGTCCTCGATGTAGCCCACGGAGAGCGCCTCGGCGAGCCCGATGAAGAGGCCACCGACCATCGCTCCCGGGATCGACCCGATGCCGCCGACCACCGCGGCCGTGAAGCCCTTGAGCCCGTAGCCGAACCCCATGAAGTGGTTGATCGAGCCGAACACGAGCCCGATGAGCACACCGGCCGCGCCCGCGAGCGCGGAGCCGATGAAGAACGTCCGCACGATGACCTTGTCGACGTCGATCCCCATCATCGCCGCCGCCTCGCGGTCGAAGGCCGTCGCGCGCATCGCCTTCCCCAGCTTCGTCCGGGTGACGAGGATCCAGAGGCCGAGCATCATCGCAAGCGCCGCGACGAAGACCACGACGCGAAGGATCCAGACGTTGAGCGGGCCCCAGCTGATCCCTACGCCGACGTCGACGAGGTCGAACGACTCGTAGCTGCGGAAGTTCGCGCCAAACAGGAGCAGCACCGAGTTCTGGATGAAGAACGAAACCCCGAGCGCGCTGATGAGCGGCGCGATGCGCGGCGCCCTGCGTAGCGGCCTGTACGCGAAGCGCTCGATCGCCACACCGAGGAACCCGCACCCGACCATGGCGACCAGGATCATCAGCGTGAGCAGGAGCCAGACCGCGACCGCCGGGTCCTGCGCGCCGCCGAGCCAGCCGAGGACGCCCCAGCCGATGAACGCCCCGACCATGACGACGTCGCCGTGCGCGAGGTTCAGCAGCTTCAGGATCCCGTACACCATCGAGAACCCGAGCGCGACGAGCGCGTAGACCCCACCCAGCGTGAGGCCGTTGACGATCAGCTGGACGAGCTTGTCCCAGTCCACCGGCGGTTTATCTCACACCTTGGCCCGAAGATGCGAGCGGCCCACCCGGAGGTGGGCCGCTCGTGACTCGGCCGGTCGAGGGGCTACTTGACCGGTGCGTACTTGCCGTTCGTGATCTTGTAGATCGCGAACGTCCCGCCGCGAACGTCACCCTTCCCGTCGAAGCGGATGTTGTTCTTGCTGATGATGGACGAGATGTTCGTCCGCTGAACCGCGGCAACGACCGCGGCTCGGTTCACGTTGCCGGTCTGCTGGCAGACGCGCTGGATCGCCGTCATCGCGACGATTCCGGCGACGTACGTCGCAGGGCCGAAGGCGCCGAACGCCTTGTTCTTCGACCACTTCTTGTACGCGTTGACGATCTTCCTCGCCGACGGGTCGAAGCTGACGTCCGGCGCGAACACCGAGACGTACCCGTTCCGCGGCTTGAACTGCGACGGCGAGTATGCACCGTCGGAGCCGAACACGATCGCCCTCTTGCCCTGCTCGCGCAGCTGGTTCGACATCGTGTTGGCGGCCGTCGCGACCTGCGTCGCGAAGACGACGACATCGACGTTCGAGCCTACGTTCGTGACGACGGACGAGAAGTCCGTGTCGTCGGCGGCGACGGACTGCCGCGTGACAGTGACCTTCGCTGCGCGGAGCCGCTTCGAGATCGCATTCGCGAGCGGAAGCGAGTAGTCGTCCTGCGAGTCGATGACGACGACGTTCTTCGCCTTCAGCGTGCCGGCGACGTACGTCGCGATGCTCGGGCCCTGCACGGCGTCGTTCGGGACGACACGGAAGAACGTCCGGTACGGACGACCCTTCGTCAGGTCGACCGCGGTGGCCGAGCCCGACACGGCTGCGAGGTTCCCCGAGCGGTAGAGCACACCGCCGGACCGGACGGCCTGGCTCTCGGACGGCCCGATGACCGCCATGACGTTCCGGTTCGACACCATGCGCTGCGCGACGGTGCGAGCCACGTCCGCCTTGAGCTGCGTGTCGCCCTGGACGACCTTGAACTTCGTGCCGTTCTTCTTGTTGTAGTCCTGGACGCCGAACTGGAGCCAGGACAGCTGCTCCTGTCCGAGGAACGCCGCTGCGCCCGTGAGCGGACCGACCATGCCGAGCGAGACGTTGGTGCACGTCGCGAGCTGCGACGCCGCAGCCGGCTCGGCCGTCCGCGCTACGGCCGTCGAGACGACGACCGCCGCGACGAGCACCGCGAGCGCGGATGCGATGAGACCCTTCCTCATGTGCCCTCCTGTGGGGTTGCTTGTCTTCTGTGGGACGAGGGAAACAGCGGGATGTTGCGGGGGAGCTGCTCCCTCGAACACCTTGTGGCGTGCATCGAAGCGGGTTATGACTGTCATGTCAACCACGAATGTGCACGCGGCCGGGGTCGACGTCGTTAGCCTTCGCGCATCGAGACGGGTCTGAGCGGAAGAGGGGTCGTGATCACCGGCGCATCGGGTGGGATCGGCACCGCCTGCGCGCGCGCCTTCGCGGCCGAGGGCGCCCGCGTGTTCCTCCACTACCACCGCGGCGAGAAGCGTGCGCGAGCCCTCGCCGAGGAGCTGGGGGGCACCCCCACGGGAGGCGCCGACCTCACGGACGAGGCCTCGGTCGAGCAGCTCTTCGCGTCTGCTCGCGACGCCCTCGGCAAGGTCGACGTGTGCGCAGGGGTCGCCGGGATCTGGCCGCGGGAGGACGTCCCCGTCTGGGAGCTTCCGCTGGAGCGCTGGGAGCAGACCGTCCGCGCGAACCTGACCGCGACGTTCCTCACGGCGCGCGCGTTCCTGCGCGAGGTGGAGCGCAACGGGCACGGCTCGCTCGTCCTCGTCGGCTCGACCGCTGGGATCTTCGGTGAGGCCGGGCACGCCGACTATGCGGCCGCGAAGTCGGCGATCACCGGCGGGCTGCTGCTCTCGCTGAAGAACGAGATCACGCGGCTCGCGCCACTCGGACGGGTCAACGCCGTCGCCCCCGGCTGGACGGAGTCCCCGATGACGCGCGGCCTCGTCGACCCTGCTCGCGTCCACGCCGTCTCGCGCACCATGGCCTTGCGCAAGGTCGCCCAGCCGGAGGACGTGGCCGCCCAGGTCGTCGTCCTCGCCTCGGATCGGCTCTCCAGCCACGTGAGCGGCCAGGTCGTGGTCGTGGCGGGAGGCATGGAGGGCCGCGTCGTCCACGACGAGTGAAAGAAGAGCGCATGGTCGACACAGACCACCGGCGCGTGTTCAACGCCTACACCACCCCGTTCCTCGCGTACGACCTCGAAGGGCCCGTTCAGCCGGAGATGAGCTGGCTCCCGGTCAGCTACGACCGCGAGACCGGCCAGGGCTGCTACCTCATGCGCATGCGGCCGGGCGCCGTGACGATCGCGCACGACCACGCGGGGATGGAGGAGTTCCTCGTGCTGGAGGGCGACCTCGTCGACTCGGACAGCACGGTCTTCGGACCGGGCGACTTCGTGAGCTACGAGGCGGGAACGCACCACAACTCGTGGACGAAGGGTGGTTGCCTCCTCGCCGTCTTCGAGTGGCAGCGCCCCTAGCCGCGCACACTCTGCTCGCATCAAGGCAGCGAAGCTGCCCTCCTTCAGAGGTCTGATGCACAACGGAAACGCGGGACAGACGACTGCTTGCATCAGGGCAGCGAAGCTGTCCGCCTTCAGGGATCTGGTGCACAGCGAAAACGCGGGACGGACGACCACTCGCACCAGGGCAGCGAAGCTGCCCGCTTCAGGGATCTTGTGCGCGGCGGGAATCCACTCGGTGGATTCCCGCCTTGCGCAATGAGTAGGGCGGCGTCGTCCGCCGCCCCTACTCGCCGCTCCGAACCCGGTCTGATTGCCGTCAGTACCCAGTCGGGAGCCGCTACCGCTATCGGCAGCAGATCGTTCGGCCTTGAGTCGAGAGGGAGAGGGGCGGGGTTGCCGCCAAGCCCCCGCACCCCTTTTCCCCGCAGGCCCCTCCGACCGGAGGAACCGCTCTTTGCCCCTCGTTCGCCCACCCGGGCGGCCGCCGCATCGCTGCCCGTCGTGAGTGATCCCCACCCTCACCGATTCCCCCATCGCGGGCGTCACCCAAGAGCGCTTGACCGATCCCCCGGAGGGTGTTGACGAGCGAGGTTGACCCGACGCTCCCGCGCGCATGAGGGCACTAGTGGTCTAGGGGCCTGTCCGGAAAGCGGCTCAGAGCGGCTTGCAGACGGCACGCACCGCCAGGCGGCGTCCTCGGCCGCGCCAATATGCCCGATATCGGCGCTCCCTGCGTCCTTGCCTCGCGGCACGTGCCGCGCGCCATCCACCGCGACCACTTTCCGGACAGGCCCCTAGAGTGGCCGACGATGGCTAGCAGGTTCCTCGAGCGCCTCGCGAGCGGGCCGCCGATCGTCGCGGACGGTGGGATGGGGACGCTCGTCTCGAGCGCCGTCCCTCGCCTCCGCTGCCCGGAAGAGGCCAACCTGCGCGCGCCCGAGACCGTCCTCTCCCTGCATCTCGGCTTCATCCGCGCGGGCGCAGAGCTCATCGAGACGAACACCTTCGGCGCGAACAGACGAAAGCTCGCCGACCACTACCTCGAGGACGAGGTCGGGGCCATCAACGAGGCGGCGGTGAAGATCGCGCGCGACGCGCGCGAGGTCGCCGGCGGCGAGGTCTTCGTGGCCGGATCGATCGGGCCGCTGGGAGGCCCCGCGAAGGACCGCGAGGCGATCTTCGCCGAACAGGCGGGCCTCCTCGAGGGGCGCGGAGTCGATCTCTTCATGGTCGAGACGTTCTACGACCTCGACGAGCTTCTCACCGCGATCGCCGCGGTGCGCAGCATCTCCTCGCTGCCGATCGTCGGCCTGCTGACGTTCGACGAGGACGCCCAGACGCTAGGAGGAGTCTCCGCCGAGGAGGCCGCGAGCGCGCTCGGCGAGCTCGACGTCGCCGCCATCGGCGCGAACCACGGCGTCGGGCTGCAAGCCGCGCTGCGCGCGATCGAGAAGATGGGCGGAACCGAGAAGCCGCTGGCCGCGCTGCCGAACGTCGGCCTGGCGAGCTTCTCGGGCCAGCGCATCGTCTTCCCGCATGCCACGCCCGAGTACTTCGCCGAGTTCGCAGCGCTCGCGCGCGAGCTCGGCGCGCGCATCGTCGGCGGCTGCTGCGGGACGACTCCGACCGAGATCGCCGCAATCAGGGCAGCCGTGGACGAGGGCCGCGAGCCTCACACGACGCTCGTCGTCCGGGAACGCGAGATCGTCATCGCGACGAGCGAGCCCGAGCGCGAGACGCTGCTCCAGCGGAAGCTCCGCGAGGGTGAGTTCGTCGTCTCGGTGGAGATAGATCCCCCGCGCGGCGGCAACGCGACGGCGATGCTCGAGCTCGCCCGCACGCTGAACGAGTCGGGCCATGTCGACGTCGTCGACGTCAACGACAACCCGCGCGCCCGCGCCCGCATGAGCGGGCTGATGGCCTCGGCGACGATCGAGCGTCTCGCGGGGATCGAGACCATCCCACACGTGACGCCACGGGACGCGTCGATCGCAGGGCTCGAGTCGATGTTGCTCGGCGCGCACGCCGAGGGGATCCGGAACGTCCTCGCCGTGACTGGCGATCCGCCCGAGTCCGGCGACTACCCCGGAGCGCAGGGCGTGTACGAGATCGACTCGATCGGCCTCTCCCAGATGATCACGCGCATGAACGCCGGCGAGGACTTCAACGGACGAGAGATCGACGCACCCACCTCCTTCTTCCTCGGTGTGGCCGTGAACCCCGCGGCGGACGACCTCGGGTACGAAATCGAGCGCTTCCACCAGAAGGTCGAGGCCGGCGCGAGGTTCGCGATGACCCAGGTGCTCTTCGACCTCTCCTACCTCGACACGCTGCTCGACCGGCTCGGGGGGACGTGCCCCATTCCGCTCCTCGTCGGCGTCTTCTACGTACGCAGCTACCAGCTCGCGCTCCGCCTGCACAACGAGGTGCCCGGGATCGTCGTCCCGGAGCCCGTGCTGGCGCGGCTGCGCGACTCCGGCCCGCAGGCGGCGGAGACCGGGCTCGCGCTCGCCCGCGACCTCGTCGAGGCCTCGCGAGAGCGGGCTGCGGGCGTCTACCTCATCCCGCCCTTCCGCCAGCCCCTGGCCGCGCTCGAGCTGTTCTCGTAGGCGCGAGCACTCTCGCGCCCGCTGATCGCGCTGCTCGTCCGTCCCGCCGAGCCTGCTAGGAGCGCACGCAAGACGTCGCCGGCACGG
>JAWOIV010000089.1:0-13807 GCA_046484465.1 Gaiellaceae bacterium
GGGAGCCCGGCGTCCCCGACGAGCTCCGGGTGGCCGCCGCTGGCCCGGAAGACGGCAGGAAGCCCGCATGCGAGCGCCTCCAGGAGCGCGTTCGAGGCGGGGTCGTTGACGCTCGGGGCGAGGTAGACGTCGCTCCGCCTGAGCTCCTCGGCGAGCGGCGCGGAAGTCAGCGGACCGATGCATCGGACACGCCCGAACGCGCCGTCGGACTGGCCGACGAAGGTCAGCTCGAACCGCTCGGCGTCGAGGTGCCGGTCGAGCCAGGCGAGCACCTCGGCACCCTTGTTCGGGTTGTCCGACCAGCTCGTCGCCACGACGCGCACACGCCGGCCCGCGAGCGGCGCCCGCTCCGTCGGAGGATGGAAGATCGCCGGATCGACCGCGTTCGGGATCCGCACGGGCTCGCGCAGGTCGATCCCGTCCTCGCCATGTGCGTCGAGGCTGTAGCGGGACTGGACGACGGTCGCGTGCGCGAGCTCGCGGTTCAGCTCCGCGATGCGCGCGTCCGTGCCGTCGTCGAACCCGCGATAACGGGCGATCGGCCCGTCCACGCGGTGCACCATCCGGCAGTCGGGACGGGCGAAGCGGCGCAGCCGGCGAAAGTCGAAGTTGAAGGAGTTGAACAGGCACGCCGGCGTCTCGCTCGAGATGCGGTTCAGCTCCACGCTCAACCCCCGGCGCTCGAGCTCGCCGGCGAGCGCGCGGAGGAACTGGTGCCCGCCACCGGTGGGGGGAGGCGCAAACTCGTGGAAGAGCGCCAGGTCGGCGCGACCCCCGCGGCGGAAGCGCGAGTCGAGCTCGGTCCGCGCCTCGCTCACGACTGCCGCCGCCGCACGGCGGCCGTGGACGAGGGCCGCCCGAGGGGCCGTCCGCATCGTCATCCGGACACCGTAGTCCCGCCTGCGGCCGCGGTCAGGAGCTCCTGGATCGTCCCTGCGTACCGATCCCAGCCCAGGTGTCGCTCGACCGTCTCCCGGGCGCGGGCGCCGAGCGCCGCCGCTTGCTCCGGATCGGCGAGGAGATCCCCGATAGCACGCTCCAGTGCGACACCGTCCCCCGGCGGGACGAGCCGGCAGTTCACCCCGTCCTCGAGGTGGTATCCGCGGGCGATGGCGGCCGTCCAGCTGACGACGACCGGCTTGCCGAGCGCCATCGACTGGAGGAGAACGGTCGTCGCGCCCGAGTAGCTGTTCTCACGCACGGGAAGCGCGACGACCCGAGAGCTTGCAAGCCGGTCGCGAACGCCGACGAAGGGGATGGCGACCTCCGTGGTCAGGTTCGCGGGAGGCATGGTCAGGACGCCGGCGTTGTCGCTCGAGCCGACGACGTGAACCGACCACTCGGGGCGGCGCGCAGCGATCTCCAGCAGGAGCCCGAAGTCGCGCCGCGGGTCGCTTCCGGCGGAGACCACGTCCGTCTCCGGTGCTCGTGCCGGATCGGGTCGGAAGGACTCGGTGTCGACGCCGAAGGGAACGAACACGACCTTCGGCCCACCCTCACCGAGCCATGCACGGAGCGTGTCGACCTCGCCCGCGCCGTAGGCGAGGATCGTGTGCAGGCGACGGTATGCACTCAGGTAGAGACGCTCGGCCGGGCCGCCCCGCAACTGCTCGAGCCGCTCTGGGAGGCCGATCGCCGCGTACACGATCGGCGTCTGCACGAGCCCGAGCCGCGAGATGAGCACGAGCGGGATGCCCACGGTGTCCACCGTCGAGAAGACGACGTCGGTACGACCGAGAGCGCGACGGGATACGAGCACGCCCGGGAAGTCCCCCGAGTACCCGCCGCCGAGGCGTACCAGTCGATCGAGCGCGCCTCCGACCGCGCGCGCACCGTGCCCAGTCGCCCTGCCCGGCTCGAGGTTGTGCCGGACGACCCAGCCCGCGTCCGCGAGCTCGTCGAGTCCGTAGAGGCTGTACCGCGCGGCCGATCCAGCAGCGGACTCGAGCGCCGCCCGCCGGAGCGCCGAGTCCCGGTACAGGAAGAACGCCGTCGGTCGCTGCTCGCGCGGCTCCACGCGCCGGAACGCTAGTGGAGGCGCTAGCGTAGTGGGCGATGCACAGGACGAAGACACGCTTCGCCGCACGCGTCAACCGCGTCGCCTCTTCGCTCGAGGCTCGCGGGATCCGTGCCACGTACGCCGTCCACGACCGCGCGCTCTCGAACCGGGCGAGCAGGCGACACTTCGCAGGCAGCCCGCCTGCGCTCGACGACCTGCAGCAACGGATCGTCGCCGAGCTCGAGACCGACGGCTTCTCGCTCCTCACGTTCTCCGAGCTCTTCGACGGAGACGAGAGGTGGAGCGCGATCGAGGAACAGGCGTCCCGCTTCATCGCCGAGACGGAGACCGGGCTCGCCGGCGACCGCGAGGGTTTGCGCGTGCGTGCCGGCAAGGAGTTCGTCGTGCGGTTGCACAGCTACGGAGTCGACCTCGATCTCACCGACCCGTGGTTCCGCACGTGCGCGTCGCACCGGATGCTCGACGTCGCGAACTCGTACCTCGCGATGTGGTCGAAGCTCGAGTACGTGGACATGTGGTACTCCGTCCCCCAGCCCGAGGAGGCGAGGCGAATCTCGTCGCAGCGCTGGCACCGGGACTTCAACGACCGCAAGCTCGTGAAGGCTTTCCTCTACCTCGTGGACGTCGACGAAGCCACCGGGCCGTTCCAGTACGCGGCGGGCAGCGCGCCGGGCGGGCGCCACGGCGACGCCTGGCCCTGGCGGCCGTTGGGCGAGAACTACCCGCCCGAGGACGAGCTCGAGCAGCGCATGCCGGCGGAGGCCGTGCAGACCTTCACGGGGCCGAAAGGGACGCTTCTGTTCTGCAACACGGCCGGCTTCCACCGGGGCGGCTTCGCAACCGCCCGCGCTCGCGTCCTCGCCACGGCGACATACTCGTCGCCGGCGTCGCTCGCGTCACTCACGGATCGGAGCTACCGCTACACGGGGTCGCTCGACGGGCTGGACGCGCCGACGCGCTACGCGCTCGGCTGAGGGGTACTAGCGCTCCTCGGTCGTCCACTCGAGCAACGGGCGTACGACGCCCTTCCACTGCCCGGTGTAGCGGCCCCGCGCGGAGTCTCCCTCGCCGGGATCCTGGACGTGGAACGCGACGTTGCCCGAACCCGCATGCGGCCGCATCTTCATGACGTCGAAGGAGCAGATCTGGACGAGCACGGTCATGAGACCCTCGTTCAGGAGGTTCCCGGGAATCCACGCCGTCGTCACGTAGTCGCCGGGCTGCAAAGGGTCGTCCCACCTCGGATGGGTGTCCATCGCGTTGAACGCGACGTTCGACTGTGAGTCCCAGAGCTTGACCTTCGGGAAGAGGGCAGGCGCCGGCTGCATCACGCGGAAGCCGATCTCGATGCCGACAGGACGCCGAACGTCCGCGGCGTCGGTGACCTTGCCGTCCTGGATCACGCGGACGAAGCGCATGCGGACGTACTGGTTCCCGGGCGCAGTCTCGACGTCCGGCCACTCCCGCTGGGACCCGGTGCCGAAGCCGGCCTGGAGGTACTGCGCGACGACCTCCGAGCTCTTCCCGTCCAGCAGGATCTTGCCCTGGTCGAGCCAGATGGCGCGGTTGCAGAGAGCGGTCAGCGTCTGCATGTTGTGCGACACGAAGAGCACCGTCCGGCCCGTCAGGCTGATGTCCTCCATCCGGCCGAGGCAGCGCCGCTGGAACTCTGCGTCCCCGACCGCGAGGACCTCGTCCACGAGCAGGATCTCCGGCTCGAGGTGCGCGGCGACAGCGAACGCGAGCCGCACCGACATGCCGCTCGAGTAGCGCTTCACGGGCGTGTCGATGAACTGCTCCACCCCGGAGAACTCGACGATCTCGTCGAACTTCGACTGGATCTCCCTTCGCTTCATCCCGAGGATCGAGCCGTTGAGGAAGATGTTCTCCCTCCCGGTGAGCTCGGGATGGAACCCCGTGCCGACCTCGAGGAGGCTCCCGACGCGGCCACGGATCGTCGCCTTGCCCTCGGTCGGGTTCGTGATTCGCGTCAGGATCTTGAGCAGCGTGGACTTGCCCGCGCCGTTCCGGCCGAGCACGCCGAGCACCTCACCCTCGGGAACCTCGAACGAGACGTCGCGGAGTGCCCAGATCTCCTCGTACGTCGGCTGGCGCTCGCGGTGCACGATCCGGCTCGTGCCCTCTGCGAGCGCGTCGCGCAGCGTCCCGTACGCGCTCTGCAGCTGGCCGATGCGGTAGCGCTTGCCGAGCTCCTCGACGAGGATCGCCTTCGCCATCAGGGGCCTGTCCGGAGGGTGACCACGGTGGATGGCACGCGGCACGTGCCGCGAAGCAAGGACGCAGGGAGCGTCAATATGCACGCATATTGGCGCGACCGAGGACGCCGCGTCGTGGTGCGTGACGTGTGCAAGGCGCTCTGATTCATCGTCCGGACAGGCCCCCTAGATCGTGTCCGCGAACTTGGGCTCGGAGCGGCGGAAGTACCAGAGCCCGACGACGAAGAACGCCGCTGCCGCCCCGGTGCTCACGAGAGTCTTTCCGAGGTCGGGCGCCGGGGTGCCGATGACGCCCCACTGGAAGCCGTTGATCACCGCGGTCATGGGGTTGAGCGCGAGGATCCACTGCCACTTCTCGGGCAGCGACGTGATCGCAAAGACGACGCCCGACACGAAGAGCCACATCTGCATGAGGAACGGGATCGCGTACGGCACGTCGCGGTACCGGACGTTGACCGCCGACAGGAAGAGCCCGACCCCGAGCGCGGAGATGAACGCCATGAAGAGGAAGAACGGGGCGAGCACGATCGCCGCCGTCGGGAAGATCCCGAACCACACCATCATCCCGAAGAGGACGGTAAACGCCAGCAGGAAGTCCACGATCGGGACGGACACGCCGGCGATCGGAGCCAGCACGCGCGGGAAGTAGACCTTGGTCACGAGCGTCTTGTTCCCGACGATGCTCACGGACGACTGGGAGACGGACGACGCGAAGTACGTCCAGGGGAGGAGCGCGGAGTAGGTGAAGATCGGGTACGGCACGCCCTTGGACGGAAAGTCCGCGAACTTCCCGAACACGAGCGTGAAGACGACCATCGTCATGAAGGGCTGGAGGATCGCCCAGAAGACGCCGATCGACGTCTGCTTGTAACGGACGATGACGTCCCTCCAGACGAGCCGGAAGAGGAGCTCGCGGTAGTGCCAGAGCTCGCGCAGGTCGAGATGCGGCCAACGTGGCGCGGGCTTGATCACCGTGACGCGCTCGACGCGATCGAACGCGTCGAGCGCAGACGACACGGGTGCCTGGACGTCCGGCGGGTCGTCGATCTTCGTCTGGCTCACGCGCCCGATGCTAGCCCCCGCCGAGGACCCCGGACGCGTCGAGCTCCGCATCCCGGGTGCTCCATGCTCGGCCATGCCTGCTATCGAGGCGCGACATGTGCTCCGCCACGGCGTCCATGCGCCTCCGGAGCCTGACCACCTCGGCCTCGTCCAGCGCCGCGGCCTCCGCCGCGTAGCGCGCATCGTCCGCGAGGTCGGGGTGCGGGAACGCGAGCCGTGGCACCGACGAGGGAAGACGGAAGCGTCGGCCCTCGTCACCGTCGGCGCGCAGCAGCCCGAGCGCATTGCGGAGACGCGTGTCCAGAACGAGCGTCCCATCTTCGAGCCCGCGTTCGAGAACGTCGTCGGAGCAGGTGAGCGAAGCGATGAACTCGTCCACACGTCCCTCGCCGATCGCGGAGTACGCCTTCGCGTAGTAGTGGGGCGGCGGCCGGGTCGGATTCTGCGTCCACGCCCCGAACGCGCGGACGAACTTCTGCCCTGCCTGCTCCGTCGTCCTGAACGGGAAGTGGAGCATCTCGATCGGGTGATGCCCGGGAAGACGCGGTAGCGACGCCCCGTGCAGGGCGTGTGTCCCGTCGCCGACGACGACGTCCGGGTGGGCCCGATGAATCAACTTGGAGCCGGGACGGAAGATGCTCGCCGGGTCGTGTATCGGGGCGGGAGTCGAGAGCCGGACGGTCATCCGCTCGAAGAAGGGGAGCTCCTCGCCGCCCGGGCGGAGGAGGAACGTCCGGACGAACGTGCGAACCGAGCCGTAGGGCGGAGGGATGCCAGCGAGCACCTCCTTGAGCGTCCCGCCACGCGGCCAGTAGAACTCGTCGGCGTCGCCGTGGATGACCCAGTCGGCGCCGTGCTCCCGGGCGGCGAGTCGTGCCATGCGCGTGACCCACTTGCCCTGGCGCATGTCCGTGCCCTCTTCGCGGATCAGGTGGAGGTGACCGTCTCGCGCGAACGACTCGAGGATCTCCGTCGTCCCGTCGTCCGAGCGGTTGTCCGTGGCGATGACGAGATCCGCGCCGGCGTTCAGGTGGAAGGCGACGTTCGCCTCGACGAGATCCGCCTCGTTCCGGGCGAGCAGCGTCATGGCGAGCTTCACGTCAGGCGTCTCAGGGAGAGCGGCGGACCCGATTCAGCGCACGCCTCGCGAGCCGGCCGAGACGGGCCGACGGGCGGCGCTCGAGCTCGGCGATCCGCTCCTCGAGCACGTCCAAGCGCCGCTGTGCCCGCACGACGTCCGCCTCTCCGAGCGTGGCCACGTCGACCGCATATGTGGCGTCGTCCACGACGGTCGGGAGTGGGAAGCTGAGCAGCCGTTCCTCCGCCTCCGGCACCGAGAACCGCGCCTCGAGCGGATCGCCTGGAGGCTCGACGCGGTTGACGCCCGCGAGCGCCCGCAGCGCCCCGCGCAGTCGCTCGTCGACGACGAGCGTCCCGTCCGCGAGGCCGCGCTCGAGCGCGTCGTCGTCGATGAGGAGCGCGCGGAACGTTTCCTGTCCGCGACCGGACTCGACGGCCTCGCTCGCTGCTCGATGCGCCTCGTGGAAGCGCACGGTGTCGGTCGAGTGCCAGACCGAGGCCTTGCGCTCGAACTGCGCCTGCGTCCGGAGCGGGAAGTGGAGCACTTCAATCGGATACCAGCCCCTGAGCGGGATCAGGTTGCTGCCCTCGACCGTGTGGTTGCCGCGGCCGACGGTGACATCCGGACGACCGCGATGGACGACCTTCGCGTTCGGGCGCCACTGGCTGAGCGGGTCGTTGATGGGCGCAGTCGGGGACAGGCGCGCCGTCATTCGCTCGGCGAAGAACGAGCCGTCGTCAGGTCCGGGGACGAACGGACGCCAGAAGGCGCGGACGACGCCGTAGCGAGCGGGGATCGCCTGCAGCACGTCCTTCAGACTGCCGCCGCGGGGCCACCAGAACTCGTCGGCGTCGCTCGCGAAGACCCAGTCGGCGTTGTGCTCCGTCACCGCGAGGCGCGCCATCCGCGTGCGCCACTCCGCCTCGTGGTAGTCGCCCTCTTCGCGGATCAGCCGGAGCACGCCGTCGCGCTCGTAGCGGCGGAACACGTCCGTCGTCCCGTCCGTGGATGCGTGGTCGGTGGCGATGACGAAGTCGACGCCCGCGTTCAGATGGAAGGCGAGCTGCGCGTCGACGATGTCGATCTCGTCCCGCGCGACGAGCGTCATGACCAGCTTCATCGGGGAGCAAGCCTATCGCCGTCGGAGCGCCGGTCGTCCCGCCGCCCGAGCAGTCCGACGCCGGCGAGGAGCGCGAACGCCGGGACGACGGGCATCGCGTACTCGGCGGTCGCCGGCAGCCCGAGCGCGGAGGCCAGGAGGACGAGCAGTCCCGCTCCTGCCAGCACGAGAGCGATCCGCCCGTCGCGCGGGCGGCGCCAGGCGAGCGCCACGAGCCCGACGGCGAGCCACAGGAAGGGAGGCGGGAACCGGTACGCGACCTGGTTCAAGCGGTGGCCGAGCGTCGCGCTCCCCGCACGATCCGGGAGGCGGCCGGTGAGGCGGGAGATCTCCTTCTGGACGTGGTCGGCCCGTGCCTCGTCCCCCGGTTCGCGGAAGACGAGACGGTGCTCGGTCGGTGAGCTCCACACCTCCCGGATGCGGTCGTCCGGCGTCGAGACCCACAGCGCCTGGTGCGATCCCGGGATCGGCTCACCCTCGGACGGCCGGGGAAGTACGCGGCCGGCGACGACGATCGTCTCGCCCTCGCCCTCGCCCTCGCCAGGAGCGTCCCCGCGGTCCTCGTCCGACGAGCTCGTCGACCCGGACGCGACGACGTACGCCGGGCCGCGGAGGAGCTGCCACATGGTTCGCACGACGCCTTCGGCGTATGTGCCTGGGTGAGCGCGCACCGCCTCGACGCCCGCCTCGCGCAGGATCGCGTAGTCCTCGTCCCACCCGAAGCTGCGGTCGGTCAGCGAGGCGGCGTCCTCGAGCATCCGCGAGCTCCCCGAGCCGAAGAACGTCTCGAGGTCGATCCCGTACGAGCGGTACGGCTCTTCGATCAGCAGACGTTGCTCGACCGCCCGCGCGAGAGCGCGCGACGACGGGCCGTTCTCGGGCGAGACGATCCGCTCTTCCGTGAATGCTCGCGCGAAAGGCACCACGATGCTCGATCCACGGGCGACCGTGAAATCGCCGTAACGAATGGCGTTGTGGCCCGACCACGCGACCAGCAGCGCGACGGCCACACCGAGGAACGTTCCGCTTCGTCCGAGGCGCTCGCGCCACGTCCCGGCAAGCACCAGCGGCGCGAGCGCGAACGCGAGGAGCGCCTGGTTCGCGGGCCGGACGAGGATCAGCGCCACGAGACCGGCCCCGAGAAGGCCGAACCGCATCGCGCTCGGGCGCAGGCAGACGCGTACCGCCGCAAGCGCCCAGAACGCGAACCCGGCCGCCGAGAGCGCGTCGCTCGAGAACTGATGGAAGAGCGCGCCGTAGCCTGGATAGAGCAATAGGATCCCGGCGACGAGCGCCGCCGCCCGGCGGTCGAACGAGGCCGCAGCGACGGTCCAGGCGACGATCGACGCGACGAAGAGGCCGGCCATGAGTATCTCCACGGCGAGGCCGCCGAGCTCGAGAGTCGCGCCGAGGATCAGCGGAGCCCCGGGAGTCCGTCCGAGCATGGCCTGCGGGAGCACGGCGTCCCACTCCCACATCTGGGAGTAGTAGCGAAGGTAGGTGCCGAGGTCGCGCCCGGCGACGACCGGCCAGACGAGGCTCTGCAGTGCCCACACGACGAGCGAGAGCGCGACGAGGGCTGCGGTGCCGCGCCCCGGCGAGAGCGCGTCGATCCAGGCGCCGAGCCGGGCTGCGAGGCCGCGCACGCCGCCTCGCGCCCCTCGAGCCGGAGCGGCCTGGTCGGGAGTCTCGACCCTCAACGCGACAAGGCTAGCTCCGAGCGCGGAGCGCCCTCGGGCGCGGCTGCGATCATTCGACGCCGGATGCCCGCTGTGCCCGAGATCTCCGTCGTCCTCCCTTGCCTGAACGAGGAGGGGGCGATCGGAGGCGTGATCGACCAGGCCCGGGAAGGCATCAACCGCTCGGGCCGCGCCGGCGAGGTGATCGTCGTGGACAACAACTCGACCGACCGCTCCGCCGAGATCGCCGCCGAGCACGGAGCGACGGTCGTCGAGGAGCCCGTCCCCGGGTACGGGAGCGCGTACCTGCGCGGCCTCGCAACCGCACGGGGCGACTACATCGTCATGGGGGACGCCGACGGCACGTACCCACTCGACGAGCTCGCGCCGTTCGTCGAGCGCCTCGCGAACGGCGACGACCTCGTCATGGGCTCGCGGTTCGAGGGCGAGATCCACCAGGGTGCGATGCCGTGGGCGAACCGCTACATCGGCAACCCGATCCTCACAGGGATGCTCAACCTCCTGTTCGGCGTGAAGGTGTCCGACGCGCACTGCGGGATGCGCGCGATCCGCAAGGACGCGCTTCCCAAGCTCGACCTCCACTCCACGGGTATGGAGTTCGCCTCCGAGATGGTGTTCAAGGCGTACCGCCGTGGCCTGAGCGTCAGCGAGATCCCGATCGACTACTACCCGCGGGAGGGGGAGTCGAAGCTGAACCGCGTCGGCGACGCCTGGCGCCACGTCCGCTTCATGCTCCTGTACAGCCCGAGCTGGCTCTACCTCGTTCCGGGTGGGCTCCTCCTCCTCCTGGGCTTCGCGGGCATGCTCGCGCTCGCCACGGGGCCGATCGACGTTCTCGGCCGCTCGTGGCAGATCCACACGATGCTCGGCTTCGTCGCGCTCACGCTGATCGGAGCGCAGATCGTCCAGCTCGGCGTGTTCGCACGGACGTACGCCCGAGAGCGCATCGGCGAGATCGACCCGCTTCTCGACCGCCTCGGACGCCACCTGCGGCTGGAGCATGGTCTGCTCGCAGGCGGGCTGATGATCCTCCTGTCCTTCGTGGGTCTCGCCGCGATCGGCGCGGAGTGGGCGCGAGCGGGGTTCGGAGCGCTCGGGCGCGCGTTCGAGACGGCGCTCCTCGTTACGACGCTCGGCCTCGGGCTCCAGGTCGTCTTCGGCGCCTTCTTCCTGAGCCTGCTGACGATGCGAACTCGCGAATGAGCCTCGGGCGGGCTGTCCGCACCCGCCTCGGCCGGCTCGAGGTGCCGGTGAGCGACTTCTACCGCTCCCGGTTCGTGAACCTCGACTCCTGCGCCCGGCTCCTGGTGAGCGCCGTCGAGGCGGAGATGATCCTCGAGATCGGGTGCGGCGACGGCCAGCTCGCAGGTCCGCTCCTCGCCCGGTTCCCCGGCGCGCGCTACGCCGGTATCGACGTAGCGCCGGAGGTGGGCCGGCTGTTCCGCGGCGACCCGAGCCGGGCGGAGTTCCGGTCCGTCGACTCGCGCACGTTCCTCGACGAGGGCAACGGGCCGTTCGACCTCGTCGTGCTCGTGGACGTGCTCCATCACGTCCCGCCCGAGCTCCGTCCCGGCGTGCTGGAGGACGCGCACGCGCTGACCGCGGCAGGCGGCAGCTATGCCGTCAAGGACTGGGTGCGATCGCACGGCCCGTGGCACTACGCCGCGTGGGCGTCCGACCGCTTCCTCACCGGCGATCGGGTTCGCTACTTCGACGACGGCGAGCTCCGAGAGCTCGTCCCCTCGCTGCACCCCGAGGACCGCCTCGTGCTCTCGGCCTACGTGCCTCCGCGCGCCAACAACCGGCTCCTCGTCTACCGGCGGTCGTGATCTCGGTCCTCGTACCGGTGAAGGACGGCGGGAGTGACCTCGTCCGCTGCCTGGACGCGATCGCGCGGCAGCGCGTCGACGACGAGGTCGAGGTCGTGGTCGTCGACTCGGGCTCGACGGACGGCAGCCCGGAGCGTGCACGGGAGGCGGGGGCGCGTGTGCACGAGATTCCCCCGGAGGCGTTCGACCACGGCACGACGAGGAACCTGGGAGTCGAGCTGGCGCGCGGCGACGTGCTCGTCTTCACGACCCAAGACGCATGCGCTGCGGACGCCGCCTGGCTCGCCACTCTCGTGGCGCCCCTCCGCGACGAGGGAGTCGCCGGCGTCTACGGCCGCCAACTCCCGCACGTCACGGCGCGGCCCACGGAACAGTTCTTCCTCGACTTCCTCTACGGCCCGGAGCCGCGCGTCCAGCGCCTCGAGAGCGCCGATGACCTGTCGTTCGAGTCGACGCTCTTCTCGAACGTCAACTCGGCGATCCCGCGCCGTGTCTGGGAGGAACACCGGTTCGCGGACGACATCGTGATGAGCGAGGACCAGGAGTGGTCACGCCGGGTACTCCTCGCCGGGATGACGATCCTCTACGAGCCGCGCGCGGCCGTCTTTCACTCTCACCCGTACACCGTCGCGGGCGCCTTCCGCAGGTTCTTCGACTCGGGCGTCTCGGCCGAGCGCTCGTACGTGAGCGACGCGCCGGGCTCGCGGCGCGCGCTCGGTGACGCCGCCGGCCGCTACGCGCGAGGCGAGGTGTCGTGGCTCTGGCGAACCGGACAACGCCGCTGGATCCCGTACGCGGCCGTCTACGAAGGCGCGAAGTTCGCAGGGCTCCAGCTCGGGCGCCGGCACCGCTGGCTCCCGCTCCGGATCAAGCGGCGCCTCAGCGGGATGCCCGCATACTGGGACCAGCCTGCATGAGACAGGCCTGGAACTGCCTGCGCACGTGGCTCGTGCGCCTCGCGTCGCGGCCGCTCGGCGCGCTTCTGCTGTTCCTCGCGGCGCTCGGCGTCTACACCGTCCGGGCGCTCGCCTGGCCGCTGACGGCCGGGCGCGACCTGGACGAGTACGTGTACGCCTACGCCCAGCTCCTCGACGCCGACCCCGTCCTGCCGTGGTCGCTCCTCTTCCGGACGCCGGTGACGCCGGTCGTCGCGGGTTTCTCGCTCGACATGTTCGACGGAGCACTCGCCGAGCCGGTCATGGCACTGCTCTTCGCCGGCTCGGTCGTCGCCTGGAGCGCCGCCGCGCGCTTCTTCGGGCCGTGGGTCGCGATCGCGGTCGCCGTGGCGCTCCTCGTGTACCCGGCCTACGGGATCCTCTTCCACGCCCTGAACAGCGAGCCCGTCTTTGCAGCAGCGTTCGCGCTCTGGACGCTCCTGCTCGTGCGTGCCGTGGACCGACCCTCGACGGCACGCTGGGCGTCGGTCGGGCTCGGGATCGCGCTCGTCGCGCTCGTGCGCCCCGGGAACGCGGTGCTGCTCGTGTTCGCGCTCTTCCCGTTCGTCCTCCCGGGAACACTCCGAGAGCGTGTCACGCGCGCCGCAGCCGTGGCGCTCGCCGCGAGCCTTCCGCTCGTCGCCTGGAGCGCGCACAACGGCGTGCGATACGACGAGTGGAAGCTCGCCCGTGGCGGGAACGCCGTCATCCCCTTCTACCGGGCCTTCATCACCGACCGGATCGTGTCTCCCGAGAACGGCGAAGCGTCACGGCGCCTCGGCGGAGCCGTCCAACGTCATCTCCTGACCCGGGAGCCGTACCGCTCGTACGGCGTCACCCTGGACGAGGTGTTCACGAGCGGCAGCTTCCGCATCCACGAGGATCTCTATCTCCTCTCCGACGAGGTCTTCGGCTGGGACACCGACTACTCGGTGCTGCGCGAGGCCGGCATCGAAGCAGTCCGGGCGCACCCCGGGGCGTACGCGAGAGGCGTGGCCAAGACGGTGTGGCTCCAGCTCAGCGAGTCGCTCTTCCGCGAGGTCAGGGGGGGCGCGGCGCAACGACCGGTAGAGACTGTCGACGAGCGGGCGGACGGGCTCCCACCGCCGAGCGAGGGCCAGCCGATCCCGGGCGGCCAGGTCGTGTGGATCTCGCGGCCTGACAACGCGATCCGCCAGGTGTGGGCGTCACCGACCGACTTCAGGTTCGCCTTCGACGATCCGTCGCTCCGCCCGCGGTTCGACCGGGTCGAGCGGAGGCGCGACGAGCTCTTCGCCTCGTTTCCCGACCGCACTGCAAACGCCGAGCTCGCGCTCCGGCTGAACCAGGCGTCGCGCTGGTTCCCGCGGCCGGTTCTCTTCGTCGTCGTCGGGCTGCTCGCCATCGCACTGCGTCGGCCGCGAGGCTGGCCTACGCTCGTGGCGCTCGGCTTTGCAGGCTTCCTCGTGGTTCTCCTCAACGCACTCGGCCTCTTCGCCGACCGGCACTTCATCCTGCCGGTCGCGCCCGCGTTCGTCCTCCTCGGTCTCGGCGGCCTCCTCGCGACGGCGCGCAGCTCCAGTCAGCCCGAGCGAACGCGCCCGTAGAGCGCGCGAGCCGGGGCAAGCAGGGCGGAGCGCCTGAGACGAGCGTCCCAGCGGCCGCGCCGCTCCTCCTCGAACTCGCTCTGGAGCTCACGCGCAGTACGTAGAGCGCGGCGCCGCTCTCGGAAGAGCGCTTCGGTCGTCGGGGTCTCCGCGTGGAGCGAGGGAGACGCGAAGGCCGAATGCCGCCCCACGGCACGCTCGAGAGCAGCGAAGAGCGCACGTTGGGCATCCGACACG